>JALNXY010000031.1 GCA_023230105.1 Verrucomicrobiota bacterium
CGGCACCCGCTCCGGCCCCCGCTCCAGCACCCGCTCCAGCACCCGCTCCAGCTCCCGCTCCAGCACCCGCTCCAGCACCCGCTCCAGCACCCGCTCCGGCACCTGTAGAACCACCTCCGATAACTGTTGAACCCACCCCTGAAACAGAAACTCCTTTGACTGAAACAATCACGGCTCCAACGCCTAATCAACAACAATTGCTCTGGCACACCAATTCTCCCTTTCACTCCCTCCACATTGCAAACGTCATTTTGGGCTGTGACACCAATAATCCGGAAGCTCTTTTCGAAATGGGGTTGCGGATTTACGGCAGCACTCGTGATAAAAAAGAAATTAAAAGGGCAATTGATTATATTGAGAAAGCGGCTTACGTGGGGTATCCGGAAGCGCAGCTCTGGGTCGCAGAACACTACGAAAGCGGAAAATACTATCCCAAAAATTATCGACAATCCTACCTATGGTGCAAAAAAGCAGCTGATCAAGGCCAGCCTCGAGCTCAGTACTTTCTTTCCCTTCTCTATATTGCCGGCAGAGGAGTATCTGGCAATAGCGCACAGAGTGCATACTGGTGCACTGTTTCCGCAGACAATAAATATCCTCCAGCCATGACACGAATAGGGACACTTTACCAGCAAGGGTTGGGAGTACCCCAAAGCAAACGGGAGGCAATCCAATGGTTCTTGCGGGGAGCAATGTACAATAATTCTGATGCACAATATCACTTGGGCCTTTGCTATGATAACGGAGACGGAGTTCGCGAAAACGATGTGGAAGCTTACAAATGGATGAATATCTCCGCCTCGCAAGGAAATGCCAAAGCGCTCAGCATGCGGCAAAAAATCCAAAAGCACTTAAGCCAATCTCAGATTAAGGAAGGCCAGGAGCTCAGTTTGGAGTTTTCTCAGTTTATTCAAAGCTATGGAACCCCTGATGAGTTGGATCCCTTGGCGGCAAATCTCCCGATTGAGAATACGGTTTCCGGATTTTTTATTACTGCCGATGGCCATATTCTGACTTCCTGGCAGCCGCTCATAAACCATACCGCTATCTATGCAAGAACCCCCTACGGGTATTTTAAGGCAGAGGTAGTTATTGCAGACACGCATAACAACCTGGCTCTTCTCAAGATCGACAATCGTATTCGCTCCGTTCTAAGTGGTTCAATCCTGGCAAAGGATCAGCCCATTCCCACGGTCGGACCACCTATTAAGCCTTTAGCTTTAGCACCCGAGGCAACGTTTGTTATGGGCGATCCGGTCTTCACTGTCGGATTCCCGGAGTATGATCGTCTTTCTTGGCTGCCAAAGCTGAGTGAGGGAAATATAAAAGGGGCCTCAGGCATCCGAGGAGATCCCAGGTTTCTTAAAATTGGCATTTTGATCAATTCACAAAACACTGGAGCTCCCATCATCACTGCATCAGGAGAAGTTGTAGGCATTTTGAATATCGAAGATCAAGGAGTTAGAGCATTACTCAAAACTCAGCGAAAAAGCGAAGTAGCTTATCGGAATGCATTGAGATCTCAGTATGCAATGCCTCTTTTCGAAACATTGCCTGAGGTAAAAAATAAGCTTAAAGCTCCTCCAGAAATTAAGGAGCAAAAATTTGATGCTTCTGTAACCGAAGCAACAGAAGCTGTAGTCCAAATAATTATATACTAACTCATTTATGAATATGAATAATATGTCTCGCCGTTCGGCGTTAAAAACAGTTGTTGGCGGAGCTGCCCTGATGGGAGCTGCCGCTATGCATCCTCTCTCTTCTTTAGCCGATGACTCTCGTGCCCGGCTGAAAGGCAACATCCATCATTCGGTATCTGCTTGGTGCTACGGTGGTGTTGGGCTCGAGGGACTTTGTAAATTCTGTAAAGAGATCGGGGTGGAATCTGTAGAGCTTCTGGACCCTAGCCAATTTGATAAGGTAAAGGAATACGGTCTGACATGTGCTCTTTGTAACGGGCCATCAAGCATTCCTAACGGCTGGAATCAAGTTGAAAACCATGAGAAATACCTCAAGGAGTTTGAAGAAGCTATTCAAGTCGTCGCAAAATATGGTTTCCCAAACATTATTACCTTTAGCGGCAATCGCAAAGGAATGTCTGATGAAGAGGGTTTAGAGAATTGTGTGAAGGGTTTAAAGAAACTTGCTCCCATTGCCGAAAAATACAAAGTCACTGTTATCATGGAGCTTCTCAACAGCCAGGGACACAAAGATTATATGTGTGATCACAGCAGCTGGGGGGTAGAAATGTGCAAACAAATAGGCTCAGAGCGCGTTAAACTACTCTATGATGTCTACCATATGCAAATTATGGAAGGAGATATCATCAATACGATCAATAGAAATCATCAGTATTTCGGACACTATCACACCGGAGGCAATCCGGGCCGCAATGAAATAGATGATTCTCAGGAACTGAATTATCCGGCTATTATGAAAGCTATTGTGAAGACAGGCTTTAAAGGATTCGTAGGTCAGGAGTTTGTTCCTACTAACCCGCTGCCGCTTCGCTCGCTAGCCCAGGCCATCCAAATTTGCGACGTGTAATTTCTAAAGCATGAATTGAGAGTGGAGATTAAAGATCTCTACTCTCAGTTCAGACAAACCATGAGACCTCTTTTCCTCCGACTGATCTGTTTCTTTTTTGTCTCGTATTCTGCGTTCTCTGCCGATCTTTTTCTGGAAGCTGAGAGCTTTGCTCACAAAGGCGGCTGGGTTCTTGATACTCAGTTTATTGATCAAATGGGCTCCAGCTATCTGATGGCACACGGAATGGGAGAACCGGTAGCAGATGCTGTTACCCAGGCGATGTTCAATAAAACCGGAGAGTATACCCTTTATGTCCGAACTTATAACTGGACCTCTCCCTGGAGTGAAAACGAGGGCCCCGGGAAATTCCAAATATCTGTAAATGGGCAAAAGCTGGAGAAAACTTTGGGATGTCAAGGGCAGGAATGGAAGTGGCAGAAGGCCGGATCACTATTCATTCAGAAGGGAAAAGCGGAAATCCAACTTCACGATTTAACGGGATTTAATGCTCGCTGTGATGCCCTTTACTTTACGACACGCCGAAAAGCACCTCCCCAAAGTGTTCAAGAAATGGCTCAATTTCGAAAAAAACTACTAGGCCTTTCTAAAAGGCCACAGGATGCAGGTTCTTTTGATTTGGTCGTCGTTGGAGGTGGAATAGCGGGAATGAGCACAGCAATTTCAGCAGCCCGACTGGGGCTTTCTGTAGCGCTTGTCCAGAACCGCCCGTTACTGGGAGGAAATAACAGCTCTGAAATAAGAGTGCACCTGGGTGGGCGCATTGATAATAAACCGTACAATAACCTTGGAAATTTGCAAAAAGAGTTTGGTCCCACCCGAGCCGGGAATGCCCGTCCGGCGGAAAATTATGAAGACCAAAAAAAACTTCAGGTTGTTTTGGATGAACCTAACATCACTCTTTTCCTCAAATATCACGTCTTTGCGGTCCAAAAAAAGAGAAACAAAATTTCGAGCATTTTAGCAAGACACACTGAAAACGCTCGTGAAATATCACTGCACGCTCCGTTATTTGCCGATTGCACCGGAGATGGGAACGTCGGATATCTGGCGGGCGCTGATTTCCGAATGGGTCGCGAAGCTAAAGATGAGCACCATGAGAGTCTGGCCCCGGACGCCCCGGATAAAATGACTTTAGGTGCCTCCGTCCAGTGGTATTCCGAAGAGCATGAGAAAGAAACTTCTTTCCCTTCTTTCCAGTATGGGTTGAACTTTAATGAGCTCAATTCCGAGAAGGTCACCATGGGAGAGTGGACATGGGAAACCGGTATGAACATGGACCAAATCAGAGAGGCAGAAAAAATTCGCGACTATGGAATGCTGGTGATCTTTTCAAACTGGTCTTATTTAAAAAATGAATATCCCAAGAACACCTATAAAAAACATTCTTTAGCATGGGTTGCCTATATTGCCGGGAAGAGAGAATCGCGACGCCTCTTGGGTGACCATATTTTGACCGAAAACGATATTGTAGATTTTGCTCTTTATCCCGACTCATCAGCCATTACCACTTGGAGCATTGATTTACACTATCCGGATCCCAAAAATAGCGAGCATTTCAAAGACGCTGAATTCAAATCTATTGCCGTTCATAAAAACATTCACCCCTACCCTATCCCCTATCGCTGTTTATACTCTAGAAACATAGACAATCTTTTCATGGCAGGCCGCAATATCAGTGTCACTCATGTTGCCTTAGGAACAACCCGGGTGATGCGTACTTGCGGTATCATAGGCGAAGTCGTTGGAATGGCTGCATCTCTTTGCAAGAAATATCAGGTTGACCCTCGCGGTATTTACCAAACTCACTTGGAAGAATTAAAAACTTTGATGGAAACGGGTGTAGGAAACCCGGAACTCCCCAACACCCAAACCTATAATTTAGGGGGCACGCTGGGAGAACACCCTTCTCAGCAAAACAAGTAAACCGTTGGAATATCCTTTAATATAAAGCATACAAATAATACTATGCACGCCATCAGGACGAATTGTTTGCGTCCATATGAATGAATCGTAAATCTATAATATTACGCATACTGCCTTTTGCCCTCTTTGTGCTCTTAACATCTCTGCAGGGGCAGTGGGGTGAGTCTTCCAGATATTGGGTTTATTGTCTCAAAACAGTAGTGGTGGCTGGTCTCATCGCTTATTTGTGGCCTAAAATAAAAGAAATGCGGCCTATTTTTAGTTGGGAGGCGTTGGTGGCCGGGATTGTCGTATTTATCATTTGGATTGGACTGGATGGTTTTTACCCAAAAACAGGAGAGCTTTGGGCCAAGCTTTCAGGCGTGCCTTTGAAGCCAACAACTTCTTGGAACCCTTTTAGCTTTTATGGAGATAATTCGCTGCAGGCGTGGGGTGTTGTTTTCACCAGAATCGTTGGAGCAACATGTCTGGTCCCTCTAGTGGAGGAGGTTTTTTATCGAAGTTTTCTCTATCGTTTTCTAATTCAGGAAAAATTCGAAAAGGTTTCTCTTCACCATTTTTCTCTACTCCCCTTCCTAGGGGTCAGTCTGCTCTTTGGGCTTGTGCATCATGAGTGGCTGGCCGGATTCCTTTGTGGCCTGATATATCAGGGGCTGGTATGCTACAAAGGGAAGTTAGGAGATGCGATCACGGCGCATGGAGTTACCAATTTATTACTTGGAATTTGGGTAGTTTGGAAGGGAGCCTGGAATTTTTGGTAAAACACCCGCATGTTGTGTTATCCATGAACTTTTTAAATAACATCAAACAAATTTGGCAGTTCTTCCTGGAAATAATTTCCTCTATTAACCGGGGCAATTGGAAGACGAGTGACATTATTTCTCAAATTTACGCCATAGGTGTCCGCTCTCAATCTGTGGTAATGGTCACTGGCGTTTTTACCGGATTGGTTTTAACTGCGCAGACTTATTTCCAGTTCCATAAATTCGGGATGGATACTATGACCTTAGCCGTCAATAGTGTCGCCATGGCCAGCGAGCTGGGGCCAGTCTTGGCAGCTCTGATGGTAACGGGCCGAGTCGGTGCCGCCATGGCTGCAGAATTGGGAACAATGAAGGTCACTGAGCAAATTGACGCTCTGCGCACCCTTAATACGCACCCCATAGATTATTTAGTCATTCCTCGTATGGCGGCAACCACTCTGGCTATGCCGGCTCTCGTTTGCGAGGCTGTCGCGGTCGGCATTCTGGGCGGGTATCTGTTGGCTGTGCATGTCCTTGGGATTGATCCTGCTTACTCTTGGGATAATATGGTTTCAATGACTCATGTCAGCGATATCCTAATGGGTCTGATCAAAGGATTCTTTTTCGGCGCTCTGATTTCATTTATTGGATGCTACAAGGGCCTTAACTGCAAAAATGGTGCACAGGGAGTCGGTATCGCCACTACCGATACTGTTGTAGTGGCTTCCATAGGAATTTTAATGCTTAATTTCTTCCTCACTTTATTACTTTCCAAACTCCTCGCGTCGTTATGATCAAAGCCTGTAACCTCTATAAAAGTTTCGGAGAGCAAGCCGTTTTATGCGGTGTCAATCTGGAGATACAGAAAGGCGAAGCGGCCGTCATTCTAGGGCGCAGCGGTAGCGGAAAAAGCGTTCTCCTAAAACATATGGCTGGTTTAATCCAGCCTGATGCCGGGAAAATTTTCATAGGAGATTTGGAAATTTCCTCATTAAATGAAAGAGAGCTCCTCGAAGTCCGGAGACAGATGGCGGTTATGTTTCAAGGCGCTGCCCTTTTTGACTCCATGAACGTGGGAGAAAATATTGGGTTTTCTCTGTACAGGGAGGGCAAACGCTCTCATTCCGAAATCGCCAAGGAAATCGCCGGTGTTTTAGAGCTGGTTGGCCTCAAAGGGATTGAATCCAAATGGCCAGCCGACCTTTCTGGAGGAATGAAGAAACGCGTGGCCTTGGCTCGCGCCATTATCCATAAACCCTCTATCATCTTCTATGATGAACCTACCGCCGGATTGGATCCCATCGCTTCCGACAGTATAGATAAGCTCATCAAGCGTATTTGCGAAATACGTCAGGTCACCACAGTTGTGATTACTCATGATATGCGAACGACTCAAACCATCGGTGAAAAAGTTTTCATGTTGCATAATGGTCAGATTTATCTGACAGCTACACCCAAAGAACTGTTTGCATCCACTGACCCTGTTGTACATAATTTCGTAAACGGAATTTCAGATAACAAAAGCAACTTGACATAAATCAGAATAAATTTTTAGAAATAAGTTATGAAGAACAAAAATAGAATAAAAGTTTTTATATTTCTAATATTTTCTCTTCTCTTGTTAACATTGATGATACTTCAGTTTGCAAAAATTGACAACTGGTTTAAGCCAACCTATTCACTTGAACTATACTCAAGCAATGTGGGGGGAATTCGTCCGGGAGCCTCTGTTCAAATGGCCGGTATCCGTATAGGCCAGGTAAAAAGTATTTACATGGGCTATGAAGGACAAAAGGGAATTATCAAAGTAAGCATTCTGGATAACTACAAGATACGAAATGATGCTGTATTTGGATTGGAACAAAACGGCTTTTTAGGAGACCAGCATGTTTCTGTAACTGCAGGCGGGACCAACGCTCCATATTTGACTAACGGCGAAAAGGTAGAATGCAATCCTCCATTCAGCATTGAAGCCATAGCCCATTCGGCAGGTAACTTGATGAATGTAGCCAGCGGAACGGCTAAAAGTATTTCCGGGATTATTGAAAAGCTGGATAAAAAACTCCTGACGGATGAATCTCTTTTGAATATTTCGGATGTTATTTCAAATTTGGTCAAGATATCACACAGCATAGAAGAAATGGCAGAGAATTTGAATCAAGGCGCCCTGGGAAGTGACGGCACGCTGGCACACGCAATCGCTCATATGGCTGACGCCGCAAAAGTTTTGGAAGATGCCGGAAAACAAATTCAGGATATAGCCAGTTCCAACAAAGGTGCAATCCATCAAACTCTTACCAATCTGGCTCTCACCTCTGAAAGACTTAATAGCGTGATGACTCAAATAGATGAATCTCAAGGAATGCTGGGTACGATCGTGAGCGACCCTGATACTAAAATCCAATTTCAAACGACAATGAGCAACCTTAATATTCTGGTGGATGGTTTAAAAAAATATGGAGTGCTCAGTTATTATCGTAAAACCAAAAATTTAAGAGAGGATGGTAAGGAATAAGATGAAGTTAGATACCTATTTTGTGCCCGCCAAAGAGGAGGAGTCCAAATGGCTGATGTTTGTGTTACACGGGCTTGGTGATAGTCTAAACGGATATTCATGGATGCCCTCGGAAATGCAGTTGCCCTGGATGAATTATCTGCTGGTCAACGCACCCGATGAATACTACGGAGGTTACTCCTGGTACGATATCTATGGAGAAGCCGCTCCGGGCATCGACAGAAGCAGAAGTCTGCTGACCCAACTGCTTAACCAGAAGTGCAGTGAAGGCTATCCACCGGAAAATATGTACCTTTTTGGTTTTTCGCAAGGATGTCTTATGACCTTGGAAACTGGTCTTTGTTATCAGCAGAAGCTCGCCGGCCTCATAGGTGTCAGCGGCTACATTCATGATTTAGAGGGATTGATTAATCGTGCTGCCCCCGGTTCCAAAGAACAAAGAATATTGATCACTCATGGAACCTATGACCCACTATTACCCTTTATCCCTGTAAAAAAACAGATACAGAGATTGAAGGAACTGGGTTATGATATCGAATGGCATGAGTTCCAAAAAGAACACACAATCGCCGGGGAAGAGGAATTAAAAGTAATTCGTGATTTCGCAAGAAAACCTTATCCGGAGAATCTCGTATGAAGTTTTTTACTGAGAATAGCCCTTCCTTTTTGCATCTCAAAGGACTTTGCGACACTCTGGCTCAGGACACGGAATTCCAGGAAATGCGCCATAATTTGAGTGAATTTAAAAAAGACGAGATTGCAAAAAAACAACTGGAGGCACTCACTGCTATGGGAAATGTGATTCGCTCTAAGCAGTCACGAAAGGAAGAATTAATCCCCAGAGAAGTAGAGGAGTTCGAAGAGCTCCGTACTGAATTTTTAAGTAATCCCATCGCTGCGGCATTTGTAGAGTCTCAAGAAAATCTGGTAAACGTGAAGAGATTTATATCCCACTTCATCAGCAAAACCATAGAACAAGGCACTACTCCCAAACTTAAAGAGATACTGGACCTCTTTAAGTCCAATCAACACTGCGGAACCTGCTGAGAAAAAACCGGCATACTCTTCTCAACACAGGCATAGGCGTTGTGGCTATGGATACTCTCCATATTTTCAGCCTCAACCCGATACCACGAAATCTCCGAGCGGCTATTTAGTTTTACGGCAACATTGCGGGCAACATCCTCGACAAAAACGGGGGTCTCGAAGGCTTGCTCAGTGACGTATTTTTCATCTACACGCTTTAATAGCGAGTAGAGGGAACCGCTGGCGCTTAATTCTATGATCTCTATTATTTCTTCAAACCAAATGTGCTTATCTGCCCTGAACGAGACAGTGACCTTCCCTCGCTGATTGTGAGCTCCATGCTGGCTGATTGCTTTTGAACAGGGACAGAGCGTAGTTACACCAGCACTGATCAGTGTTACAATATCAATTTTATCCCCATCCAGTGTTGCCTCAATACGAATCGTATAATCCATCAGCCCCGTTTGTCTGCTGACAGGAGCCCTTTTTTTGATGAAGTAAGGGAACTCCACCTCTATGTGAGCTACACGGGCTTTAAGACGCTTTTGAATGGCAGCTAAGAGCATACTGATGGAATCTATATGAAACTCATTCCCGTGTTCATTCAGGACCTCTAAAAAGCGGCTCATATGAGTTCCGCGATACTGTCTGGGCAAATCCACATACATTCCCAGTTCGGCCACCGTGCTTTGAGAGCCATTATCTCTATCTAACACCAGGAGCGGGTAACGTATCCCCTTCACTCCTACTTTATTGATATCTATCTGCCTGTGATCGGCCTCATTTTGTTTATCACTAAGGGATGACATAATTAACCTTTAGCAAGCTGTGCAAAAAATTGGACAAATGAACGAAGAGCTTTCGAACGATGGCTGATGCTGTTTTTTACTGTGTCTCCCAACTCCGCAAAAGAGACATGGTAGTTTTCCGGAATAAAAAGAGGATCGTAGCCGAAACCGTTTTTACCTCGCGGCTCAGATGCAATCCGGCCTTCACATACCCCTTCAAAGAATTCGGTTCTTTCCAGCAAGTCTTCCATGTCCGCATTGACATCAACCTCAGTCAACGAAAGCACGCAATGGAATCGGGCACTTCTTTCTTGGAGTGGCACCTGCTCCAAGTCTCGAAGGAGTTTTGCGTTGTTAGATGAATCTGTTGAGTTTCCCTGCATCCCTGACTCAAGAGCAGCAAACCTGGCGGAATATACGCCCGGAGCCCCTCCCAGTGCATCCACTTCCAGGCCCGAATCGTCTGAGAGCAGATAACCCATCCCCGAAGGAAACACCTTCAAAAACTCTTCCATACCTCCAGAATAAAACCAGCTGAGAAGGGATGCATTTTTACTAAACGAATTCTCTTTGAACGTGAGCCCCCTTTCAACAATTACGGGAGCTCTGGATAGGGACTTCAGCGAAATAACATGATATGCAGGTGTGGGCACGGGTGCGAATTCCGAAAGCATTGTGGAAATCTCCTGCACTTTATGCTGATTTTGAGTCACCAGTAATATTATCCTCTCTTCCATTTCTAACAGACTCTTTTTAGGCATTTGTTTTGTATTTGAGCAGTAAAGTTTGAGCGTACTTGCGAGCGGTCTCCATCTGACCACCTAACATCCTCGACAACTCAACCAAACGTTCATCCTCTTCCAATCGATTCACTTGAACGTGAGTTCTTTGATTCTGAATTATTTTCTCTACAGAAAAATGGATATTCCCGCTGGCCGCGACAGGAGCTAAATGCGTAATACAAATGACCTGTCTCTTAGAGCCAATTTCACGCATTTTTTTTCCAACTGAAAGTGCGGTCTCTCCACCCACATTTGCATCCACTTCGTCAAAAACCAACACTGGAACAGAGTCAGCTTCCGCCAAGGCCGTTTTTAAAGCCAGCATCACGCGTGCAATCTCTCCTGAAGATGCAATCGTCCTAAGAGGTTTGGGCAACTCTCCAGGATTGGGAGAAAAAAGAAATTCAACTCGATCCATTCCGGTGGGACCAATCTCAGATGTCGGATTTTCATAAGGCTGGAGGCTGACATTGAAAAGACTCTGTTTAAAACCCAGCTCCTTTAAATGCTCCAACACCTTTGCCTCAAGGATGGGAATCAATTTTTGGCGATTTTCCGTAAGCTTCCTCCCCCGTTTTCGTAACTCACCATTTTCTTTTTCGATGAGTTGGTCAATTTCAGTCAGTTCTACATCTCGATTCTCTAATAGAGTAAGGCGAGCACGGGCATTCTTTTCAAAATCTAAAATCTCTTTTATGGTTTTACCGTACTTGCGTTTGAGGCCATTTATTAAATTGAGGCGCTCTTCTATTTGCTGCAAATCGTAGGGATCCGCCTCGACATTCTCAGCATAATCGGCAAGTAGAGATTGCAGCTCAGCCAGCTGTTCATGGAGCAATTCAAATTTTTCCGTAATATCTTTTAGACCCGATGAATCCAGACGAGCCGCTTCATGCAATAGTCTTCCAAGTAGACCAGACTTAGTCAAAATAGAATTTTCACTTTCGGATAAAATTTCTACTCCAGCCTGGATTGAGCGAAGAATGTCAACTGAATGAGCCGCACGAGTGTAACGATCGTCCAAGAGAACATCATCCTCATTCAGAAAAGAGGATTCTATTTCCTGCACCTGATAACGAAGAAGATCCAATTGCTGACGGTAGGACTGGTCATCCACTATGAGTTCTTTTCGCCTGAGCTCATAGGAACGTAACTTCTTGTACACCTCTGAATAGTCTTTGAGAGTCTTAGCGTACTCAGTTTTAGATTTTCCGAATGAATCCAGAATTTCCATCTGTCGGGCCGGATACAATAAAGACTGATGATCATGAGGTCCATGTATGTCCACCAGCCAATCTCCCAATAAAGATAAAACGGAAACAGAGACAGGAGTTCCATTTACAAATTGACGGTTGGATGCAGTTGTGCAAAGCGAGCGCTTAATCCGTAAGAGACCCTCTTCACAAGGTTCAATCCCTTCAGAATCCAAAAAAACAGGGATAGGAGCCGAGACTTGTGAAATATCAAAAACAGCCTCTACCACAGCTTGGTCAGCACCAGAACGAATTAGGTTTTTGTCTCCCCTCAAGCCCAAAACCAAACCTAATGCGCCAATCAAAATTGATTTGCCTGCTCCCGTTTCGCCTGTAATCACATTACAGCCTGAATACGGCTCAATGGAAATATCCTCTACAAGCGCAAAATTTTTTACTCTTAGATAAACCAGCATGAAAGGAGGTTCAGTTTTTTATTCACAATTCCGACAATCGGGCCCATACTTAACCCGCGCGTGTCTCAATATGGGCAAAAATCGACTTACATTCAATCCTTCATTCTTCAATTCAGCATTCTTAATTCATGTTTAGGTTTTGTTTTTTAGGCACAGGCACTTCACAGGGAGTCCCGATTATTGGCAAAAGTTATCCTACATCTTTTCTAGAGAACCCCAAGAATCACAGACTCAGACCTTCTATTTATGTAGAAACCGAAATATCCGCTTTGGTCGTGGATACGACTCCGGAGTTTCGTATTCAAATGCTGAGAGAGAAAATCAAATGGTTGGATGCCGTCTTGATCACTCACGCTCATGCAGACCATATTATGGGAATGGATGACTGTCGGCGTTTTTGTGACATGCGTGGAGATAAGCCGCTCCCCATATACGGGATAGACCAAACAATAGAGATACTCAAAAAAGTTTTCTTTTATGCCTTTCACGATGGACCACACCCGCATGGATATTTCATTCCGGAGCCACACATAGTAGAGTCGGAGTTTAAAATCGGAGACCTTTCTATCAGGCCACAACTTCTGGACCATGTTTATATTACTTCTTGCGGATACCTATTTATCCAGAACGGAATCAAGAAACTGGCCTACCTGACTGACTGCAAATATGTTCCTGATAATGTGATTGAGGACATCCAAGGTGTCGAAGTGGTTGTTTTGGACGGCCTCAGAATTACCCCCCATCCAACACACTTGAATTTGGAGGAAGCCATTGAAGTATCAAGGCGTGTCAAAGCTGGTAAAACTTATCTCACTCATTTGACACACGAATACAATCATGATGAGCATCAGAGACTAATCTCCCAAAACTACCCCAACATTTATTTAGCTTGGGATGGATTATGGGTCGAAATTTGATTTGTCCTCTAGGAGGAGGCTAAGCCTCAACGCTAGAAGGGAAAAATTACTTCTCAGGAACTAAAGCTAAACGAAAACCCAGACTCTCCAAGCGATAGTTGGGACTATAACTGGCACGAGCTGCAGAGCGGCAACCTTTCGCATAATATCCCCAGCTTCCACCGCGCCTAACATGAGCGGTACCTTTATCAGGACCGAGCGGATCAAT
This sequence comes from Verrucomicrobiota bacterium, assembly GCA_023230105.1. Lineage (GTDB taxonomy): Bacteria > Verrucomicrobiota > Verrucomicrobiia > Limisphaerales > UBA1412 > UBA1412. Next base: position 13,122 of record JALNXY010000031.1, read on the forward strand.
AACGGAATCGTCAGGATAATCCGCATACCAATCAAAGCACCATTCCCATATATTCCCGTGCATATCGTAGAGTCCATAATTATTAGGTTTTTTCAAACCAACCGGATGAGTCTTGCGATCACTGTTTTTATCATACCAAGCCACCTCTGCCAAATTGGAACTCTCCCCTCTACAGTCCTTATCTGTGCAATCTAAATTTTTCCCATTGTTAAGAGCGGTCGTCGTATCAGCTCGACACGCATACTCCCATTGAGCTTCTGTAGGTAAGGTATATTTCCAGTTTTCAGGCAAACGTCCCACGGTTCGTTCCATTTCCGTGAGTTTTTTGCAAAAATCTATCGCATCAGCCCAACTGACCCTTTCAACAGGTAAATTCGTGCCTATCCATTTTGAAAGATTTGCACCCGTTACAGCCACCCACAGCTCTTGTGTGACCACATATTTACCCAAGTAATAGTCTTTCGTTAAAGTAACCTCATGCTGTTTTTCTGAATCATCACGCCCGGCTTCATCAACGGGGCTGCCCATCATGAAAGTCCCGGGGGCTATATAGACCATTTCAAAAGTTACACCAGAAGGAAGCTTAACAATCCAATCCTCACCTTTCTTCGGTGCATTCTGACCATAAGACTGGGTTGAGAGCAAAAAAAAGAAAACTAAAAAAAACAGAAAAAAAATCCCGAGTTTGTCGAATTTTATATTTCGACATACGGAGAAAAAATTATTCGAAGTATTGCAATTGGTCATAAGAAATCAAAATTAGGTCTCTTCAGAAAAAACAGATTGTGCCAGCTTAATATCCTGAGCAATTTGGAGCCTTAAAGTATCAAGTGAAGCGAACTTCTTCTCATCCCGCAAGCGCTTCAAAGGAATGACTTCTATTGTTTTCCCATAAATATCTTCATTAAAATTAAGGATACATACCTCAACTCTGGGTTTTGGATCAGAGCACCCGAGCGTTGGGCGAAGACCTATATTCATACAGCCTTGAAATTGACGTTCTCCAATGAGGACCGTAACCGCATATACTCCCGTGGGCGGAATTGCCCGATCAACAACAGACAAATTTGCAGTAGGATAACCAATCGTCCGGCCAATTTGGTCTCCAACGACGACATTCGAGATGATTGAGTAAGGCCGCCCCAACATCTGACTCGCTTTCTCAAAATTGCCACGAGAGATTTCTATCCGAATTTGAGAACTACTGATTTTCTCCTCATGAACGCAGACAGAAGGGACTTCCTGTACAATCGTTCCAGTTTCAACAGCCATCTCGCGAAGCTTTTTAATATTCCCAGTGCGATTACGTGCAAAAACAAATCCAATCCCCATACTGATACTCAGAAGCGGGAAAAGGTTTGTTGAAATGATTTTAAAAAAATCTGGTGCACTCAAACTGGCTATTTTTTCATTAAAAGGAATCAACATCACCTTTTCAATCCCCATCTGCTCAAGAAGGCTCAGCTTTGCTTCCAAAGGATAAATCATTTTAGGAGCTTTTGCTGGGTTGAGGACAGAGATGGGGTGTTTATCAAAAGTGATCACAAGTGGAAGTGCGGACATCTGCCGAGCATCTTTCAAAACCTGAGCGATGACGCCTTGATGGCCCAGATGGACACCATCGAACACACCCAACGCAGCACATACTCCCTTAGAGTTATGTTCGAGCACGCTATTGAAAGGTATTATTTGCATTGCTATTGAAGGTTCAGAAGCATTTTTTGTAATGTTATGGCAGGCAGCACCCGTTTTTTAAGCTCTTCTCTGGAAAAATATTTTATCACGCCCAATGAAATTGCATTTTCGACATTAAACGGACCGGAAGATGTTCGCCGCAGACGGGTTAAATGAGCGCCACAACCTATTTTCTGCCCCATATCATGAACCACGCTGCGGACATACACACCCTTACTGCAGGATAATATAAAATCTCCACTAGGTGCTTCGTAGTTTAGAATATCATAGCGGTAGATATAAACCAAACGGGAACGGCGTTCAACCTCTATCCCTCTACGAGCCAGTTTATGCAGGGCAACCCCATTGATCTTCACAGCAGAAACCATCGGAGGAATCTGCATTTGATCGCCTTCAAAAGTAGCGGCGTATTTTTTAAGTTCTTCCAATGAAAGTGGAGGAACCGGAGAAATCTGGGTTATCTGTCCATCTGCATCATAAGAGTCGGTTGTCTCTCCTAGCTTAAAGGTCCCCTCATAAGTTTTATCATCCCCCATCAACTGATCACTGAGCTTGGTCGCTTTCCCAAGAAGAAGTATAAGAAGGCCACTCGCCTCTGGGTCCAAAGTTCCGCAATGGCCTACCTTGCGAAGACTAAACCTCCTCCGCACCACATTTACAACATCATGCGAAGTGCAACCTGTAGGCTTATCTACCAAGATGACACCATCCACAAAATCTTCATTTATCATTTTGGAATGATTTTTTTTGTTTTCTGGCTTCTTTCAGTGCCAGCCTTAAAGCTTTCATGACCTTGCGTTGAACACTCAATCGAGTTCCCTGAATGGTCGCTCCACTGGCCCCTCGGTGCCCTCCACCGCCAAAGAGACGAGCTACTTCACTGACATCCACATTGGGATTCTTTGAACGCATACAGACACGGACCACTTCCGGTGCGGATTCCTCGAATTGAACAGCCACCACAACAGGAGCAATAGCACGAATATGATCTATTAAACCTTCAGAATCTTCGCGCTCAGCCCCCGAACGAGAGTAATCCGATGGCTTCAGCCAGTAGTAGGCTATTTTATTGTCCTCAGCCAGTTTAAAATTATTCAGCACTTGGCGGAGCAGTTTAATGCGCGCAATGGGATAAGATTGATAAACTTCTTCGCAAACATCTTCAAGGTCAACACCAAACTCCAGCAGCTTACCTGCCATTTCAAAAGTTTCGGGAGTTGTACCACGATATTGGAAGGAGCCTGTGTCGGTCGATATCGCCGTGAAAAGACAGGCGGCAATCTTGGGTGTAACCTCCCACCTGGCCCATTGCATTAACTGAAAAATTAACTCTCCCGTGGATGAAGCATTACCAACCACCCAGTTAATATCCGCATAGCGCGTGTTGCTTTCGTGATGGTCTATATTAATGAACTGCTTGTGGTTGAGTATCTTATCCCCCAAAGGCCCCAGCCGCTCAAAACTGGCGCAATCCAGAGAAACCACAACGTCAAACGAACAGCCATTTCTGGGTTTACGCATACAGCTTTCCGGGTCCAGGAAAACTAACTTATCAGGAATCTCATCCACATTCCAACAATAGACCTTCTTACCCAGTGATTTTAAAGCATAGGCTAAAGCCAATTGGGAACCAATGCAATCTCCGTCAGGAAGAACATGCCCGGTTACACAAATTGTTTTTGAATCCTCCAAAATTCGGAGAATATGGTTCACTTCTTCAGGAATACTAGTCATCACTCTCCAGAGGATCAGCTTGGATGCCTTCCTGTTCAAGCTGCTCTAAAATTTCCATGACTCGGTTACCTCGATCAATGGAGTCATCCAGCTCAAACCGTATTTGAGGTGTATATTTTAAAACAACATCATGTGCAATCTGCATCTGGATCAGCTTGGCTTTCTCACATATCATATGAAAAGCTTTCTTTTTCATATTCTCCGGTGAGAAAATACTCAAAAAAACCACCGCTGAGCGCAAATCATTTGAAATGCCAACATCGGTCACAGAGACAATCCCTGTCTCCTGTACAGGAAACATTCTTCGAATGACCTCACCTGCAGCGCGCTTAATTAATTCGCGAACTCGATCGTGTCGCCGATTATGTTGCATTAAATCTTTAAATAGATATTACAATTGTTGGGCAATTTTTTCAATGGAGTAAGACTTGATGATATCCCCTTCCTTGTAGTCATGGAATCCATCAACGCGAATACCACACTCCATTCCAGCTTTTAATTCGTTCACCTCACTCTGGAAGCGACGCAAGGACTGGAAAGAACCCTCGAAAATAACCTCTTTGCCACGTACGACCCGGCACCGACCTTTTATGATTCGCCCCTGGACAACTTTACATCCAGCCACACTGCCCGCCTTGGAAAGGTTAAACACCTGACAGACTTCAGCCTGACCTTGAGGGACTTCATTGAGGATAGGATCCAATAGTCCAGCCATAGAATCTCTTACCTGATCAATAAGTTCGTAAATAATCGAGTAGAGTTTAATTTGAACACCCTCCCTGCGGGCAGCCTCTAAAGCGGAGGAATCCACTCTGGAGTGGAAACCCAGCACAACGGCTTTTGAGGCGGAGGCAAGGATCACATCGCTTTCGGTTACAGTTCCCACCGCACTATGGATAATATCCAGAGAAACTTTTTCTGAGTTTATCTTTTTGAGAGCATCCACAATGGCCTCCACAGAGCCCTGAGTGTCAGCCTTGACAACAATTTTAAGGCTCTTAATGGAATCTGCATCAAAATTTTGAAAAAATCCTTCGAGTGTTACCGTCCTTTCACGTTCTCGAGTTCCTTCCAGACGATTGCGTTCCTGCTGTGCCTGAGCCATATCGCGCGCCATTTTTTCATTTTCCACCACCTGAAACTCAGTTCCTGCTTCAGGGACACCATTGAGGCCTAAAAGTTTTACCGCTTCCGAAGGTCCTGCATGCTTGAGGCGATCTCCCTCCTCATTAATCAGAGCACGGGCTTTGCCATAAAACTCTCCACACAAAATCGCATCTCCCAACTTCAGAGTTCCCTTACGAACGAGAACGGTCGCGGTCGGACCGCCCGGAGCCAACCCGGATTCAACCACATTGCCTTTCGCCTTTCGATGAGGGTTCGCCTTCAATTCAAGCACCTCTGCCTGTAGCACCAGGAGGCCCAGAAGGTTATCTATACCTTGTTTCGTGAGGGCAGAGACATCTACATAAATAGTACTGCCTCCCCACTCTTCACATAAAAGACCGTAATCCTGGAGCTGCTGACGTACTTTTAGCGGATTGCTTGCCGGATGATCGCACTTGTTTACGGCGACCATGATAGTCACTTTTGCCGCTTGAGCATGACGCAACGCCTCAACTGTCTGAGGCATCACCCCATCATTGGCTGCCACAACCAAAATCACAATATCAGTGACGTTGGCACCTCGAGCGCGCATGGCACTAAAGGCCTCATGACCGGGAGTATCTAAAAAGGTAATCTGCTGGATCACTTCCCTGCGCTCGGGGTGAGGAATAGAAATAGTATAAGCTCCAATATGTTGAGTAATACCACCAGCTTCGCCTGTGGCTACGTCCGATTTGCGAATAGCATCCAAGAGGGTTGTTTTGCCATGGTCCACGTGCCCCATAATGGTGACCACCGGGGGGCGAGGAAGCAAGGTGCTCGGATCATCATCTTCCTCAACGAATTCTATCTTTTTCTGATCCCCCTTAACCAGAGCTCCACCCTTATCTCGTTTTTCGAGTTCAAAATGGAATCCGTGTTTAGCACAGAGCTTGCGGGCCGCTACCTCATCAATGCTCTGATTCACATTAGCAAAAACACCCTGTTCCATCAGATCAGCAATAAGTTGGAATGGTTTCCGATTCAAAAGCTCCGCAAGCTGACGAACGACAACAGGTGGCTTCATTGTGATTACCTGAGCGTTTTCCGGCACTCTTTGTTGCCCCTCCTTGGAGGCGGATGAAGAAAACTGCTGTGATTTTGCAGTGGGTCTGTCTTTGTCTCGAGATGTGGTAAAAGGCTTTTGCCGTCCTCTGAAAGCTGGAGCCTGACGCCCTGCCCTGGCCGGCTGCTGTCGAGAAAACGGAGCCACCCCCTGATGACGCTGCGGTTGAAATTGTGGAGGTCGTGACTGCGTTTCCTGACGCTGCTGGCCTTGCGCTGGAGTCAAAGGCGAGCGAGCAGCTGGAGTTTTTTCCTTTCCAGACTTCTCACGCTTCTCTTTCCCTCTAGGCAAGTTTTGCTTATCTGCTTGCTTTGATAATGGAACTGGTTTCTGCGGCAATTGGATAAAACCTACTTTTTGCCCCAGCTTGGCCTCCTGGGCCGGTTTTTCGACTTCTTTAGAAACTCGCTTTGCCTCCTCCGGAGTTTCTGCACTTGCTTTCTTGTCTGCTAGTCTCTTACCTATCGCTGAAAGAGGTATTTTCCAAATGGGCTTAAGTTCAAACACAGGGGCGGGCTTAGTGGGTTCTGCTGCAGTGGGTGAAGGCTTTTCCTTTTTGTCTTTCTGTCTCACTACAGGCTGAGACTCTTTTATCTCCGGCTCTGGTATTATTGGCGCAGGGACTGGTACAACTGCGGCAGGTTCGGCTTTTTTATGATCTTTTGAAGGTATCTGAGTCGGCGTTTTCAAGCCTGGAGTTTTCCCCGTTTCTACCGACTCAGAGACAGGAGAAGCTACTTCTTTTATTTTTTCACCAACAGGCGGGTGTGACTCAATTCCTTTTGGAGGAGTTATCGTTTGTTTCTCAGCAGTTTCGCGTTTGCCGGGCTTTGACGGTTTCGTCGAAGCAACGCGAGCAGTCTCTTTTTCAGCCGAAAGCTCTTCCAAATCTTGCAGGACAAAATCCTCAACTTCTTTTATGACCAATTCAGACACATTTGATTGCTCCAAAACCTCTCCGCCGGTCGATGTCTTAGATTTAATGCTTTCGGGCGTAGATACTTCGGGTGCGGAAGATATCGCGTCAGAAACAATCGACTGGGGAGGCTCTTCCTCCAGTTTTCCCTCAGTTTCCAACTTAACTTCAAGTGCAGTCTCAGTAGCTGGGGTTGGCTTTGAGTTTTTTTTCTTTTTAGCCTTGGGTTCTATCGGCTCCGGTTTTGGAAATTGTTGTTCCAAAAACTCTGCTGTTATCTTGTCCAAAGAACAAGAAGCCGCCCGAGCCGCAGTAATGCCCAGTTCCCTTGCCTTTTCCAAGACAACTTTGTTGGGGAGGCCTAATTTTTTAGCAATATCGTATATTCGAACGGGCATATAATTTAGTCTCGCACGGCTATTTTAGCCTTGCTCTGAATCAATCCTCTATTTTTTTTCGTCATTTAAGCTAACACGCTCGGACTCTTGCCGAACTGCGTTTACAATCTCTTTTGCAGAACTACCAATTCCTTCAATAGCCTCTAAATCAGCCAGATCGGCTTGAAGAAGAGCATTTATACTGGTAAAACCCGAACGAACCAGTAACTCCGCTTGTCCCTCTGTGATAGAAGGGATTTTGGCAAAATCTGAGATGGCATTTGCAACCAAAGCATCAAAGCCGGTTGGCTCTGGCTCCTCTGCATCTATATCAATCCGCCATCCGGTCAATTGCGATGTCAACCTCGCATTCTGTCCCCTTTTGCCTATAGCAAGAGAAAGCTGATCTTCACTTGTCCAAACATGGATATACTTTTGATCAGCAATCACCTCATAGCTTTTTAGCTTGGCCGGGGCCAACGCATTTGAAACATAGCGTGTAACATCATCATCATATTTAATGATATCTATCTTTTCATTGTTGAGCTCTCGAACAATGTTTTTCACACGCTGACCTCGTATTCCTACGCAGGCACCCACAGGGTCTACTTTGGTGTCTTTGGAGTAGACAGCAATTTTAGTTCTAACTCCCGGTTCTCTGGCGATACCTTTCACCTCTATGGTTCCATCCTTGATTTCAGATATTTCAATTTCAAAAAGCCTTAGAACAAAGGCCGCATCAGCACGAGAAAGAATAATTTCAGGCCCATTTTGCCGATTTTCTACGCTCTTCACATAGAAATGCAATCTTTCACCTGTCTCATAGTTCTCGCTGGGAACACGCTCTCTGGAGGGCATTAATGCCTCATACTTACCCAAATCAACGACTACATCCCCTTTTTCAAAACGGGAAATAACACCATCGACTATATCACCAGTCCGATCCTTAAATTCAGTGTATATTTTGGATTTCTCAATACGGCGAATGAGCTGTATCAAGTTCTGTTTAGCATGTTGTGCCGCAATTCTACCGAAATCGTGTGGTGTGACCTCTTTCTCAACCTCATCACCAAATTGAGCTTCAGGCACATTCATTTTAGCTTCGGGTAAAGAAATCTGGCTACGGGCATCTTCCACCTTTTCAACGACAAGCAATTTCGCAAAAGCCTTTATTTCACCCGTTTTTGGGTTGATTTCGCACCGCAAGTCCCTGGCAGGACCCAATGCCTTTTTCGCTGCCCCCACCAGGCAATCTTCCACCGCAGACAAAAGGGTAGTTTTTTCTATTCCCTTCTCTCTAACCCAATAATCTATTACGGCCATAAACTCTGCATTCATTTTCTTTTACCCTTCTGCATAGTAGCAAAAAAACAGAAGTCGGATTTGCTCCGACCTTCTCTGGTACCCTCCCGCATTTCGCTGAAGGACAACTTCAACCCTCCCCACACTAACAGCCCTACGGGAGGGGGTCAAGTAAAGAAAGGATCATTGAGGCAGATTTAAAAAATGAGTGAACGTTGGCTTTTTTCTTGCTCTACAAAGATCGGTATGAAGAGCATGTCGACCAGGCTGTTTAAGAAATTCTTCCTCATATTCTCCCTCCTATCCATTGGGTTTGGAGTTCATGCTTCATGGCTGGGACCTGACCGCATTATCAAGCTACAGGAGGACAATTTCGCCATCGGTTTTAGAAACAGTAAAGAGATTCGGTTTTATTCACCCGATTTTAAAATGACTGGCAAAGCTTCCCTAGGCGCCGTCCCCACCGGACATGTAACAGACTCATCATGTGAGAAATTATTTGTGACTCTAAACAAGCCAGACAAGATAGTAGCCATTGAACTTGGAAGTTGTCAAATAATAGATGAATCGCCGGCTCTTCCGGGCGTTTGCTCCCCTGTTTTTGATAAAGAGCAAAAGCGCATCTACACATGCAATCGCTGGAAGAATAGCATAAGCGCTTTTGATGCCAATACGTTGGGGCAAATCTGGGAGGTGGAAGTGGTCCGGGACCCCGGTTCTGCTATCCTTGATGAAAAACGTGGAGTCCTCTACGTCTCAAATCAATTCACTACCGAGCCTGCCAGTAATGAAAAAGTTCATACATATATATCTCTTCTTAATGTTCGTAATAATGGAGAAATAATCAAAAATATAAAAATGGACAGCGGATATAATGATTATAAAGGAATGGCTCTTTCACCTGATGGAGAAACAGTTGCGGTGGTGCACAACCTTGCAAAATTCTTCCAAGGGACCTTCCAAGTGGAATGGGGTTGGATGAACTCTTCTTACGTTACATTCATCAATACGGAAAAACAGGCACTGCAATATATTATCCCCTTGGACGATGTAATCCGCGGAGCAGCCAGCCCCTGGAGTGTTGACTGGACTCCTGACAGCCAAAAACTCTTAGTAGCACACGCTGGTGTTCACGAGATAAGCGTGATCGACTTGGAAAACATCACAGAGCGAATGCAGTTCCAAGGAAACAAAGTCAGCTATATGGATCAACATGACCTCATGCGCCAGTTCCGTCATCGGGTTCCAACGGGAGGCAACGGGCCAAGGCAATTCATTCAATCAGGTTCAAAGGTGCTCGTCGTCAACTTTTTTACTGATACGCTTGGGGTAATTAATTTGGATTTGCTCCCCAAAACATCAAACTTCCCCTTCCCTACCAAAATAGAAACCCAGGTTATTGAGCTCAACTCTGATTACTCACTCCCGCTTGAGGGTAAAGGGGAGATGTTTTTTAACGACGCAATGCTTTGCAAACAGAATTGGCAAAGCTGTATTGGCTGTCACCCGGACGCACGAGCGGATGGCTTCAATTGGGACCTCATGAATGACGGTATAGACAATTTAAAAAACACAAAAAGTTTACTCTATTCACATCAGACTCCGCCAGCAATGGTAACAGGTATCCGCCCCGATGCAGAATATGCGGTTCGTTCCGGAATTCGTGGAATTCTTTTCTCCCAAGTTGACGAAGATCAGGCAAAGGCAATAGACGCCTATCTGAAATCATTAACGCCGGAGCCAAGCCCTTATCTGGTGAATGGAGAGCTCTCCGATAAAGCGCAGGTAGGAAAAGAGATTTTTAACGACTCAAAAGTGGGCTGCTACCGATGTCATTATGGAAGCTATTATTCCGATCAAAACCTTCACGATGTCGGCACTGCCGTTCCCATGGACACCCCCCATACAAAATGGGATACACCAACACTCATCGAAGTTTGGAGAACAGCCCCCTACCTGCACGACGGCTCAGCGGCAACAATCGGGGATGTTCTTACGACCGGTAATCAGAAACAAAAACACGGACGTACCGAGCATCTGAGTAATAAGGAACTGGAGGCTCTAGCGGAATACGTGCTTTCTCTCTAAAGAAGAATGCAGCTAGGATACAAATCATATTTCGCCCCAGCCTAATGACTATCCGAATTTGCGCCTAACTCCAGCGGATCTATTCTCATTATCACATTTTGTTTGAATGCAATTCTAAAGCCGCTATCATCTTGCGTTGCGAATGTTTACGCTGATTAAAACAGATACAACAAGCAAGGCCCGTCGGGGTCGTTTGCTTACGGCACATGGAGCCATCGAAACACCGGTTTTCATGCCTGTCGGGACTCAAGCCAGTGTCAAAGCCCTGGATAACAGAGAGCTCTTGGAAATAAAAGCTCAAATAATTCTGGGCAACACCTATCACCTTAGTATCCGCCCAGGAATGCAAATTATCGAAGCTGCCGGTGGACTTCACTCATTTATGAATTGGCATTTGCCGATTTTAACCGATAGTGGCGGATTCCAAGTCTTCAGTTTAGCAAAGATTCGCAAAATTAAAAATAACGGGGTTGAATTTCGATCACACTTGGATGGATCTCTTCTTTTCCTTGGCCCCGAAGAAGCTATGGCCATTCAGCGAAAATTGGGCTCTGATATAGCAATGGTATTTGACGAGTGTCCTCCTCATGATTCCCCTCCAAGGGAATTTCAGTCGGCTGTGGATCGCACCATCCGCTGGGCCAAGGAGTGCCGACAGCAGCCACGCGCAGATGGGCAGCTTGTTTTCGCAATTTGCCAAGGTGGAATCCATCCCAGGCTTAGAGAACGCTGCGCTAAAGAAGTGGTTGCAATGGATTTTGACGGTTACGCTATTGGCGGAGTAAGCGTGGGGGAACCAGAACCGGAAATGATGCAGGCAGTGGAGCTGACTGAGCCACACCTTCCGACTGACAAAGCCCGCTATGCCATGGGCCTTGGAACCCCAGCTCAGCTGGTAGAATTGATTGCCCGCGGGGTAGATATGTTCGATTGTGTGTTACCGACGCGGGTGGCTCGGAATGGAACCGCCTTTACACGCAAAGGTACAATTAATATCAAGGCCGGACACGTAAAGGCAGATTTAAAGCCCATTGAAGAAAAATGCGGGTGTTTCGCTTGTCAAAACCATTCTCGCTCCTATATCCGTCATCTCCTTAACGTAAACGAAATTCTAGGACTTCGCCTCATGAGCATCCATAACTCGTACTTCTACAATCAGCTGATGCAGGAAATTCGCTCTCATATTGAGTCAGGTACCTTTTCTGAATTCCGTGAAGATTTCATTGCAAATTTTGTCCCCTCAGCTCGAATCCGAGCCTTGAGATCGTTAGAAAGATAAGCACACAAATGCCTCATTCCGAACATAAACTCGTGCAACTACCCAATGGAACTTGGAGTTTGCATTGCGTGGGAGTAGCGGAAACCTATCATCCTGTAGTAGGCCCGGAGGTTGAAGGTCATATCTTATATGCCAAGCAAATCCATCTGGAACGCATCAAGTCTTCACCGGCCCCTTTTGTTGTCTGGGATGTTGGCTTGGGAGGAGCAGCTAATGCCTTGGCCGTAATCAAAGAGGCCTCCTTATTTACTGGAAAGATTGTTATATACAGCTTTGAACACAACTTGAAGCCACTTCAATTTGCGCTGGAGCACACTGAGCAACTTTCTTACCTCTCTCCCTTTAAGGATATTGTCCAACAATTGCTCGATAGCCATAAAGTCTCCTTCCAGTACAAGCAAGTTAGCGTAAGTTGGGAAATCATTTATGGAGACTTTCCCCTGTGGATTCATTCTGCTTCATCTCAATTAGAGAAGATGCCCTCTCCCTCTGCAATTCTCTATGATGCGTATTCCCCCAAGAAAAACCCCGACATGTATACGCTTGCACTATTTAAAAAAATAAAAAGCGTACTGTCAGATAATACCCCCTGCCTCTTGGTGAGTTATTCAAGGGCCACCCTCCTTCGCTCCACTTTGCTGCTGGCTGGTTTTTACGTGGGTAAAGGAGCTGCCACAGGTGAAAAAGAAGAAACCACTGTGGCATCAAACACCCTGAGTCTCATCCAAACACCATTGGACCAGACTTGGCTTTCCCGCGCACAAAGATCTACCAGCGCCGAACCCATTTTCCAATCAGTCTATCTCCAACGCCCGCTCTCTGAAGAAAGCCGCTATCAGCTCTCCATACATCCCCAGTTTAGGATTTAAACATCAACAGATATTTACAATTTAACGCTTAGGCCCCTTAGACCTGGCTCTTTCTTGTCTGGTACATTTTCCATAGAACGTCGCACAGAATAGAAATAGTCATTAATAGCATCAACGCGCAAACTGTCCCAACAGCCCAGTCCTTGCCCTTTACGAGACTTTTCACCGTGAGCTGAACCATTGCGGTAATGGTGATAACAAACATAATAACCATCGGGATACTAATAAAGAGCGTTTTTTTGGAAGATTTTCGCCTCCAAAGGTATAGGAAAAAGAGCCCCAGCGCTGCCAGCAATTGATTCGTCGAACCAAATGCCGGCCAGATCAGCTGCCATAAAGGACGTTCACTCGGGTTCAAAAGAACTGCGGCAGCAGGTATGCTGACAATTAAAACAGAGCAAACCACTCGCATACCAAGAGTATTGGGAAGCCCCAACAGTTCTTGCAAAATAAAGCGCGTCAGACGTGTTGCAGCATCCAATGTGGTAAGAATAAAAGTGCTCACTGCCAACAGAGCCAGTGCGCTCACATAAAGAGGTTTTAATCCAAATATTTCCAAAAAAGTGCCCAAACCGCTTGCGAAAACGGCAGGAGGCGTCATTCCTGGGTCTTTGACACAAATCATCACCGTTGCGATAGATAAGACCCCAAGCACACCCTCTAACAACATTCCTCCATATCCAATCGGTCTGGCATCACATACGCGGTCTAATTGTTTGGAAGTTGTTCCCATCGCAACTAAGCAATGAAATCCGCTAATGGCTCCACAGGCAATAGTAACAAACATGATGGGGAAAATAGGTCCCAACGTTTCACTGTTGAAGGCAATAAAAGATGGATATTCAATTGAGTACTTCCCACTAATACCAACAGCTACTATTCCCAGGAATCCACCCAAAAGACAGGCATAAAGAAGAAATGAAGAAAGGAAATCTCTCGGCTGCAACAAGACCCATACGGGTAAGACAGACGCAAAAACACAATAAATCAATAAAACAACAGTCCACGTTTTTTGGGGGGCGAATCCCAAACTGCCCACAACGCCCGAAGTCAAAGGGATGTATGTCGACACCCATATGATAATAAAAATAAACGGTACAAAAATAAAAGTAAGTTTGTTGCTCGAAAGGCCTGAACGCCTTAATACCAAACCAAAAATTAAAGCCAACCCTATATAAAGCAATGAGGAGGTCGCAACAATTCCACCCTGCTGAACCGCATCTTCAGAAAGCGGAGCGAAAGTGGCAGCCGTCAAATCCACAAATACAATCAGGATGTACATAAGAATAATTAATAGGAAACCGAGAAAAACCCGATAGGAAAACCCACCCATAACCCCCCGAGCTATTTGTCCCAGCGATTTCCCCTGATTACGGATACTGGCTATAACGGAAATATAGTCAAAAGCCGCACCTAGAAAAACGCATCCCAGCAAAATCCAAAGAAGGGCCGGGGCCCAACCAAAAGCCAAAGACGCAATAATAGGTCCCACAATAGGACCACTGCCTGCAATAGCACTAAAATGATGACCGAATAAAACAAGCCTTGGTGCCGGATCGTAATCCACCCTGTCCCTCATTGAGTGAGCGGGTGTTATTTGAGACTTGTCTACTTCTAAAGCCCGCTCCAAATACCCCCCGTAAAAACGGTACGCCATGTAGAAAAAAAAGCAAACGAACAAAAAAATCCCCAATAACATACGGGGTTCAATTTATACTTTGAAAAACGAGAGCGCAAATAATTTTAGAAAAAATCAGAGGCAAGGACGTGTAGCTAATACTGGGAAGACCTACGTATCAATGCATACTAAACAACAATTCCACGTATATAGACAAAGAGTATCCATTTGTAGAAAAGTAGATATGAAAGATTTTGAAGTGGTACCCCGGCTAGGACTCGAACCTAGGACCAATTGATTAAGAGTCAACCATAATAGAAAAAACGCCTTAAATTATGTTGCTTCTTGTCTAAAGTTGTCAGACTATACTTTCTTCATTATCAGATAGATATAAAGAAAATGGAAGAATTTGAAAGAGCGTGTCCTTTCTTGTCAATCTTTCTATGGGTGGGGTGCGTAGGTGGGGTGCATGGGGGGTGTTCAAATTGAAAAGCGTTTTAAAGAGACTCTCAGAAAAGCTTGCCACTCCGTTGTGTCAGAAGCCCGTAGAATCGTTTCTGGCGCGTTTTGATTGTTCGGCTGGTATGGGAAGACCTGCCAGAAAAGGAATGATGCACTCCGAATTGTCCACACTAACTTGGCCGCGGCTTTGCCTCTTCTCGCCCTCCCACGGTAGAGACGTTACCTTGCCAGCTACCCTCCCCCCATAGGGAACCTCTTGGCTCAAAACTTCTATATGCCGGTACCCAAACACGCCAGATTGCGACCACTCATGACTTTTTTTTAAAGGCCGAATCCATAGTCACTTGCAAGGAATTTCAAGAGTTTTGATGGCCGAATACACTCTAGCGCATCCGGTGTTGTCATCTGCCAGAAAAAATTTGGAAACACTTTTTGAGCCGCTCGTTTGAAAGGAACGCCCCTCTGGCACTCGGAACCTACTGGGAGGGGTCCCTAAAAAGATTCCTTATAGGGGGGTCTTCAAGCCTCGCGCGCGCGTGCGCGCGTGTAGACTTTTGGAGTTATGAAGTTTTATAGGATAAGTATATATATATCAATTACTTATAACCTTCAAAACTAATTATGAAGGTTATGAAGGTAAGGAGGTCAAACCTTCAAAACCTTCATAACTATGGGGGGTGTTTTGAAAGTCAGTGAGTATTCACCGGCTACACATTTTCATTGGGTGTGAATTTTCGTCTGTATTTTCCATCCACGCTTTCCAGCTCCCCGCTGTCCCTCAGCGCCCGGAGAAGTCTCTCCGCGGTTGTCTGGCTCATGTTGTGTTTTTTGCGGCATATATCCAAAAGGTCAGCTGATTTATACATTGTTTTATAGTCTGGGAAGAGGGATAGAACCATTTCTTCATTAAACGCCTTCGGCCTGCCTCTTCCTTCTCCGGTGCCGCCGCCGCCCTTTTTGTATGCTATTGGGTCTTCACCTGTGGCCAGTTCAAGTAAAGGATAGTCTTCTATCTTCCAGACCTCACTCTCCGGAGTCAGCCCGTCTCTGAGTTTGTATCTGGCAATCAAGTGGTTTTCCTTTTCGTGTGGCGCTAAACTGATATAGGCTTCTCCAATTCTGCCAACCATACCACTCCCTGCCGTTGCTTCTTCGGCCTCGAGGTC
>JALNXY010000032.1 GCA_023230105.1 Verrucomicrobiota bacterium
CTTCTCTATCCTATCCAATAAACCCTCTCATTCCTCTTTCCCTTGCCTCCTCTTCTCTTCTAAAACCCTCTGAGTTTTTCCACTTTTGATCAATCCAGTTTTTTCCACTTTTGATGTATCCACGACAAGTAAAAATTTTTCCTTTACAAAATGAAGAAGGGGGTTATTCTGGGGTTTGGCTACTTGTTCTAAAATTTAAAGAAAATCATAAGGAAAAATATGGAGACAAATAATTTGTCATCTTCAAGCGTCTTCAAGCGTCTTCAAGCGTCGTATCACGCTTGATTTCGTTATTCATCATTTTGGCATCTCTTTTTGTTTTGCCAAAAGTACAGGCAGCATCCGCTTCTACAGCTGATCTGCTTTTGGATTTCCAATTCAACGAAGGTGAGGGTTTGACCTCCCGGAGTAGTGTTGGAGATGTTACGGTGAGTCTGGGTACGGAGATATATCCTGCCAGCACGCCGACGGGTGTCCTTGAGGCTCCCTCCGGTTTACCCAATGATCGGGCAGCCCTTTTTGATGGGAATGGCTGGCTGTACGGCGAATACAGTGCAGAGCCGATAGATTTGACACAGCCTCTCACCTGGGAAGGCTGGATATATGTGGATAAGGATAGTACCAAAACTGTCCAGAATTACTTTAACTTGGGCGAGACCCTCAAGGTTGGCGTCAGCAGCGAGCACAATTTCATGTTCACCTTCCGCGGTGTTGAAGATGTTTTTTCTAACATCATGGTTCAAGCCGATGAAATCTCTGGCAGCTATTGGACTCACCTGGCTTGCTCTTGGGACCCGACCGGCGGTAGTACTCTAGGAACGGGTGTTGTTCGTTTTTATCAGGATGGAATACTGAGGCAGGAAGTAGATACAGCGAGCCGATTCCGCGCCTATCAGGCAAACATCCTTTCGGTCGGTGCCAGCAACAGTGGTGACTCTCTCTTTCAGGGGATGATGGACCGCGTTCGTTTGCACAAAGCCCTCCTGACTGATGCCCAACTGGATTCGGATGCAGCCAATCCCAAGCCGATCACGGCCAATACGGTGATTGCCTACGAGTTCAATGAGGAAACCGTGCCTTTCCTGAGCGCAACCTCTCCGGCTCTGCCTCTGGAAGACGGAATAGTAGCTGATACATTCACTCTGGGCGGGCTGAAATATACGGTTCTAACGGAAGAACCAGCCTCTAAAACGGGGACGGTTTCTGTTAAAAGAGAATCCACAGAAACATCCGGTGATATTGTGATTCCTTCCTCTGTTACTAATGAGGAAATCAGTTATTCAGTCGTTCTTATACCGAAGGGAGCATTCTCCGAATGCAGCGGTTTGACAAGCATCATAATCCCGGACAGTGTCACTTCTCTTGGTCGTGCCGCATTCTTCGATTGCGACAGTCTGACAAATGCAACAATAGGCAATAGTGTCACTGTAATTGGTGATTCCACGTTCTCAACGTGCAATAATTTGAAGAGCGTAATAATAGGCAACAGCGTGACTTCTATTGAACGTGCTGCATTCTATGAAAGCACCAGTTTGACAAATGTAACAATAGGCAACAGTGTCACTGCAATTGGTAGTGACGCATTCGCTTTTTCCGGCCTGACAAGCATCATAATCCCTGAAAGTGTCACTTCTATTGGTGGTTACGCATTCAATGGCTGCAGGAGTCTGACGAGCGTTTATTTCAGGGGAGATTCACCCAATGTCGGAAACGGTTTTTTTGAAGGATGTGGAAATCTGAAAACAATCTACTATTTCGAAGGAAAGTCAGGTTGGACAAATCCATGGAATGGGATTGAAACTGTTGCCGTAGGTGCAGAAGAAGTGATTATAGTCGAGCAACCGCAATCACAGTTAATATTGCCAGGAGAAAAAGCAATCTTGAAAGCGACTGTTTTCAGCGCTGCGGCCTTAAATTATCAATGGTATAAGAACGGAGTTGCCATTGAGGGATCAACTAATTCGACTTATGTCATCCCAATTTTTTCATTCAGCGATAACGGAAATTATACGGTGAAGGTGAGTACTCCGAGCCAAAGCGTAACGAGTGAGCCGGCGAGTTTGACTGTTTGCACTGCGGCGGATCAATTTGACTATACGATTGAAGGAGAAAAGGTCATCATCAATGGATATCTTGGGGCAGCTGCCGTAGTTGTGATTCCGCCCACAATTGAAGATAAGCCAGTTCAGACGATTGGTGCATTCGCGTTCAGTCCCAATGATGAGTACCCTGGGAGAGTCAATCTGGCTAAGGTATTGATGCCGGATACCGTTACAGACGCAGGAATAAACGCCTTTGGTTTTTGCTCTTCACTCACGAATATTGTGCTTTCGCCCAATTTGGCGACATTATCTAATCGACTATTGGAAGGAACCGCGATTGAAAGTATCACGATCCCAAGAGGAACAATCTCCATGCAGGCAGGTGCTTTCCATGGTTGTGAGAACCTAAAGAATGTTTTTATTGAAGAGGGAAACCCGAGCTATATAGCAGTGGATAACGTCGTGTTCACAAAAGATCTTACAACTTTGGTTTATTATCCGGCTGGGATCATAACAGAACGCTATGATGTTCCAACAAGCGTCACCACTCTTGCTCCGGAGTCTTTTGACGGAACAAAAATCGAATACCTTTCTATTCCGGAGAGTGTCACAACACTGGAAGGGTCCGTTTTCTCTTATGGGCAATTTGGTTATATCGAATTTCCTGAGAGCATTACGAGTTTTCCAAATGGACTTTTCCTGCATTGCTCGGGAGTCAGCCGTGGACTAGTGATTCCAGCCAGCGTTACGAGTATTGGAGAGAATTGTTTCTATTACACCAGTATTACCAAATTCTATTTTGAAGGAAATCCACCGTCGGAAGTCGCAGAGATAGCCTTCCCCGGAACAAGTGGACAAGCTGTGATCTACGTTCGTTCGGAGAATGCAGGAAATTGGCCGGATACATGGCATGGAATGCCGGTTATTGAGACAAATGTATTTCCTCTGGATTACGACTATTCCATTGAGAATAATGGAATTATCATTAACGCTTACAACAGGGACGATACTGAACTTGAGATTCCTGAGACAATGTTTGGCTATTCGGTTGTGGGATTAGCTGCGGACGTCTGTAATGGAGAAGAGAATATCGTCTCCATTATTGTACCGGCTACCGTGACGCAAATTGGAGATCGGGCGTTTGCGAATTGTGCTTCACTCAAGTCGGTCTTCTTTCTGGGGAATGCTCCTGAGATCGGAACAGATCTTTTCTTGAACACTTTCGCGACTGTATATTATCAAAAGGGCACGGAAGGGTGGTCAGAAAATTGGGCTGGGGTAACAACCGTTCCCGCACCGGTGGTAACACGTAACATTGAGAGAGACGGAAACATAGCCACGGTAACCTTGTCAATAGAGACCGCTGAAGGGGTGAGTGCGGTTTTCGTCGAAGAGACGATTCGATGTGAGGATCCCTTTACTGTTACCCCGCAGGAGGGTGGTGTTTTCAATACACAGACATCCACTATTCGCTGGGCATTTTTGAGTGGGGATTCACGTGAAGTAACCTACACGTTAAGTGTTGCTGAGGATTGTAAGAAGATTCTTGCGTTGAGAGGCAAAGCAACTTTCAGCATGGATGTTGCCTGGGAGAATGAAACCCTAGGTGAAAATGAGATTGATTTTTCGCTTCCTCCTCCCGCAATTACAAAGCAGCCGGAAGCCACGACTGTGGGCGTTGGGGTTAAAATTAAGCTAGATGTCTTTGCCCAAGGAGATGAACCGCTCACTTATCAATGGTACAAGGATGGAGATGCAATTGAAGATGCAACGGAATCTGCGTACGCAATAAACAGTACAGTGTTGGAAGATTCCGGAAGCTATACTGTGTCAGTGCGCAACAGGAATGGTCATGTTGTCAGTAATGCAGCGGTAGTTGAAATTGTAGAACCGTCAGCCTATGGCGAGGCGACCCGCAGCATTGTTCGTGCCAGGGGCAATAAAGCAATTGTGACATTGAAAATTACTCCCACCGAGAATATCTCTGCATATTTTGTGGAGGAGCAGCTTCCCAACGAAACAACAGTAATCGTCTCGGATATTTCCAATCAAGGAGCCTATAATGAAGAATTAAATAAGATTCGTTGGGCATTCTTGGATGGGAATATACGGACTATTTCCTACATGATTGCTTTACCGATTGACTATAGGAGCGTGGCGAATTGGTATGGAGAAACAATATTCGACGTCATGCCTATTAAAATCACAGGAATGGAGAACTGCGATTTCAGCATTCCTTTCCCTGAGATTGTAACTCAACCGCAGAGTATGTCCGTTGATTTTCGCAATAGCGTGAGTTTTACGGTTGTAGCAACGGGTGGAGAGAATCTTTCTTATCAGTGGTTCTTTAATAAAGAAGCCATTATAGGGGCGACGGCTCCGGTCTATTCGATTGAATCTGTTTTACCCGACAATGCAGGACTCTATTCGGTCGAAGTTAGCAATGAAGCTGGTACAGTCACCAGTCAGGAGGTATCTCTCACATTGCTACTGCCTCGTATTACGAAAGAGCCATTGAGCATGACCGTAAATGAAAAGGAATCCTTTAATTGCAGTGTGACAGCAGAAGGAAGCTATCTGAGTTATCAATGGTATTTCAACGGGACACTCATTGAAGGGGCTATAAATTCCTCGTATTCCATTGCTAGTGTAAGAGCGGCCAATGTGGGAGATTATGTGGTTATTGTCAGTAATGGTGCAGGGTCTGTCACCAGCCAGGTAGCACACCTGGATGTGATGCCTATGTTGCCTCCGACTCTTGTCACGAATCCGACGAGTATAACTGTGTATGAAGGAGACAATGCAGAATTCTCGGTTGTAGCCGAAGGCCAGGAACTTACATATCAATGGTATTTCAACGAGACACTCATTGAAGGGGCAACGGATTCAAAAATCGTAATCACGGAGGTTGTTGAACAAGATGCTGGAAGTTACACGGTTGCAGTCAGTAATGAAAAAGGTACAGTGACGAGTCAGCCGGCCAACTTGAATGTGATCTTATTCCACCCGGCCGATACAAATAAGAACTGGGAGATATCATCTCTGGAGATAGCATATTACGTTCGCCAGTGGGTCAGTGGGGTTGTCAACGATATATTAACCGTTGCTAAAGGTGTCCAGATATGGCAGAGCGGAGGTTTCTATCATTACGATTATCGTAACCAGAAGCCTTATTGCTGGATAATAGGTGTGGGAGACCCGGTGAATCCGGCTGCGTCCGAGAATATGTCGGTGTCTCTTGCAAGCAGCCTGGAAGTGACCCGGGACGTGGTTTTCACAGAGGACGGGAAGATCAATGTAACCGTTCACGTTTCAAATCTGCCGGAATCATTCTTCACAGCGTTGGAAGAACGTTGGGTTGGAACAGGAATGGCATCCGGTGTTGAAATTACGGATATTGCAGAAGATGGCGTAGCCAGTGTTTTGGACGACGATACGATTGCGATTCGTTGGGCTGTCATTGGTGAATTCCCGGAAACGTTCAGCTACACGCTTGCTATTAAAGATGGTGTGCACGGTGAATTGGTTCCAACTGGAACACTCACTATAACCGACCTATCATCAATGGACCAATATGATATTGCGGGAGAAGATATTCCAACCAACATTATGGTACAGCCTGAGAGTGCAACAATCGAGGTCGGCGATCCGGCTGTCACCTTTGGTGTGGCAGTGATTGGCACGGGCTATGACTACCAGTGGTATCGGTTTGGAAGTCCTATTCCCGAGGCAACTGATATCAACTACTCTACAGACAAAGGTGGAGAATATGTTGTAACCGTAAGCAAAGAGGGCGATTCCGTAACGAGCCATGTGGCAACGTTGATTGTGGATACTATTCCGGAGTTCATTGCACAACCGCAAAACCAAACGGTAATTGTGGGTGAGAGTGTGGAACTAAGCGGAATTGCTTATGGCACAGCCCCGCTCACCTATCAATGGTACAAGAATGGGACTCTAATAGAGGGAGCAACTGCCGATACTCTGTATCTAGAACATGTCACGATAATTGACGCGGGGAATTATACGTTGATGGTAACCAATGAGTTGGGTTCAGTAACCAGTTCACCTGCGGTAATCACAATTAATCAAGCGACACCGGTAATTACGTGGGCAAAGCCGGCTGTAATCACTTACGGAACGACTCTGAGTGCGGTCCAGTTGAATGCCACGGCAAATGTAGAAGGTAGCTTTGCCTATACACCGGCCGCCGGTACGAAACTGAATGCCGGTACACATCAGTTATCGGTGAACTTCACTCCGACGGATGCAGTGAATTACACGAGTGCTTCTAAGACTGTGGAAATCGTAGTCAATAAAGCAGCATCGGTAATCACATGGACAACCCCGGCTCCGATTACTTACGGGACGACTCTGAGTGCGACCCAGTTGAATGCCACGGCAAATGTGGAAGGTAGCTTTGCCTATTCACCGGCCGCCGGTACGAAACTGAATGCCGGTACGCATCAGTTATCGGTGAACTTCACTCCGACGGATGCGGTGAATTACACGAGTGCTTCTAAGACGGTGGAAATCGTAGTCAATAAGGCGACTCCGGTCATTACGTGGGCCACCCCGGCTGCGATCACTTACGGAACGACTCTAAGTGCAACCCAGTTGAATGCCGCGGCTAATGTGGAAGGCAGTTTTGCCTATACACCGGCAGCCGGAACGAAACTCGAAGAAGGAACTCATACGCTATCGGTAACCTTCACCCCGACTGATATAGTGAACTACAATACGGCAACCGCAGAAGTTCAGTTGGTCGTTAAGGCGGATTTGCCACCAGCCCTGAGCTATGATCTGAAAGATGGCAAGCTTACATTAACCTACAGCGGAGGTAAACTCGAGGTCAGCGACGACCTTGTTCATTGGATTATTGTTGATGAAGACGGAGAATTCGAAGTAACTATTGGTTCTGAGAAGAAGAAATTCTATCGCGTCGCAAAATAGTCTGCTGAATCAATAATAAACGAGTAGGAGGCAACTCAGTAATGGGTAGTCTCCTATTTTATCATGAGATTATAGGACCTCTATAGAGCCGAAGACGTAACGATGTTTTCGGCTCTTTTTGTCACCATGAATGAACACGAAGGGACACGAATGAAGAAGGAATAGAGAACCACGGATAGACACGGATAAACACGGATGCTCTGGGGAGGGTGGTTCAAGGGGCCGTACGAAAAAAACCGCAAAACTCAGGGTAAAACAGCAAACACTTCAGCGGATGCCCCTGTCGTTACAGAACGCATATCACAAATCCGTGTCCATCGGTGGTCATCCGTGGTCGTGTTGCCTCAAAAATAGAGCGCACCGAAGCGGAGAGAAAAACATATCCGGGCGTGACAGAGTAGCCCTGTGTGAGTTATTCTCCCGCCGGAGAGTATTTTGGCAGAATACAAACTCCCCGGGCATGAGGCCTGGCGCCTCGGCCGATGGATCATTAAAACTGATTGAATTGCAGATGGATAAAAAGCATGAGTAAATTAAAAACGGTAGGTATCTATCAATCCGACATGACGTTGAGGGAAACCGAAAGAGCCATTAAGCTCATCAAGGACACCTTCGAGACCAAACTGGCCAAAGCATTGAATCTGGAGCGCATTTCCGCTCCACTTTTTGTGCGCACGAATAGTGGTCTCAATGATGACTTGAACGGTGTGGAGAGGCCGGTCTCTTTCGATGTCAAGTTCGATGGCTCAAGCGCTGTGATCGTTCATTCGCTGGCAAAATGGAAGCGGATGGCGCTCAAAGTATATGGATTCTCTGAGGGTGAAGGGCTTTACACTGATATGAACGCCATTCGCAGGGATGAGGAACTCGACAACCTTCACTCGATCTATGTTGATCAATGGGACTGGGAGCGGGTCATCAATCCCCGAGACCGAACGATGAACTTCCTCTATGAGACGGTGAGAACAATCTCCTCCTGTATCTGCAAAACTCTCGCGGAGATCAAAACCGCCTTCCCTTCCCTACCGACCTCTTTGAAAGAAGAGGTTTTTTTCATTAGCTCGCAGGAGCTCGAGGACCAATATCCCGATCTATCCCCCAAAGATAGGGAAAGAGCCTGCGCCCGGGAACACCGGACTATTTTCATTACGCAAATCGGCGACACTCTCAAGAGCGGCATCCGCCATGACGGGCGCGCTCCGGACTATGACGACTGGGCCCTGAACGGCGACCTGCTCTTCTGGAATGATATTCTGGAAGATGTTTTCGAGGTTTCTTCCATGGGAATCCGTGTAGACGCGGCCTCGCTGAAGAGCCAGCTGGAAAAATCGGGCACAACCGACCGGATGCAATATGAATACCATCAGCAGATCGCTAACGGGCAGCTGCCTCTGACTATTGGCGGCGGCATCGGCCAATCGCGCCTCTGTATGCTCCTGCTCCAGAAAGCGCATATCGGAGAGGTCCAGGTTTCCATCTGGCCCGATAGTATGCTCAGTGAATGTGAGAAAGCCGGGATGGCTATCCTTTAAGCTTATATAGATCTTTCAAAAACGTTCTCGAGGGGCGGAAGGAATTCCGTCCCTTTTTGCATTTTCATTCGGACGAAAAACTTCTTTCTTTTCCAATCGGTTTCGGGGTAGAGTCCTCCCGTCTTTAAGATATATATTGAATATGAGGTAACAGATGAAAAAAATGAGTAGACTTGCCGGGATTTTTTGCGGGACGGTGCTCCTATGCAGTGCGCTGGGCGCAAGCGCCGACACACCCAATAACCCCGTGATCTGGGCCGACGTCCCCGATGTGGCCGTTATTCGCACGGGCGACACCTATTACATGAGCAGCACGACCATGCACCTCAGCCCGGGGCTTCCCATTATGAAATCCAGGGACCTGATTAACTGGGAGATGGTTTCATACGCTTATGACGTCCTGGGAGAGCAGGATGCACTCTGGCTGCGCAATGGCAAGAGCGCCTACGGCAGCGGCTCCTGGGCCAGCAGTCTGCGCTATCACAAGGGGTCTTACTACGTCAGCACGTTTGCACAGACCACCGGGAAAACCTATATTTTTAAAACCGATAATATCGAAAAGGGTCCGTGGCAGGAATTCTCATTCCGCCCAATGCTTCACGATCACTCGCTCCATTTCGAGGATGATGGCAGGGTCTTCATGATTTACGGCAGCAACGATATTCGCATCAGGGAATTGAACGCGGATCTCTCTGGAGTCAAAGAAGGCGGAATAGACCAGGTGCTGGTCCCGAATGTTTCGGCAGTGACGGGCAAAAGAACCGGGCTGCCGGCCGAGGGCTCTCAATTTCGGAAAATCGACGGCAAATATTATCTCTTCAACATTACCTGGCCGCCCGGAGATATGCGGACCCAAACCGTTTTCCGCTCTGATAATTTGCTGGGTCCTTACGAGGGGAAAGTCGCCTTTACCTGTGAAGGGATTGCGCAGGGCGGACTCGTCGATACGCCCGAGGGGAAATGGTATGCGCTGCTTTTCGGTGACCGCGGAGCCGTGGGCCGCATCCCTTAC
The DNA here is from genome assembly GCA_023230105.1 of Verrucomicrobiota bacterium. Lineage (GTDB taxonomy): Bacteria > Verrucomicrobiota > Verrucomicrobiia > Limisphaerales > UBA1412 > UBA1412. Next base: position 9,540 of record JALNXY010000032.1, read on the forward strand.
CTGGTCCCGGTGGAGTGGAAAGAGGGTTGGCCCATTCTGGGAAAAGAGGGGAAGGAATTGCCTCCGCTGGAAATCGATGTGAAACGGGATCCCATCCCGGGCTGCATCGCTTCGGACGAATTCGAGCGTAAAGAGGGCGAGGCTCCCCTACCCCTGCAATGGCAATGGAATCACGCCCCCGAGAACAGCACCTGGTCGCTCAGTGCGCGACCGGGCTGGATGCGCCTGACCACCTCCAGAACCGATGCGGATATTCTCTCCGCGCGCAATACGCTTACTCAGCGGACCTTTGGGCCTCAATCCAGCGCGACTATCTCGCTGGACACTCGGAACATGAAAGAGGGAGATATGGCCGGGCTCTGCGCCTTCCAGAAATTCTATTCCTATGTGGGAGTGAAGAAGACAGCTGAGGGCAGCCAATATGTGATGGTGCGGCATGAATCGGGCAAACCGGTGGAAGTAGAGAGCCAGCCCTGTACTCAGGAAACAGCATTTCTCAAGGTCGAGTGCGACTTCCAATCCCGTCCCAACCGGGCCACCTTTTTCTATAGCCTTGATGGCAAGGAGTGGAAAGCGATCGGCAAGCCCGGGGAAATGAGCTACACCATTCCGCACTTTATGGGATACCGTTTCGCGATTTTCAATTTCGCGACGCAGACGCCCGGAGGCTTTGTAGACGTGGATTATTTCCGAGTGGGAATCCCGCAAAGCAAAGAAGCTTCTCCTTCCAAGTAGAGAACGGGCTTTTCCGGAAAGCAAACAGGAGGTCACCCGAAAGGATGGCCTCCTGTTTTGTGTTCAAGCCTCAGCCCGAAGACCGAGGGTTGATGTCGTCATCTATTCCAGATTGACTTTGAAGGTATAGGTTCCGGATTCCAGAACAACGCATTTATCCGAGAACTCCTGATTGCCCTTCGGAACCATGAGGCCCTTGTGGAGAATGACCACGCCTTTGGCCTTGTTGAGCGGTTTGCCCTTCTCCGTTACCTGAGCAATGGGTGCCGGGAACTTCATGAGCGCCGAGCAATTGGGAGGAACGGTGACGGTGGCAGTCATTACGCCATCGACGACTTCCCAGTTACTCTCGATTTTACCCTGGAGAGATTTGTAGGAGCTTTCCACGCGGCTCAGCTCTTTACCCGGAACATAGCCCGGTTCAATGACAAAGCCCTGGAAGCCATTTCCGCCGGGATATTTCAGGCTCTTGATGCCGCCCAGTCCTTCAATGAACCAGTTGCCGACATAGAGATAGGAACTGTGCAGGCGGGTGTGCCCTTCGGATTCATCCCAGTTCTCAATGAAGGTGGTCGCACCGCGGTTGAGAAGCATATCGCCCCAGCCCGGATAATCGGTCGCGGCAACCATCGGATAGATAAGGTCGTTGCGGCCAGCATACATGAGGGTACGGAAGAGGAAAGCTCCGCCGGTAATACCCGCATCGATATGGCCCTTGGCGAGAATATCGTTTTCCAGGTGCTTCCAGACAGCGGCTTCTTTATCTTCATCAGGAACCCCTGCAATAAGAGCCATAGCCTGATAGGCCTGGCGTCCGCTCATGTAGGTACCTTTAGCCGGATCAAACCACTTTGCATTAACGGCCTTGCGAACCTCTTCAGCACGGGCGCGGTAAGCCTTAGCCTCTTCGGGATGGCCCAGAATATCGCCAATCGTGGCGGTCAAATTCAGAATGTAGACCCAGTAGCAATCATTGAGGCACTGATTTTCCTCTTGTGTGCCGCCGCCGGTCGTTCCGGGAGGAAGCCAATCGCCCAACTTATCCCAGAATTCGCCCCAGGGGACAATGAGATTATCCTTGGAATTGGCCTCGAGGAAGCCGAGCCATTTCTTCATCTGCGGATAGCAATCACTCAGGATGCGCTGGTCTCCGTATTGGAGATAAATTTCCCAGGGCATACAGATAATGAAACCGCTCCAGGTGGGGCCGCCGCCGCCGATATAGGTCGGAGCGGTGTGAAGCAGGCGTCCGTCTTCGGTTTGGATACTGCGCCAGTCATCGGCCCACTTGTTGTAGAAGGCTGCCAGGTCATGGTTGCCGATGGCCATATTGATCGTCGCGTTGCCATCGCCGCCATAGCCGAGGCGTTCACGCTGCGGACAATCGACGACGAATCCGCCCAGGGACAGACTGTCAAAGGTCCAGAGGGCAGTGTCATAAATGCGGTTGAAGAGTTCGTGATCGCTCTTAAATTCACCGACGCGTTCGGAACTGGTGGTGACGACGTGGCCGACGATTTTTTCCGGATCAGGCAGCTCATCCACGCCGGTGATATAGATCCAACGGCCGGCATTGTAATTGAAATGATGGTTAAAGGTCCCCTCGCCTGTCGGGCCCATGACGTAGGCCGAGCACATACCGAAACTGACGCGCTGATCGGGCCTTTCGGTCCAGGTCATCTTGATTTTGGTGCCAGGGGCAGCTTTGAGCGGAATTTGCGTCCAGCCGCTAAAATTCTTGCCCATATCGACCTTGACGACGCCGTCATCCAGTCGCTCTACGCTGACAGCGTGGAGAGCAGGCTCCAGGAGGACGTTGCCTTCCATTTTTTCGGCCGTGACGTGCATGTTCTTGGGTTCATAAACCGTGGCCGCTTTCCAGGAACTGTCATCAAGCTCGGGGGTATTCCAGCCGGGGACTTCCTGATTTGCATCATAGAGATCGCCGCCGAATTGATGCCAGATCCATTTGCCCAGGAGGTAACTCGGGCTGGCATGGGTTTTCCAGGTGGCGTCAGTGACCCAGCGGGCCGGTTCCCCTCCATCGAAGGTAATATCAGCCTGAGCCATGACAATGGGTGTGCGAGGGCGCTCGGGAACGTTAAACTCCGGGAAGCCGACCCAGCCGACACCCAGCCAGAAAGCAACCGTGTTTTTGCCTTTCTTCAAGTAGGGAGCGATATCATAGGTTTTATAGCGGACCTGGTTTTTCTTGAGGTTTGAGACGTGCGGGCTCAGGACTTCATCGCCCACCTTCTCACCGTTGACATAAACTTCATGGAATCCTGCCGAGGCGACATGCAGGAGAGCCTTCTCGGGGACCCTCTCCAAATCATAGTTCTTGCGAATCCAGGGATTGGACATGCAGGGCTCGAAGATATCGTCCTTGGGGGTGAAGAGCTCCTCAGAGCCGACCCAGGAAGCGCTCCAGTCTTCCATAGACATGGGGCCCATAGACCAGAGGGCGACATCGCTCCACTTGCTCCATTTGCCGCTCTGATCGGCGATGCGAACCCGCCAATAGCAATCCATGGGATAAGACAACGGCGCACCTTCATAGTCGATGTGAGTGGAGAGAAGGCTTTTGACCTTGCCCGTATCCCAGAGATCGGGATTGTTTTTCAGAAGGAGCGTCTCAGAAGAGGCGACCTGAATCTGATAGGCAGACTGGAAAAGGCTGTGAGCCTTCGAGTTTTTGGCTTCGACCTTCCAATAAAGGCGCGGGGTCTCCAAATCCATTCCCAGGGGGTTCTTCAAATACTCGCAGCGCAAGTCCCCCGGGCGAACATCGGACGAAAATATACCGGCCTGGGAAGAAGCCGCCGTCCCGACCAGGACCGCCCCGAGAAGGGCGGTTTTTCCCAAAATACACAATTGACTGAACCTCATACGCTGGCGAGTTTAGCCAAAGCCGGAAAGGTTGTCCAATCTCTATTTTGCGTAGCGCGTTGCCTGAAACAACGGGCGCGTGATCGCAAACATGCCATCCGGCTTTTAGGCTCTTACCTGGAAAATGAGCGAACTACCTTATGGAAAACGTTTGAAGGTATCTGCGGAGATGTTTTTCCTGACAGAAGACGTATTCCCCCACATCTCCTCAGATGGTACCTCCAGGGGTGTTTGGTAGAGGAGCGGGAGTATCTTTTTCACGGATTATGGTTTTGGGGGGATCAATCCTATTCCAACGGACGGAGTTGAGGAACCAGGGGGTGTATCTATAGGGCAGGTCTTCTTTGGCAATCATGGCAAGGAATGCCACCTGGTAGCCGCTCTGGTACACTTTGCGCTGAGGGCCCTTGAAGCGGATTTTACAGCCGTATTCAGTCTTGGTAATGCTTTCTCGCTCCAGGTATTCCAAGCCAATCTTGGCGCGGATCACTTCCGGGTCTGGCTTGGGGTAGTTGGTTTCTCCCTTTTGCGCCATCTCATCAACGAGACTCTGGTTCGGTTCCAGCTCCAATTCCAGGAACTCTGCATCATGGACGAACACGGTGACAATCGCTTGCGCGGTTCCCGCGTCTTTTTTCCAGCCCAAGCCGTCAAACCTGGTTTCGTTATTCTTGGGTAGATTTCTGTTCTGGCGGCTTATCGCCTTATTACGGTCAATCGAAGGGTGCCATCCGATGCCTTGCTTGCCGAAAACCAGCGACAACGCGAGTTCTGCCAGAAGCCAGGTTAGGAAAACAGACCCCCAGAGGATGGCCCATCCGGGTTTCTTTATTTTTCGATATCCCCACTCATAGAGAGCGAAGATGGCCACGGCAAACGCCGGGCCAAAATCGAGCATATAGCGCGAAGTGATGACGGGTGTCCAGAGATAGAATCCGACCAGCGGCACTACTGCCAAAAAGCTCCAGAGGGCCAAATAGCCTACCTCGCCGGAGGGCGATACGGTTGCAGGGTCATCAGAAAATTCCTCCAGTGGTTTTGGTTTTCGCCTTAGCCAAACCACTGCTCCGACAGTAAAACTACACAAGACCAACCCCAGAATTGAGAGGTCATACGTGCGCAAATACGTTTCACGCCAGCGGAAGGTCGAAGATTGCCCGGGGAATAAATTCTGTTCATACCAATTGCCATTATTAAATTTCGCGGGTAGAAACAGCATTCCAAAGAGTTCTTTGCCCGCAGAAACCAGCGGCTCATCCTGCCAGGGACAGTCGAACCGGGTGGAATACATCGAGCCAAACATCTGGTCACCATGTTGCACATTCAGCCTGTGACCAAATTCAAAACCATCATCAAAGCGTTTCAGATTGGTCAGGAAAAGCAAACCGCCGCCCAATAGAAAGAGAAACGGCCCCCAGAGCCAGGAATAACCCGGCAGACCAAGGCGAAATAGGAAACTCTTTGGGGCCTCATCCCGTCCTGGATGCGGCCGATTCCGAAAGAGCAGCAAAGCCGCTACCAGCATCGAAGCGGCTCCATAGAATAGCAGAGTCGGGCGGATAAACGCACCCAGGCCCGCCATGGCGGAGAGGATAAGCCATCCCTTCAACTGCGGTTTGCGGATAAACCAGAGCAGGGTCAACGCCTCCGCGATTCCATAGAGATAGGTATAAACAAGTACCTCCTCAAAGACTTGCATCCGGGAAGAAAGTAGGGTGATCAAGTCTGGAAAAAACAGAAGAAGAAACAAAGCTACGATGCGTGAAAAATAATCCACACGCGCTGAAAATCCGGACCACCCTGCTTCGTGTAGGCTGCCCGTCTGCACCACTACCCGGCAGCCCCAGAAGGTAACGCAGAATAGCCAGAAAGCCAAAATCAACTGTTCCGGGAATGGATCGAAGCCGAACACCCTGGCCAGCAGAGCAAAGGGCAACCGCAGAAAAGGCACCCCCAATCCCCAAACTTGCTGCACACCGCCGCCGGACCAGGTATTATCATGCTGAAGTCCGCTGAGAGCATTTCCCAGGGAAAAATGCCCTTCCACAAGAGCCACCGTTTGCGCTTGAGGACGATCTTCACTTGAATACCAGTAGCCCCACTCGGGCACCAGTCCTGTTAAAACCAGCAGCACAAACGGAACTACCAAGCATAAATACCATCTCACACAACCATCAGGATTCAAAAACTTCAGATGCAAGTATTTTTTTGACCGCGATCAGACCACCCTGGGAAAAACACTATCACAGCTTCCCAAGGTGGCAACTATTAAAACACTCTTTATTAACAGAGATGTTTATAAATGGCACTTTTGACTTTTCGATATCCCTCACAACAATTTTCCCCGAACATTTCATACAACCGACTTATCCAACACAATCCTTCAACAAAGTCGACGCAGAAACCTCCAAGAAACAAGCTAAGCACGCGAGTTTGAGGGGTGTGTATCCTCTAATACAGTTTTCCCGAAACGTTCGGCATAGAGGAGGATTCCTGCACCAAACATCATCCAGGCGGCAATAAAACTCAGAATGATGCCTTCGAGAGAGGGAGATATGCCCAACGAGCTCCCCATGTTTCCTATACAAGGGCAACTCACCGCAAAACCGCCAACAGCCGAAACGGAACGGTAAAGGACAAACTCGGCCCCCAAGAATAAAACACCCAGGGACGTATAGGGGCTTCGAGGAACGAATGTGATCAAAGCAATCAGAAATACCTCAAAAAGTAAAGACATCCATATAATATAGATATTCTTTATCAGAATGATCGCATCGACCGAATAGAGATAATTTCCCCCTTTTATCAAAGCAACCAGTTTCAGGAGTGCCGTGAGGAGAAGAAAACCCCAAGTTAAGCCCAGGAATATTCCTCTGTAGGAAAAACCAACCCGGCTGCATGTCAAAAAAACGCCCAAGGCGAGCACCAACACGACTGTGCTCGCGCAGAGATAAGTTGTGAACACTCTATTGTCCCCTTTCTAGATGGGAGAAGCGTTTCAATCCCTGTCGCAGTTTTCAGTCGCAGTTTTCATCATACAAAGCAGCGGAAGCTCTCGACCCATCTACATCAAGAAATTCTGACGAACCGGTGCACTTGTACTTACAAGGTACCACCATGGCGGAAGGATCACATCCAGTCATTCCAGGAGAACCATTTTGCAGACATTGCTTTACATTCCCCTCTACGGCGCTTATTGTGCCAGATTGTGACCCATTATTAGGAAGAGGAATCTTACAAGGTCCGCCCTCATTGACACATGCATGTGAAACGGTAACGTAACACACTCCCGCATAACCTACAGACAAGCACGCAAGTAGAAATATACATCCGGTTGTCTTTAATAACGAATATTTTCTATTCATAATAATTTTATTTTTTTATTTATTTTTCCTTTTTAACAAAAAAGGAATAAAAATCGTAATACCTAACGCTAAAAAGATATAAATAACTCTATATCCCATTAAACGTAAATTTTGCTTTTTCTGATACTCCTCAATCTCCTTCTCTGAGGCAAAAATTTTCTCCAATTGACCACTTTCTTTATCTACGTAGAGAATGTCGGGGCCTGATACAAACTGGAGCTCGTACTCATCAATCGACTCAGGAGGAAGCTCAATTACGAAATCTTCCTTGGCAAAGGTTGGATTCAAGTCCAAGTGATCAATAACCAGCGTGGAAGCTTTGTATGTTTGCTCTTCTACCTGATCTTCCAATACAATCCTGTCCAAACCCATAACCTCCCTACCACTTGGCAAAAAAGAAACACCCATATCTTTCTCATATGCGTACCTCGTAATTAGTCCCAAGTTATATATCTTCTTAGAGAGGGTATACAGATTTACTTCCGGTTTCTTAAAAAGAAGCTTTTGCTCAATGATACGCCCTTCGGAATCCCGGGTGAGAAAACCTTCGGCATAATCCTCTCCGCTATCCAATTTCAGAGAAAAGTGGTTCGCATCTTTCCAGGAATAATTTTCGCTACGGAAGCCTGGCTGGAGTAAAGACTGGAATAATAACGGTGCCCTTATATCTGCAGCGCCATTGTTTCCAAAATACAACGCCAGTTTGTTGTCCTTTTCAGAAGGGATATTTCTATTGGTCCAGGTTGTCAGATATTTTCCAAGCAACTGCCAGTGGATATTGTCAAACTTACTATGTATTGAGCGGTAGGAAGTAAGATCGCCGATTGACTCTCTGGTGAGCACGGATGGATCGGTCCCACTATCTCCGCAAAACAGGGCTGATTCTCCATCTTTTTTTATCCGGAGGTAATGTGTTTGATTCTCATTCAAAAAATAGTAAGTAATTGTAACTCCCGCATCGAATCTCTCGGGCAGAGCACCCGAAAACTTGATGAAAGTCTCCAGAGCCTCATCTTTTGCCGACGACTCCCCTTCCACGTTTTCGGCGGCAATCGCTGCCGATGTCAGCATAAACGCCAGAGCGCAGAATCCGAGGCAGGCAATGACAAAATAACCTTCCAACTTCCCCATTTTCAGAGCTGAGTAGGCTAAAGCTTCCAACCCTTTTTTCCCTACAGAATTACTCATAATAAAATTTCAAAACTGGGGAAACTTTAACACCTCAAATTTGGGGTGTCAACGGGAAATATAAATAATTTTATATTTTACTCATTTCCGTTTCGGGAAATCTTATTTTTGAGGCAATACGAGCGGCTATTGAACTTCTCCGCGGGTGAGGTTCAGGAAAGTTTGCTCAAGGGAGATTTCTTCCTGGACCAGGTGGACGAGCTTAACACCGGAAGGGAGAAGGAGCTCTGAGATTTGCCCGGGGTCCATGCATCCATTTTTGAGAGTGACCCGGATTTCGCTCAGAGAGTGGGAATTCTCCCCGTGGCCATTGAGGCCGCAGGAAATCAACTGGGCTTCTTCAATGGAGGACCCACCCTTGAGTGCCTGGAGTGCTGAGCCGGAATCACCCAACGTCCGAACCCGGAAGGTCTTGAGAACCGATTGCCTGAATTTCAGGTCGTGGGTGGAGCCGCAGTAGAGAAGGTTGCCTTTCTCGATAATCCCCACCCGGTTGCAGAGGGATTGAAGCTCGCTCAGGATGTGGGAGGAGATCAGGATGGTTTTGCCCTTTTTCTGGAGCTCGCGCAGGATATTCATCATTTCGACGCGTGCTCTGGGGTCCAGGCCGCTGGCCGGTTCATCCAGGAGGAGGAGGTCCGGATCATGGATGAGGACTCGAGCCAGGCCGAGGCGCTGCTGCATACCGCGGCTGAGATGAGAAGCCAGGTCGTTGCGCTTCTCGGAAAGGCCGACCAGTTGGAGAATTTCCTCAATCTTTTTAGCCCGATCCGAGCGCTTCATCTGGTAGCAGGCGCCGAAGAAATCGAGATACTCGACGACGAGCATATCTTTGTAGACGCCAAAAGTATCGGGCATATAGCCGATCAGACGGCGAATCTCATCGCCCTGGTGATGGATGTCATAGCCGTATATGCTGGCCGTGCCCGAGGCCGGCCGCAGGAAAAGAGAGAGTATTTTCAGGGCGGTCGTTTTGCCGGCGCCGTTGCTGCCGATGAAGCCAAAAATATCACCCCGGCCCACCTGAAGATTCAGGCGATTGAGGGCGGTCAACTCTCCGTAGGTATGGGAGAGGTCAAACGTTTCGATGGCCCAGGAGGTTTGGGAGGTGGGTTCACTCATTTTCTGTTTTTATTCAAATCTACTTCTGAGGGGGGTGCTTGCGGACTCTCCGGAGGCGGAGGCGGTGGAGGCTCTGCGACAATGATCTCTTCCTGATGGAACCGGCTTTTCTCCGGGTTTTCAAGGTCCAGGAAGCGGCCGGCATGATAAAAGAGGGTCGTAAAAAGAATAGCCCAGATCGGAAGAGTGACCCAGGTCAGCCAGGGACGCCGGAAAAGACGAGTCAGAAAGTAATCCAGGGGGCCTACGGCTACGAGATAGATCAGGATTGAAATAAGGAAGAAACCGACGGGAAAAGTCGACTCCTCGTCAGGCTCTACCCACATATCCGGGGCCGGTTCAGGGGTAACGACAACGGCTTGGGAGGTATTCGTGTCCGGGCTCTGCGTCTCATCCTGAGACAGCACGGGAGGCGCATTGGAGGAGAGCGACTCCTGTCCGGATTTCTTATTCTGGGGTATCCGGATAATAATGGCCAGGCTCGGGTCCCATCTCATATTTTAGAAATTCATCCTCACGGTGTGGCGGTTTCAGTGGAAGGTTCAGGTTCAGACATATTTACCCAGTCGATACATCCTCCAGATTGGAAAGAGGACGGAAGCAAAGATCACCGCCAGCGCAATGGGTGTCAACCAGACAGGCAGGTTCTGCTCATTGATGGCGAAATAGATGATACTCGAAAAGAGGATGAGCAGCTCGAGCTTGAGAAGAACCAGGAGGTTCAGGCTGCAGAGATAGAGGAATTGGGCATTTGCGGGAGTCACTTTGACGGGATAATTCCAGAGCGAAGGAAAAAAGGAGACAACCGTCAGAACTATCCAGGTGAAAAGCGCTCCCCCAGGCAGATAGAGGAGAGCCGACTTGGAGCCCCAGGCATCCGCTTGCCCCGAGAAATTGTAGTGCGTCGGGATCTTCTCGGGCAGGTCCCCCCACTGGAGTGCGATATAGGAGAGCAGAGACAGGAGAATAATGAGCCCTGCGATTTCCGCACCCCACTGGAGGGGACCATAAAGAGGCCTTTGCATAACGGCATTCCTACAACGAGAGATTCAGAATTTCCAGGATTTCTTTTTTGCCGATATTTGCATGCTCACCCAGCTTCATACCGCGGTCCTGGATGCGTGAGGCGATTTTTTCGAAATTCTCCGTTCCGACGCCATACTCTTTGAGGTGGGTCTTCATGCCCAGAGAACGGAAAAAGGTTTCGGTCTGATCAATCGCTTTTTCTGCGGCGTCGGGCCCGGGGGCGATTCCCCAAATGCGTCGGCCATACTGAGCCAGCTTGGCCCCTTTCTCTTTTTTCTGGTGTTTGAAAACGCCCAGGAGAACGCAGGCCAGGGTCTGAGCGTGGTCCAATCCGTGCAGGGCGGTAATCTCGTGGCCGATCATGTGGGTGCTCCAATCCTGAGGCACACCGCAGGCCATAATGAAATTCAGGGCATGAGTGGCCGCCCACATGATGTTGGCGCGTGCATCGTAATCCTTGGGATTTTTGAGGACTTTGGGGCCTTCTTCGACCAGGGTATGGAGGACGGCTTCGGCCTGGCGGTCCTGGAGCGGAGCATTGACCGGATAGGTCATGTATTGCTCACAGACGTGGACGAAGGCATCGACAATGCCGTTAATGCTCTGGCGCTCGGGCAGAGAGAAGGTTACTTCCGGGTCCATGATGGAGAAAACCGGGTAGGCTTTGGGGTCTGCCAGAGCCAACTTCTCATGGGTGGAATCGCGGGAGATCACCGCATTGAAATTCATCTCCGAGCCGGTGGCAGGCAGCGTAATTACAGAGCCCAGAGGAATGGTCTGCGGGACTGTTGCACCCTTGGAGCAGAGGTCCCAGGGATCGCCCTTCGTGTAGAACGCGGCCAGAGAAATGAACTTGGTGGCATCGAGCACAGAGCCGCCGCCGACAGAGAGCAGGAAAGTGATCTTTTCCCTGCGGCATATTTCGACGGCCTTCATGCAGGTCTCGTAGCGCGGATTGGGTTCAATGCCCCAGAATTCCAGCACCTGAAAGCCCGAGAGAGCCTTCTTGACCTGATCATAGACGCCATTGGCGCGAATGGAACCGCCGCCACAGGTCATTAGAATTTTGGACCCCGCAGGAATATGGGCCGGCAGCTCGGCAATCACTCCTTTACCAAAAATAATCCTGACCGGATTCTGAAAAATAAAGTTGTTCATAATCTATTCTCTCAAGGAGAGTCTGCTCTGTTTCAGGGAAGCTGTCAACCTCTGAAGAAACGATCGGATGCATTGCCTCAAAATAGGCGCACCGAAAAAGGGAGGAACCACGAATGAACACGAAGAGACACGAAGAGAGAAGGAACTCAGGAACCGCAGATTACGCAGATTTGCGCAGATTTGCGCAGATTTTTTAAAGGGATGATCGGATGCGCCCCCTCCGGGGTCGTGGAAGAAGTACCGCCCTTCAGGCGGAGGGTGCTGGGGGACGCTTCTATCCGTAGGTACGTCTCCCTACGGGAGCCGAAAACATGGTTACGGCTTCAGCTCTGTAGAGGCGCTGCCTTCTCTAGAGGATTACTCTATCCATTCTTTTGTCGGCCTGCCACTCCAGGAATTTCGCCACCCCGTCGTGCCGGGTTTGTAGTAGATAACAGATGGGTCAAAAAAGGCTTTTCCTTCCGGTAATTTCGGCGCGTTCCCTTTGAAATAAACGTCCGTCAGCTTGTCGCAACCCCAGAACGCATCCTCCCCAATTTCAGTGACACTGTCAGGGATAGTGATGCTTGTCAGACTTCCGCAATATCTGAATGCGTATTTACCAATCTCAGTGACACTGTCAGGAATAATGATGCTTGTCAGACTGCGGCATTCGGAGAATACAGCGCTTTTAATAGAAGTAACACTGTCCGGGATAGTGACGTTTGTCAGACTTCCACAATATCTGAATGCGTATTTACCAATCTCAGTGACACTGTCAGGAATAATGATGTTTGTCAGACTACTGCAAAAAAAGAATGCGCCGCTTTCAATCTCAGTAACATTGTCAGGGATAATGAGGCTTGTCAGACTGCGGCATCCATAGAATGCACCGCTTTCAATAAAAACGACACTGTCCGGGATAATGATGTCTGTCAGACTGCTGCACCCCCAGAATGCAGCTTCTCCAATAGAAGTGACATTGTCGGGGATAGTATAGGTACCACTTTTGCTGCCGGGGCACTGAATCAGTGTGGTCCGGTCTTTATTAAAAAGCACTCCATCAAGACTGCTGTAGTTGGGGTTGTTTTCCCCAACGACTATCTCCATCAGACTGTTACAGCAATTGAATGCTTTTTTCCCAATAGAAGAGACACTGTCCGGGATAATGATGTTTGTTAAACTACTGCAGCAATAGAATGCCATGTCGCCAATAGAGGTGACACTATCCGGGATGATGATGCTTTTCAAGCCGCTGCATCCCATGAATGCCCCTTCAGGTATAGAAGCAACACCGTCCGAGGCGGTAACGTTTGGCAGTCTACCGCGTTCAGTGAATAATGTTTCAACACAAATTTCAGTGACCGAATAGTTGATCCCGCCAAAAGTGACAGAGGCCGGGATTTCAATATCACCGGATATATTTTTGGAAACTGCTCTAACAGATACTGTCCCCGTTTTTGAAGCTCGGTCTTTTGTTCGAACAACGTATTTCAAATGCCCTTTCTCGAAGGTACTACCAATCTCGTTCCTGTTGCACCCTGAATTTGGCAAAACAAGAAGCGATGCCAGAAGGATGAATGACACAACAAAGCGCAAAACCGCGCAGGAATAGGATATTTTATCTGCCTTCATTTTTTCCTTATGATTTTCTATAAATTTGAGGACACACTACCGCTTTCAAGAGTAAATACATTATTTCGATTGTAAAGGGAAAATTTTGACTCCCCGATCAGAACCATGAACAGAAACGAACAGGGAACCGCAGATTACGCAGATTTGCGCAGATTTTTTAAAGGGATGATCGGATGTGGCCCCTTGGGGTCGTGGAGAATGTGGGCGGGACGTGTACCCGGGGTCTGCGACCCCGGGCTATACGATGGGTATGCTCCTCCGCATACCTCAAATTTGCTGCACCCATGGGGTGCAGAATAAGGCCGTCAGATTGAAAAAAAGACCGTTGTTAAACGGTCTTTCTAAAGTTTGAATGGGATAAAATCTTATCCCCTAGCCCAGGATGGTGCGCACCTGAATTTTATTGAGATTCGGGGCCACCCAGGTCGGGTTGTGCTTGGAGAGGTCTTCGAGGGAGCAAGAGCCGCTGCAGACAGCCAGTGAGCGGGCACCAATGGATTGAGCGCAAGTGACGTCAAAAACGGTATCCCCCACGATGACAACCTCTTCCGGGGAAAGATCATTGCCCAGGATGGACCTGCCGCGCTCCAAGGCCAAGGAGGCCAGTTTATCGCGGCTCTCATTTTCATCGCCGAAAACGCCCATCTGGAAATAATCCCAGAGATAGAAATGGCGAAGCTTAATCTCAGCGCCCAGGCGGATATTGCCGGTCAAAAGCCCAATCAAAGGGGGTTCCTTTTGAGCCTTGAGGTTGTTGACGAAATGGTCAACACCGGGGCCGATCTCTCCATGAGTCCTGCGGAGCATATAATCAAGCCAGAAGACGTAGGCATCAAAAAAACGGCTGAAATTCTCCTCTGAGGGTAGAATTCCATGAATAGTAAAAAACTCTCGAATCAGGGATTTATCAGTCCTACCAGCAAAGGTAATATCCTGACTGGGGTTATCTATATCGAACTCTGACCTTAGGGTATTTACAAAGGCCCGCACACCAGCCTTGTGGGTGTGTATGAGAGTTCCATCTATATCAAATAAAACTAGACGAGTCACACTGCGATACATCAGCGGTTTCTTACTGGACAGTCGCTACGGCCGCAAAAGCCTGTCGGGCCCATGATGGGAAAAACGAAGAGCTCTTGCAAGCTGAAAAAGCGAAAAAGAACGGAAATTTGCTCGAAATTATCGAGACAAATCTACGTCTTTTTCAGGGAATACTCCTCTCTGAAATGGGCTAACCCGCCAGAACAGAGAGGATTACAAACAGAACTTAATGTTTATGCTTGGGAGAAATTTCTAAATTAATATCATCCAGAATAGCATTTCCGAATTCAGATTGTTTACCTGATTTTTTGATCGGTTTATTATCTGATTTCTTGGCGGGAACGTCTTCCTCTTCTATTTCTTCATCCACATCAATGAGTTCTTCGGTTCCCTCATCGGTGATATCCTCGAAATCCCCATTCTGAGCGTCGAGCTCATCCTGCTTAAGCTGATCCTCAAGTTCAGCAGCCTCAAGCTGTTCAAGGCTGATCTCACCCTTGGGATTACTAGCCCTCTTATTGCGCGGCAAGGGATTGAGCATGACGGTGATTCCTCTGCCCACAATTTTGGGAGGAGAATCGGGTGTTGCAAAGAGAGCCGCTTCTTCGATGAACTTATTGACGGCTTTGAAGCCAAACTCTTTAAAACGCATTTCGCGTCCGCGGAAGCGGAGCGCGAGCTTCACCTTCATATCATTGCAAAAGAAGCCGATAGCGCGATCCAGCTTTACCTGGAAATCCCATTCCGAGATCATAGGCCGGAGTTGGACTTCTTTTAGCTTACTGACATGCTGCTTCTTCTTTGCCTCCTTTTCCCTTTTGGCAGTCTCATAGCGATACTTGCCAATATCGACAAGCTTACAGACCGGAGGGTTAGCGTTGGCCGAAATCTCGACCAGATCAACGGCTTGATCTCTGGCTAGAACCAAAGCATCCTGGATGCTCATGACACCCAGCATCTTCCCATCGCCATCAATTACACGTACCTCACGGGCGCGAATCCTGTTATTTACACGGATCTGATTCTCTTGTCTCTTATGACGGAATTGCGGGCGACTCACGCAATCCTCCGAGGTTTATGGTTTACCATCTTATAACAATATATCTTTTATCGTAGTTGCCTGTCAGTGTCGAGCGATTCGATATTGTGCCCTGGCCCACTGCGGAGCAACCGGATGGGCAACTTATAACTTCTTTCCCGGAATAAAACAAGCAAAAAAATAATAAAAAATCTGCCGGCGCACTCCCGCAGCGTTTGCGAGTTCAAAGCCGGCAGATTCCAATAATTCGTTTTACCGAAACAAATGCAGCTTAGTATTTCCGAACAAAGTACAAACGGACATTGCCCGTGGAGAGCATGAGGGACTCCCCGTCAATAATGGCATCCATCTTAATGGGGCCAAAAGTGAACTTGTAGAGCTCGCCGTCACCAGTCCAGGAACCGTTGATGGAAGTCTTCTGAATCTTCGGCGGTTCGGGGACTTTGACGGAGCCGTCGTCATTGTACTGAACTTCGGCACCCGGCACTTCGTTCAGGGCAGCCTGGGTGCGGGCGTTGTGCCCCAGAGCTTCACGGTAGCGTCCGGTAGAGAAGACACCGCCTCTGGCTGCGGACCGGGTCTGAGCGGCCTGGGTCTGCTGGCCCTGCTGCATTTGCTGAATCTGCTGCAACTGCTCAGGGGTAAGAGTCGGCGCGGGCGGCATAATCTTGGGCTGAGAAGGATTGGAGAGGGTATCTACCAAATCCGACATGGTTGAAACGACTTCGCGAACGACCAGCTTTTTATCCAAGGTGGCGCGAAGGACCGCATCGCTGAAATAGGTATTGAGAATCGTCGCCAGGAACTTCATCTCCCGGTAGGTGATATCGGGTTTATTTTTCTTGGCCATCAGGATGACCTGATTGACATCGAGTTCCCACTCACCAAGGATTTTGAGACTGTCGAAGAGAGGAGTTTTGCCGGTGGTGAGGTAATTCGTGAAATCGTTGAGGTCAAGCTGGTCGCGCAGTTCGCTGAAGGTGCCTGAATTGAGAAAAGCGAGCACCAGGGAGTTATTAAAGATCGTCCAGCCGCCGGCCTTGCTATTGAGAGCCTGGTTGAAGCCGTCATCTTTCAGGAGGTCAGCAATTTCCGAGCGTTCCTGGATAGCATAAATCGGGGCGTAATTGCGGACCCGGTACATGACCGAGGGGTTATTGAGGATGAGCCCGGCCAAGTCACAGGCCTCAAAATATTTGCGGGGTGTTTTATCCCAACGGGAGGCAATTTTATCGAGACCCGTCTCCTTCATTCCGCGCGAAAAGCTGTTGAGATAATTGATGCCCCAAGGCTGGCCGGTCTCACCGGGCGTCGTCTGAGTGCTCAAATAGCCGGGCGCATAGGCGCCGACGGCGAAAATGAGGACAAAAATAGTAGAAACGATCAGGCCGACAAAAAGACCCACACCGTGGTTGAGATAGGTCCAGGTCATGCGCTGAAGCTCCGTGCCGATATGCTTCAACCAAAAATCAATCTTGGAACGAACCCAGAAACCGGTACCCCAGCCGATTAAATAGAAGACGAACAGCACCAGCACCAGCTCCATATAAAACATGGAATCAGGGAACCAGGCGGCCAGGGGGTGGCCCGTGAAATCCTTGGGGAGCACCATGGCCACCAAAGAAGTCAGGGGTTTACCCAAAATAAAAGCTATGAGAAGGGCTACAAGACCGCAAATAGCGGGAGCCAATCCAGCAAAAGCACCCATCCCGCCAAAGAGGAGGATGGCAACGACAGCAACTAACCAGACCATCATACGGACCCGATGCTACAAAATGAGACTCCAAAAGGCACGCACAAATTGCAGATCAGGGAGGATTTTATTTTTTACGATTTATCGGGAAAAAGAGACTGCAGGGCTTCATCTTTAAATGATGCCCTGCAGAACAGCTTATAAAAGCGGTGCGGGGACTAGCCCAGGATGCGTTTGAGGTCCGCTTCGGGGGTGCTGATCGGTGTAATATTGTAGTTCTCGACCAGGAATTTCAGAACACCGGGCGAGACAAAGGCAGGCAGGGTCGGGCCCAGGTAGATGTTCTTGATTCCGAGATAGAGCAAGGTCAGGAGAATGCAGACAGCCTTCTGCTCATACCACGAGAGAACCAGCGACAGCGGCAACTCGTTCACGGAGCAATTAAATACCTTGGAGAGAGCGACGGCGACCTGAATCGCGCCAAAGGCGTCATTGCACTGGCCCATATCCATGAGGCGGGGCAATCCGCCAATCGTGCCAATCTGCAGGTCATTGAAGCGGTACTTACCGCAGGCCAGGGTCAGGATCACCGTATCCTTGGGTGCCTGCTCCACAAAATGAGTGTAATAGTTGCGGCCTGTGCGTGCACCGTCGCAGCCGCCCACCAGGAAGAAATGCTTGATAGCGCCGGATTTCACGGCCTCGACCACCTTATCGGCCAGGGAGAGAATGGTCCGGTAAGAGAAACCGGTGGTCACTTCTTTACCGCCGTTAATTCCAGTCATCGGTTTATCTTCTTTGTATCCGCCCAGTTCGAGCGCTTTCTTGATCACCGGCGAAAAATCCTTGTTCTTGCCTTGCGCTTCGATATGGACACAACCCGGATAGGAAACGACGCCGGTCGTGAAGACGCGGTCCTGATAGCTCTCTTTGACGGGCATGATGCAGTTGGTCGTGAAGAGGACGGGAGCGGGTATGTGATCAAACTCCTTCTGCTGATTCTGCCAGGCGGTGCCGAAGTTGCCCTTGAGATGCGGATAAGCTTTCAGTTTGGGGTACCCATGGCAAGGCAGCATTTCTCCGTGGGTGTAGATATTGATTCCCTTGTCTTTGGTCTGCTCCAGGAGCAGGTAGAGATCGTGGAGATCATGGCCGGTAACAACGATGAAAGGTCCCTTTTCAATGGTGAGCGGGACAGTGACGGGAACAGGAATGCCGTAGGTCTCAGTGTTGGCGCGGTCGAGCAGGTCCATACATCTGAGGTTGACTTCGCCGGTTTTAAGTACCAGCGGCAGGAGCTCTTCCATGGTTTTGCCATCACCCACGGCGCGCAGGCCTTCATAGAAGAAATCATTTACGACGTCATCCGAATAGCCCAGGACCATGGCGTGATCGGCATAGGCGGCCATACCGCGCAGGCCCAGGAGAATCAGGGATTTGAGAGAGCGAATATCTTCCTGGTCTTCCCAGAGGATATCCATTCTGAAGTTTTCAGCGCATTGACCGGCCAGCAGTGCGGTTTTTTCGTTATTGATCTTATTGATCTGCTGCTGAACCGTTTCGTCGTTAAAGTTTACGTTGGTAATTGTCGTGAAGAGAGCTTCCATCACGGCTTTGTGGGTGGAAAGTCCCGGTTTTTTACCGACAGCGGCGCGTGCCAGGGCAACCAAGGCACCCGTCAACTCATCCTGAAGATTGGCCGTATCGGCCTGTTTACCGCAAACACCCCTGAAGGTACAAGCTGACCCACCAGCTGTTTGTTCACATTGAAAACAAAACATTTGTGTATCCATAATATAATTCGTTGTTTATGTTCCAGACCACCCCGGCCCATCGGGTACCTCACGCGAAGAAGCTCACCCCCTCCCATCTCACCTCAGAAACGAGCTAATAAGCCTCTCCCAGTTTTAATGTGACTCTCCACATAGAGCGATCGTCATTCTAAAGTAGTCCAGGGGGCGAGGTTCGTCAAGTTGAGCAGGCTCTTTTTTCTGAAATTTTTCTGCCTATAAATAAAGGAAGAGGGACATAAAAACAAACTATCGCGAAAAAATGATGAGGATAAGCTCCGTAAACCTTGTTATGCATCATCCCGATGATATTCGGGAAAGGTACGATTTTTGCCTCTTCCGCCGCCGGGGAAAAGAGAAAGGTGGGCTTGGCAAAAGAGGTTAGGTCATGCTAGAGTGGCCGCCGCAGGTCGGGTTGAACACCATGGCAGGAGAGGCGTGAGGAACAGAGAATTACGTCTATAATTATCCACCCAATCCGTTTTTGGGACTGGACATGGAGGTTGCATCGCCGGCGTGCAAGAAAGAAAGATTATGGCTGAAGAGCATTCAGTCGCACGTAAAACGTTGGAAGATCGCAATCGTGCGAGCG
>JALNXY010000044.1 GCA_023230105.1 Verrucomicrobiota bacterium
TTACAACGGAGCGGGCACGGATTCGGGTATTATTTTCCTGCCGATGAATTCGAGCACCGTCATCAAAGCGATCGAGCTGACTACGGCTAATGACTCCCCCGAGCGCGACCCTGCCACCTTCATCCTCTACGGAACCAATGAAGAGGTGGTGAGCCCGGATTACAGCCGCGGCAATGACGAAGCATGGGAAGAGATTGCATCCGGTGATCTGGTTATACCCGAAGCACGCAAGACCAAGATGGAACAGCCGTTCATTTTCGAAAATGACAAGGCCTATTCCGCTTACAAGATTATCTTCCCGACTCTTCGCGGCAAAGATGGAGTACAGGAAGGCATCGGCCTCCAATTCTCTGAGATTCAGTTTCACGGAAACATTGTGAAAGCAGCCCCGGTGAACCTGATTTCGAACCTCCGCGGCGATTTCTTCATTGCGGTGCGTAGTGCGTTCTCGCCTTCGTCCAGCTACAGTACTGATCCGCTGGAATCCCCTGCGATGGCGTTGGACGGTGACAAGAATACCAAGTATCTCAACGGAGGAAATTATACCAACAGTCTGGGTATGATCATTACTCCTGTAGCAGGCAAGAAAGCCGTACAATATCTGGAGTTCATTACCCCCAACGACCATGATGGCCGCGACCCGATGAGCTACAAACTCTATGGAACCGATGACCCGATCACGAGCGAAGATAACAGCGATGGCTCAGCCGAAAACTGGACACTCGTTGCCGAAGGGGCACTTGATTTCCCGATTGAGCGTCTGAAGACGGACTACCTGGTCGAGCTTCCTGCTGTGACTCCGGCCTTCACCTCCTGGAAGATTGTTTTCCCGACGATCCGGGGAGCTGATGTAGGTGGTGATACTATCGGAGCTGTGCAGACTGCGATGCAGTTCTCCGATATCCAATTCATTTCTCCGGATTGGGAGTATTTCCTCTCTGCCAGTGATTTCGCAGTAGCGGTCGGCGACTTCATGTCCGGCAGCAGCTATCCTGCACAGGAAGGACCCTTCGCAGTGGCAGATGGAAACATCAAGGTCAAGTACCTGAACTACGGTGAGGCACGTTCGGGCTTCATTGTTACCCCGACGGTGGAAATTACCCCCAATGCGCTCATGTACACCACGGCCAACGATTCTCCTGATCGCGACCCGGTGTCCGTTGAGGTTTACGGTACCGACGATCCGATTACCAGCATGGATAACAGCGCCGGTATCGACGAAAATTGGACACTGATTGCAGAAGGGGCCTTGGCCACGGATGCATTCCGTTACAGAAACTCCGGTATCCTCACCTTCGAAAACGAAGTGGCTTATACCTCCTACAAGGTTCTCTTCCCGACGGTGAAAGATTCAGCTGTCGCCAACAGCATGCAGCTGGGTGAATTCTACCTCTACAGCTTGAGTGCTGGGCCGATTGAGCCGCCCGTACTGGCCTTTGCCGTCGTTGACGGGAAGCTGGTCCTGCGCTGGGCCGTCTCTTCTCAAGCCGTGTTGGAAGTGTCTTCTCAAGCATCGGGTGGAGCTTGGATTCTCGCGGGTGAGCCGCAGCTTGATGCCGGAACCTACTACTATGAAGTGCCGATGACCGCCGAGGCGTCTTACTTCAGACTGGTGGTGGCTCAGTAGAGCCAATCGAAAGAATCCGTATTGAAAAAATGACGGATTAGATAGATAATGCAAAGGGACCTGGGGTGCTTGAAACCCCAGGCCCCTCTAAAGCAAAGAATCACCGCCCGGAGCGGAAATGATTTAGGAACATTTATGAAATTAACAAACAGTAATAAATCCAATGAAGTAAGGAGTGCTTTTACTCTTATCGAGCTCTTGGTTGTGATCGCGATTATTGCCATTTTGGCAGGTATGATTTTACCCGCTCTGAGTAAGGCTAAAACCAAGACGCAGGGAACTGCCTGCATGAATAATGGTAAACAGATGATGCTGGGTACGACCATGTTCGCCAACGATAACAATGACTGGCTCCCCTGTAACCCGACCGCCAGCGATGCCAATGCCAATGCGACTGAGTGGGTGCGCGGGACGATGAACTTTGTCGTGGGCAATACCGATAATACCAACATCATGATGTTGATGGACCCGGCTACCTGCCAATTGGCAAACTACATTGGCAAAAGCCCGAAACTCTTCAAATGCCCTGCCGATAAAAGCAGAACGATTCGCGGACCGCGCGTTCGTACTTTCGCGATGAATCAGGCAGTGGGTTCTTACGAAACCGGATCAGAGGGCAGCGGCGATTTCAGCCCTGTTCACAGCGATTGGCTCGGAGGAAACGGCAACAGCGGCAGTGTCTTCCTGACCTATGGGAAGATGGGCAGCATGACCCGTCCCGGACCCAGCAAGACATGGGTGTATGTGGATGAAGATCAGTACTCCATCAATGATGCCAATTTCGGTGTAGAAGCCATGGTTGCTGCCTACCGTGAATCTGGCGATACTGCGACTTTGAGATGGGTGGATATCCCCTCTATCGAGCATGGTAACGCTTGCGGTTTCGCATTTGCTGATGGTCACTCCGAGATCAAGAAGTGGAAGGATTCGCGCACTGTCGCGATGGCCAAAAAAGGTAATGAGAATGGTATCGTTCAGGAGACTCATGCTGATAGTAAGGATGCCAAGTGGATTGTGGACAGGACCTCAGCTTTGAGGAATCCGTAATTCAAAAAAGAGAGCCGTTTTAGAGCTTCTTGAAAACGAGCGCTTTGCGCTTGCAGGAGCTCGGAAGCTCGGCTACACTCTGAAGGCGCACGGTATATAATGACTGTGCGCCCTTTTAGTTGTCAAATGAGAGCATTTCAAATCATATTCACTCCTGTGGCCGCCTCTGAGCTTTCCAAGATGCCCAGGGATCTGCAGTTGAATATCCTGGGTGAATTCCGCGGCTTGCCTCAGCAGGTTTACCAGGCTGATGAGAGCTTCGGGCGCCTGGAGCGTGAGGGCCGGGCCCTCTACCGCTTCCGTTTGGGAGATTACAGGGTTTACTTTGAAAAGCATGATTTGGGTGTTTTGATCCACCGGATTCTGAGCCGCAATACGCTCAAGGATTTCTTTTTCCGCTCCAGCATCAATATCAATATGGGAGAGGATAAAATACTGGAGGATAACCCGCATTTCTGGGAATTGATCGAGGCCGGCAAGCAGCATATCGCTGAACCGGTGGAGACGGTCGTTGTTTCGCGTCCGGAAAAAAAGAACGATTCCCCGTCGTCTTAAATCCCGAAAACGAGAATAACAGAATTTAAAAATCCGCAGAGAATCTGGATGACTCTCTGCGGATTTTCGCATTTCAAGGGCGCTTTCTCAGCGCCTCGATTAATCATGCACTATTGGGCGCTCGGGGCTTTCAATAACTCCAGCGCTTTTGCGGCTTCCTCGGGGTGAGTGGTTTTGAGAGAAGCGGCAATACGCTCGGCTGCGCTGCGGGCATCGGCAGCAATCACCGGGTTATTGAGCTGGCTCAGGGCTAAGGCCAGCGTATCGGGGTGAGCCGCCTGGGCCAGTGCCGCCAGGATCATCTTTTTCTCTTCATTGCTGTTGGCGGCTTTGAGGAGGGCCTCGTAACGAAGGGCCAGATCGGCTGTGGCCTTCGGATTTTCTTCCATTTGGATTTCCAGGAGCGCGCGCAGAGACTGAGAGCGATGAGTCGTGTTATCACTCGCTTCAAAGATATTCAGGAGCGGTTTCCAGACGGTGCTGTCCGGCCAGGAGGCCAGAGCCGAGACAACTGCATCCTTGAGGGCCGGGAACGATTCATTTTGCAGACCGACAATCCGATCCAGCGATTCAGGAGTCGGGCAGGCCGAAAGAAGCGTGACCAGGGTCGCTTTTTGCGCCGGGGCCAGGTTTCCTTTGAGGAGCGTCTCGGAAAGAATCCCGACGGCGGCATTCTGGTCTTCCATTCTCTGGACGAACTGGGCCAGATAGACCGCGCAGCTTCTGCGCAGCGTGTCGTCGCCGATTGCCAGCAGGGTGGTTGTCAGACGCGGGAGATCCGCGGCCGTCGCGGTGCGAATCAGAGCCTGGTAAGAGCTCTTGAGCGTGGCCGGATCGGTGCTGGAGGATTGCAGGAGCAGGGCTGCTGAGGCCAGCGGGTTGCCTCGTTTACCCAGCGCGTCGATCAGGGCGACTTTGGCCGCCTGGGCCTCTGGCCCGTTGCCGCGGGGCGGTTCAGCGCCGAGGAATTCCTGGAGCAGCTGGATTAAACCCATATCGACCAGGTCATCTTTGGGCAGACGCAGAAGACTCTGTGCCACGGCCGCCCTATCATCCGGGGATTCCACCAGTGCCTGGACCAGCCCTTTCAAAACGGCAGAGGAGGTCACCGCCTGCGGTGCCGATTCAATGGCGGCACGGCGAATGAGCGGCTCCGGACTTGCCAGTCCCAGAGCGACTATTTTCTGGGCATAGGTGTCAGGCCGTGAAGCGACGGAGCGGACCAGGAGCGATTTATCATCCGCGCTCAGGAGGTTCCCGGTGAAAAGCTCCAGGAAAGGCAGAGAATCGAATTTGAGAGGCAGACTTTCAATAGCGGCAATGGCGGTCGGCTTGAGAAGAACGTCATCGCTTCTCAGTACCGAGAGAATGATCTGCAGGGCCGCCTCAGAATCAGCTCTGAGCTCGCCCAATAGCGCCGAGCAGCGGATATAATCGGGCATCGCCTTGGAATTGCGGATGCGCTGAAAAATTGTCGCATTGAAGAGAAGCGTTTCCGAGCGCCGAAAGTCGGCCTGGCTGATGATGGATTCATAGCCGGCATTGAGAAGCTGGAGGTTCGGAGATTCGACGTTCAGGGTGAGCGCTTCGCTTACGGCGTTGAGCGCCTCGGCACTGCTGGTGTGACCCAAGGCCAGAATCGCTGCCGTAGCGGTTTGCGGGTCCGAGTTTTCCAGAATGGCAAGATGTGCCAGGGCAGGGATGGAGACGCGGTCCCTCAGGGTTCCCAGCGCATTAATAATCTGCACGCGGGCGGCGGGATCCTCGCTCTTTACTTCCAGAGCTTCAGCCAAAACTTTGCGGAGGATTTCTCCGGCTTGCGGGTCCGAGGAGGCCGCCAGCGCAAAACAGGCCGCTTCCACAT
Organism: Verrucomicrobiota bacterium; assembly: GCA_023230105.1. GTDB lineage: Bacteria > Verrucomicrobiota > Verrucomicrobiia > Limisphaerales > UBA1412 > UBA1412. The sequence continues at coordinate 5,094 of JALNXY010000044.1, forward strand.
CATGGATATTCTGCTTGAGACCGTACCGCAGGAGGTTGCCCAGAACGGGGATCGATTTATCGGTTCCGACGACGGCGAGCATCTTGCAGGCGCGGCTTCGGGCATCCGGAGTGGATTGGCTATTGATGACACGGATGAGCGTCTCTTCCAGGGCCGGATGGTTCTGGGGATCGCCCAACTGGTTTTCCAGCTGAGCCCAGGCCGCCTTGCCTGTCGAACTGTCGTAGGTGGCCAATGCCTTGAGGGCCTCATCCATTTCCAGGACGGGCAGGGAGATCGAGGTCACCGTATCGGCCTGCATTGTCTGGGCATTGAGGGAGAGAGCCGGCAATGAGAGAAGCGCCGCCAGCAGGGCTGCACAAAATACGTTTCTTTTCAGGAGTTTATTTTTCATCGTTCTTCTTATTCTATCTTTGTTTCTCGTGAATTTCGTCATTGCAGGCTAGACGACCCAAGGTGCCCTGGGCTGGCGGTACATCATCTTGTTAGCGGTCTCATCGTCAAATCTCTGGGTCGTGTTGTTCCAGGAAAGTTTCTTATTGAGACGAAGAGCCAGGTTCCACGCCTGGGCGATTCCCAACGCATGGCGGGCGACCGTGGGATTGCAATCGGGCTGCTTACGGGTGCGGATGCAATCCAGGAGATTGCGGATATGGGAGCTGGCATCGTCCCAGCCGGCGCCTCCGGCAGTGCGGAGCTTTGCAATGGAGTCCGGTGCGGAGGTCACGATATCGGTCTGGTCATCGACACGGATCCATCCATCCTCGCCGATATAGGTAATGTAGCGATTTTCGAAACCCTGGCGCTGGTACATGACGCCTTCGATGCCGTTGGCGTAGCGGCAGTGCCATTCACCGGTGAGGGGAGTATCGCTGATAAATTCCTTGGGATCGGGGAAAGTGCCCTGTCCGGTGAATTCCACCGGCATTTCGTGATCAGTCCCCAGTACCCACTGCATCTGGTCGGTATAGTGGCAGCCCATATCGGTCATGGCGCCCTCGGCCGTATCCCAGAAGTAGTGCCAGCCGCCACCGGCCAGCCCCCAGGTAAAGGGCTTCCAAGGTGCCTGCCCGAGCCACATATCCCAATCCCATCCTTCGGGGACCGGAATCGCTTTTTCCGGTCGGACGGCGTCGCCTGTCCAGAGCTGCATTTCTATTTTTTTCAAGGCGCCGATTTTCCCTTCCAGAACCATCTGGCGGGCGAATTTGTAGGAGCCGGTACCGCGGCGCTGGGTTCCGGCCTGGTAAATGGTGCCGAAGCGCTTGCAGGTTTCCACCAGCAGGCGGCCCTCATTCATGGAGAGGGCGATCGGTTTTTCGCAATAGATATCTTTGCCAGCCCGTGCGGCGTAAATGGAAGCCAGCCCGTGCCAGCGCATACCCGTGGCGATAAAAGTGGCGTCAATATCCTTGCGGGCCAGGAGATCGCGGAAATCAGGGATGCCGACGCAATCCTGGTTATTGTAGTAGGCGTTGACGATATTGCATCCATCATCGCGGTTGGCTTTGCGGCAATCGCAAATCGCCACCATCTGCAACTCTTTGAAGGCCATGAAGCTCTGGATAATGCTCTTGGCGCGGTTGCCGAAGCCGATCACGCCAAAGACAATCCGGTTATTGGGCGAGATGGCGCCGCCGCGTCCCAGGACCGATGCCGGGACGACCAATGGAGCCAGGGAGGTCGCCAGAATAGTTTTTAAAAAATTCCTCCGATTCTGTCTCGGAGAAACAGGGTTCTGTCTTATATTGCTCATATTGCTCTCTTTGCAGGTCAAAGCCTATCTAAACAGGCTGTAAAAGTAAAGAAATCCCCGGATAAAAAAGAGCCGAAAACATAGTTACGTCTTCGGCTCTATGGAGGTTCTATAATCTCAGGATAAAATAGGAGGCACCCCATTGCTGAGTTGCCTCCTGGTCGTTAATTATTGATTCAACAGACTATTTTGCGACGCGATAGAATCTCTTCTTCTCGGCGCCAATAGTTACTTCGAATTCTCCGTCTTCATCAACAATATTCCAATGAACAAGGTCGTCGCTGACCTCGAGTATACCTCCGCTGTAGGTTAATATAAGCTTACCGTCTTTCAGAGCATAGCTCAGGGTTGGTGGCAAAGCCGCCTTAACGACCAACTCAACTCCTGCGGTTACCGTATTGTAGTTCGTTGTATTCGTCGGGGTGAATTTCGCCAATAACTTATGTGTACCAACATCCAGTATCGTACCGGCAGCCGGTTTATATTCAAA
>JALNXY010000045.1 GCA_023230105.1 Verrucomicrobiota bacterium
TAGCAATAGCTATATTGGCACCTGCTAAGGCAAGACCTCTGGAAATAACAGATCCTAATACCCCTGAGCCGCCAATAATAACAGCATTTTTACCCATCAAATTAAACCTCTGTAATACGTCTTTCTTCATACTGTTAATACTCCTAAATATAAATATATTGATAATTCAAATTTGTTAAATAATTAATAAATCTAAATGGTGTTTAATATGCTGAGATACTTTCTCATAATGAGTTTTTTCATTATCAAATAATGTTTTAAAAATTCTTTCTCTGAATTTATACTGGCCTTTCTCGTCCTTTTCTTTTAAAATTGAACCATAGGTAATGTGAATCAGTTGCCGAGCGTTGTTATTTGCAAATAAAGACCCTAATTCCATATCACTCAATTTGTCAATATCAGGAATATTATTTATATCTGTAGAAAGATGATAAGAAAACCTGTCTTTATCAAAACAAGTTAAAGCAAATTCATGGATCTCCCGGTACAAATCCGGATGACAGAGGGCAACAACTTTAACTGCCTCTAACCAGCTGGTTCCTGCCGTTTTGATATGAAAAAAATTACCAGTTTCACGGGCAAAAGTAGGATATACCGAGAATTTATCACTTCCGGAATGTAATGATAATTTGTATCCTCCCATATTTGCAGCAATCAGGCAATGCAGCTTAAATTCTACTTTAAATTTATTTACATCCCCGATATATTCAACACCCTTTTCCCAATCTCCGATAAAATGTGGTGCCAAATTATTTAAACTAACACCCCTTCTCTGCAATTCTAATACTATCCATAAATGGGCTAAAGGAGATGTGGAGTTATCCGTCTCATCTATAGAAAACTCCAGTTCAAAATCATCTTTATTGTGCTCTGTTAAATATTTATAGCATTTTTCAACAAAATCAACTGCTTTACCATAAGTTAAAAAAATTTCTGCCAGACTATTTTCATCAAAATAGAAATCTTTATTTCCAATTTTATATTTTTTATCCAGGTATACTTTTTCAAAAAACCTTCTCTTTTGATGTGACTGATATAGATTTTTGATCTCACCTGGTGAATTGTAAAAAATATCCTTGTTTATATGATCTGAAGGGTCAATTGTATATAATGTAAATCCACAATTAATTGCTTCCTGTAAATTATCAAAATCCTTGATATGGTCTGCATCTGCACCAAAAGGACCTTCATAGCCTCCCTCAAAACATCCCCAGATTGCATTATCCATTACCTTTTGCAGACTACTCTCTGTTCTGGTAATTTCCCTTGTAGATAATTGAGCTAATACGGGAAAAATATTTTTACCCTGAAAAGCTGCAATATGAGCAGGAGTTGCAATACCCAATCGGTCCCCTGTCCCGAAAGAAGCCATATTTCCGGCTATTGAGGGTCGAAGATAATTAAATATTACTTTTAACTGTTTCAAATTATCATGAGTTAAGGGACATATTTTAAACAATAAACCATCTTGACTGGAATCTTCAATTTCCTTTTCTTTTTCGGGGTTAAAACCTAATTGTCTTTGTTTTGAAGGGGGCGCAGCTATGACTAAGTATTTTTTTTGATTATCCTTTACCAAAAAGAAAACGTTATCATTTTTTTCTTTGATAGAAGCAGGATAAACTTTATAAGTGTCGCTAAAATTCTTGACAAATAAATCAACAATTTTATTTTGTAACATTATTATTCTCCTAACTATTTAGTATTCTATGTATTAACAAAAAAACTAAATTCTTTAGATACTTTATACTTCCATAAGTTGAATCAGTCTCAGAGGTTTATTTTGACGCATGAAGTAGATTATTGTTAAATAATAAATATTGGCATAGTTACTACTTTATAGTTCCAACCAACCGAAATAAACAAAATAAACAGATAAAAGTCCTTTATTCCCGATTTCCAACAAAATGTTTCTTTTTAGATTCCATTCTATATTTCTAATCTATGGCCTTCTTTGATTAATTTTACCAAATTTTCATTAAAAATTCATCTTATAAGGAAACTAATTACCTTGAAAAGTCAAAATAGATCTACTCTCATCTATTTAAATCTTATTTAAAACCATTTATTGGTAAAATATAAGCACTCACCTGATTATAAGTTTCCACAATAGATCTTTACAATACTCTGTATCAATCCATTAGACAACCGCCATTGACATCCAGTACTTCCCCAGTTATAAATTTTGCTTTATCTGATACCAGAAAAGCAACAGCTTCAGCTATGTCCTCTGGTTCTCCCATTCTGCCCAATGGTATGTCAGCAATGATATTTTTTCTTTTTTCTTCTGGCCATTCTCTGCTCATGTCTGTCTCAATAGCATGAGGTGCAACTACATTAACATTAACATTAAATGATGCCAATTCTCTGGCTAATGATTTTCCCAAACAGGCTATTCCAGCCTTTGATGCTCCATAACAGGGAGCAGAAGCAAGATCTCCAATTTTGCCTGCAATTGATGAAATATTGACAATTTTTCCATATCTTTGTTTTTTCATAATTCCTACAACAGCCTTCATGCAATTGAAAGTCCCTTTCAAATTAATATCAATTGCCCTATCCCAATCTTCTTCGCTTAACTGTTCAAAGGTTCCCCGCTTTATAATGGATGCATTATTGACCAGAATATCGATTCTGCCAAATTCTTTCATCCCGGTTTCCACCATTAGATTTACATCATCTACCTTTGAGATATCTGATTGAATCGCCAATGCTTTTCTACCCAGATTGATTATTTCTTCAGCTACCTGCTGGGCAACTTCTATATCAATATCGTTAACAATTATGTTTGCACCTTCCCGTGCCAGAATAAGAGCTATCGCTTTACCTATTCCCCTGCCTGCACCTGTTATTATTCCAACTTTATCCTTTAAATTTAAATCCATTTTCTTTTCCTCCAACTTAATTATTTTAGTTTTTAAATACTTGTGAATTAACTGCTGATCTAGGTTTATCCCCCGCTAAAACAGCAATAACAGCTTCTGCAGTCTTTGTTTTTAACTCCTTATATGACTCCTCAGAATAAAAAGAAATATGGGGAGTAAAAATGGCATTATCTAAGGTAAATAGCGGGTTCTTCCAATCAGGGGGCTCTTCTTCCATGACATCCAAGGCTGCTCCGGCAATCCATCTCTTTTTTAATGCCCTATACAAATCCTTTTCATTTACCAAAGGTCCACGGGAGGTATTAATCAGAAAAGAATTTTTTTTCATTTTTCTTAACTCATTCTCTCCAAATGAATATCTGGTCTCTGTAGTTAAGGGGGCATGAATAGAAATAAAGTCTGCACTACGCAACAGATTATCAAAATCAACCAATTTTATGCATCCTTCAACTTCAGAAACATAAGGATCATAAGCAATGACCTTAAACCCGAATCCCAATGCTTTTTGGGCAACTTTCCGGGCAATTCTCCCCAGACCAAAAAGACCCACTATCTGTCCTTCTGTCCTGAATAGGGGCTTTACAATAGTAAAGTCCCATTTCTTTTCTCTTACCTTCCTGTCCAAAATGGTCAATCCCCGGGCACATGCTAAAATCAAAGACATAGCATGTGTGGAAACCTCATCAACACAATAATCCGGTACATTTGCCACAACAATATTTTTATCAGTTGCAGCTTCAATATCTATATTATCTACACCCACACCATAGCGAGAAATTACTTTACATTTTGATAAAGCCTGAATAACCTTTTTGGTTATAGGAGCATATTGATTGATAATTCCATCAGCATCCGATGCAACTGCAATAACATCTTCCTCTGTTCTGCAATTTTCCAGAGTTACTTCTGCATTTATTGTCTGAAATACTGTTTTCTCAATGTCCACAGAAGGATGATCACAATCTGTGATCACAATTTTATTTTTTTTATCAGACATCTCAACCTCCTATTCATATTATTATAGTTTATTAAAAAATTATTGTTCTCTGATAATACTTAGCCTTTTATTCTGAATTCCTTATCCAAAAATCAGGTTTGGAATATATGTAACAATACTGGGAAATAATACACATAAAAATATTACTGCAAGAACTGCAACAAAAAATGGCCAGCTTTCTCTTAAAAATGACCCAACAGAACAGTTCATAATGGAGCAGACAGAATACATTCCTACGCCAACAGGAGGAGTAAAAAGCCCAATAGCACAGGTAATTACCATAATAACACCAAAATATACCAAATCTACTCCAAGATTTTTCATCACAGGAACCAAAATTGATGTCAATAATAAAATAATTACTGTTGAGTCTATTACTGTTCCCAATAACAGCAGAAACAACAATATAATAATGGTAATTATCAGGGGATCATTGCTTAGTCCTATAAGATACTGTGACAATAATTGGGGTATCATTTCCCAGGTAATACCATAACTTACTATTCCTGAAAGTGCAATTAAGTACATAATCATACCCACATCAAGGATTGTATCAAAAACAGCAGATTTAAACCTTTCCCAGGTTAATTCCCGGTAAATAACCAAACCTACAGCTAAAGCGTATACTGCAGCAAGGGCTCCCGCTTCCGAAGGAAGCATTAAACCCAACCTTAAAGTAACCAAAAGTATAAGTGGAAAGAAAATTGCCCAGATACTCCCCAGGAAAGTGGTAGCCACTTTTTTTAGAGGTGCTTTTACCTTGCTTTCTGGAAGATAACCTTTCTGTTTAGCAGTAATTGATACAGTAATCATTAGTGCAAGCATCATCAACAAACCCGGACCGATACCACCGGCAAAAAGTCGTCCAATTGAAACTTCACCTATACTTCCATATAATACCAATCCAATGCTTGGAGGTATTGATATTGTGATTAGGGCAGAATAGCCATTTATACCAGCTGAATAACCTCTAGCATATCCCTGTTTAGTCATATCCGGTCCCAATATACGTGATTCCATGGAAGCATCGGCAATAGCTGACCCTGATACACCACCCATAAGACTGCTTAAAACAACACTGGTCTGGGCAAGGCCACCTGGTTTATGTCCAACTAAAACTGAAGACAAACTGACTAGTCTCTTTGTTATACCACTATTGTTCATCAGGTTACCTGCAAAGATAAACATAGGAATGGCAAGCAAGGGAAAATTTTGAGTCTGGGAAAGTATTAATTGAACTGGCATTGTATAAGGTAGAGTCGGTTGTAAGATAAAAAAGATAAATCCTGATATTCCGATAGCAAATGCTACCGGCATACCCATTAACAGAAAAATAAAAAAAAACAGGATTACATATAACATATGATTCTCTCCTTTGCAAATAACCGGAATAAAACTATTAAATAAAATAACTTGTAATATCTTCTAATTTTTTTTATTTGAAACACCTTCTTGATAAAATAAAATTTTTTCGTTTTTCATAAGCTTCCACATTTTAAGTAAAACTGTAACTAAAAGAAATAAACATCCAACTGGAATGCTTAAAGTAACCCAGGTATAGCTAAAACCTGGAATACCTTGATAAGCCCTGAATCTGGTTATATAACTTAGTTTTATTCCATAGCCAATCAAAAAAAGCAAAAAAATTATAATAATAAAATGATTTATTAAATTTAAGTAATTTTGAACTTTTCGTGGTAAACGATTTATTAGAACTTCAACATTTACATGACGATCATTTCGCATTGCTAAATCTGCGCTGAAAAATGCTGCCCAGGCAAATAAAAAGGTAGAGGCATCAATAGCCCATATAATAGGGTAACCAATACTTCGGCTAAATCCGGCAGAAAAAATAATTATAGTCATAACAACTAAAAAGCTGCTGGCTAAAAAGTGTTCTACTTTGCCTATAGCCTCATAGACTTTCATAAATTTACTCACTTCTGTGCCTCCTGAAAATCTCTTGTAAAATAATAATGTTTACTAAAGCAACTGGCTGGAAATGTTTTCGTGAGGGCAAAGAAACCGTTTCCTGCATTTATTCAATTAACTATTCCTTTGCCCTCTATTTTGTTTACTTTAATGACCTACAATTTATATAAAAATTATTTGATACGTTGCATATGTTACACTGTATTTCTAATCACTATTATCCATTAATCTAAGGCTTCTAATTCTTTAATAATCTGCTCTCTTACATCAGCAATTCCCAGGACTTCATATGCAGCTTTTCCGGCTTCTTTAAAGGCTTCTATATCTATTTCCTCTGTTGGAATTATAGTCATTCCCTGTTCTTCAGCTCTTCTCCTAAAGTCAGGAATTTGTTCTTCCATTGAATAAGAAGTCTCTAAACCAGCCTTATCACATTCTTCAACTAAAATCTGCTGATATTCTTCAGGTAAACTATTAAACCAATCTGCACTTACCACTTCAAAGTTGATCAGTAAAAAATGCTTGGTTTCACTTACATAGTCCAGTACTTCATAAAGGCTTGCCCCAAAGATATTAGCATAAACTAATTCTGCACCTTCTGCTGCTTTTTGCTGTACTGCTGTGTATATTTCGGGGAAATTAATTGCAGTAGGGACTGCACCTAATGCTCTTACAGATTCTGACCAAATTGGTGCCGGAGGTGTCCTGATACGAAGTCCTTTCAAGTCTTCCGGATTTCGAATAGGTTTGTTGGTCATAAAATGTCTAAATCCCTGTACCCAGTTGAAAGATAGTACTTGAAGACCATATTCAGTGGCCAATTCTTCTTTCCATTCTTTTACAGTCTCAAGTTCATTCAATTTTACTACATCTTCAATGCTATCCACGAAATAAGGTCCATTCATAACTGCAATTCCCGGGACATAATTTCCCAAACGAGCTGAATCAGTATTCTGTCCAACATTTACACCCTGTCTGATTTGTTCAATAATATCTTCTTCGACCCCAAGTTGGGCACTATGGAAAATCTGTATCTCCAACTCACCATTTGTTCTTTCTTTTACCCTTTCAGCCCATTTAAGAAAGCCTTCATGATAAGGTTCATTTGGTGCAAGAACATGGTTAAATTTTAATACATATTTAGCCTGTGCTGATACCATCGAAGAACAGATTAACAACAATGATATTGTTATTAATAATATTACACTTAATTTTTTCATTTCTCATTTCCTCCTAATTTAAATCTTCAATTCATATTCTTAAAAAAATATTTTAATTTTCTCTTATCATTTACCACCCCC
>JALNXY010000046.1 GCA_023230105.1 Verrucomicrobiota bacterium
TCTTTTGTTGCTTCCATGCTCATATTCAGAGACATACATATGTTTTAGTGCGTTCTTTTTGAGGCAACCACCTTTTTCTACTCCTACATCTTCCCCTTTTCGGTGCGCATATTTTTGAGGCAATGCGGAGTGCGCTTATTTCTAAATATTTCATTTTATTTCTTGTCATCTCCCCTCCTGGCTGATAGCCTCACCCTCCGTGCAAGGCCACTTATTGGCCCTGCAGTAGACATGCCCACGTGGCGGAATTGGCAGACGCGCTAGTTTCAGGTACTAGTGAATAACATCGTACAGGTTCAAGTCCTGTCGTGGGCACCATCTTCGTTATCTTCCAGCTTGATGACTATCGGTAATTTAAATCCTACTGAAGAAATTGGAGCAAGCGCCTGGCACATTGACCTTGACGGACATAGATTACTTTTGGATTCGGGTGTCCATCCCAAAATTGAGGGCGCCTCCTCTCTCCCCCTTTTTGAGTTGATAGCAAAAGAAGAGCTGGATTCTATAGCGATCACCCACTGCCACTATGACCACTGCGGAGCTGTTCCGATCGCTGCCAAATACTTCCCGAAGGCGCACCTCCTCATGAGTGAACCGAGTTATTACCTGCTTCCCAGGATACTGCATAACTCGGTAAACGTAATGAAAAAACAGTCCTTGGAAAAAAACATCCCCGAATACCCCCTTTACACTCATGAAGACGTAGACCTTTTAGAACCCCGTTTTCAAGGGTTTAAGTACAATAGGGAAGTTGAATGGATGGCTTTCCAAAAGACACGAATGGGAATTGCCTCTCCCACTCTGGAATTTTTTGATGCCGGCCACACTTTGGGTTCCGCAGGCATTCTCGTGAAATCAAATGGCGGCAAATCCCTCTTCTACACGGGAGACTGCTGTCTGCACGACCAAACACTTCTACGCCGAGCGCTTTTTAAAGACGTCAAAGCAGATATACTCATCATGGAAACAACCCGGGGAGATCACGATTCGAATCCTTCACAGCCTCGGGAAAGACAACGTTTTGCTAACTCATTAGTTAAAGCACAAAACGAAAAACAAAGCGTAATGATTCCCGTCTTTGCCTTGGGGAGAACACAAGAAGTGTTGACAGAAATTGCTCTGCTGATGAAGGAAGGCAAAATTCAGCCCCAAACTATTTTTGTGGGAGGTTTAGGAAAAACCTTTACCGAAATATACGATCATCTCTCCCATCACACCCATCGAAACCATGCAGAGCTCCAGTTTGGCGAAGCCTTGAGCCTGCAGGTCTTGGAGCCCGGCGCCATAAATCGAATTAAACTTTCCAAAAGCAGAATTTTTGTCATAACAGCGGGTATGATGAGCGAAAACACCCCTGCTCACAATATGGCTCTTCGTTTTATGAATGAACCTGAGCATTCGATATTCTTTGTCGGATATGCGGATCCGGATTCTCCCGCCGGAAGACTAAAAGCAGCCGTTGAGGATACACCCTTCTTTTTCAGTGAACAGGCTCAGGAAGTGACTTGTAGATGCCACCGGGAATATTTTGACTTAACAGCCCATGCCTACCGAAAGGAGCTCTTAGAGCTCGTAAACCAGGTCTCCCCTGAAGTAGTTGTACTGGCTCATGGCAGTTCCCCATCCAAAGATTGGTTTTCCCAACAAATTCAAAAACATTATCCCCGCACTCAAGTCGTAGACATTAAATCGGGGGAATTCGTGAAGCTCTAGCATAGCGCCTCGCTGTGAAATAACCAACCCGGCAAGTAGAGCATCCTTTTTTCAATACTGAGTCTGCAATCAGCTTCTGCAGGGAACACTGGCGGAAAAGGTGATTTCTTCCAAAAAGCAAAAGAGCTAATAAAGGTACTCTGTACTCTATTAGCTCCAAGTGATCCTCTTCAAGGCTTTACTTGTAAAGCAGACAAAAACAGTACTCACAAACAAAATGAATATTTTCTAAACCTCCTGTCTGCCTCGCATTAACCACTTCTGAGATTACTCTAGCCTTCTCCATCATCGCCGATGGCTCCCACCGGACAATTACCGAGAGCTTCCTGGCATAGAGCTTCCTCTTCAGCATTAATCGGCTGTCTGGTCACATAAGAGTGCCCACCTTCGTCGTTGCGCACGAAAACCTCAGGACAAGTTTCGCGACAAAGCCCGCAATCAATACAGTTGCTATCGCAGTAGTACTTGCCGGGGACATTCATTGGAAAACGATCTGCTAAATTTCCCATGTTCTTCTTTGTTTTTTTAAGTTACTAGAATTTCGATCCTCTAAACACACATCCGAAGACCTGTGGATAATATAGCACAAATTTAAAAAACAGGAAACCTCTTGGTCTTTTTTTGAAAGAAAACGAGGAATCACAGAATGGACAAACTAGCACAGATTATTCTTTCTTGGATGAAGACGAGAGAGAAGCGGCACTTGCCGGCGAGGCATTAAGCTGGCGAATCCCCTCTGCCACATAATAAAAAGCGGAGAGAATTGTGAAAAAGGTGGCTGCATACGCAAAAAAGATCACATACCTTTCCGGACTGATAAGAAGCGCCAGTAGAATCGTTATCATTTGCAGCACCGTAGCTGTTTTGCCGGGCCAGCGAGGCCGGACGCTCACCTTGCCACAAACATAGGAAATAATGACGACTCCCAAAAAAATAAGCATATCCCTGCTGAGAATACTGATAATAAAAATGACAGGAATCGCAGGTAAGTTCGTATCTTTAAGGGATAGCAAAATTGCCCCCGAGACCAGCAATGCCTTATCTGCTATCGGATCCAGAATCGCCCCCAGCTCACTGCGTTGATTGTAGTGACGAGCGATATAGCCATCCACCGCATCGGAAATGGAAGCAACCGAAAAGGCTATAATGGCGAGAAAACGGTAAAACGAATCTCCCGTGCGTTCAAAAAATAGGATCGTTGTAATAAAAACGGGAACCAGTAGAATTCTTAGAATCGTGACTTTGTTGGCTGTCGTCATGTAGTAAAATTATAAACGGTTTCTGCCAAAGAAAGAATTAACTGGTACGGGAATATCCGCAGGAGGCCAAACCCAATCTTCCATTCCTGAGGACGTTTCTCCGATCTGTCCCAAGTTATTCAGTTTATCCCAGGCGAGTGAGTAAAGCATAAAAGAAGCAGACGTTTTTTGAAATACATAAGGCTCTTGCCCCATGATAACGTCTGCGGGAACTTTTTCATGGAATAATTCCGTCGAGAAAGCGCTGGGATATTTTTTTTCAGCCAAATAATAACGCTCGAGTTCACACGCTATTATTCCCATATCTGCAAAAGCTTGTCCCTGAGCAGCAGCTCGAGGAATATCCGAATTGAACAAGGCGTTTTTAAACTTTCCCACGACAAAACGATCTGGATTGATCGTATCCCCATAAAGGGTGTCCAACTCCAGCATTTTTCGTTTAACCGCTAAAGGGTCTATTAAATGCTCATCTTCCTGATAAACAACCTCGGCATAATCGAAAGCACTTTTCGATAAGTGAATCAAATTCATACGAATCCAACCCATCGGAACTTTTGAAAGTAGTTTTGCCAGAGCATACTCTAGTTTTAAAACCTGATTTTTTAAAAAAGACCCACCCTCCCCTACAATCGCAGAAACAACACTCTCCATCCAAGCCGTCTCTATAGTGGCATACAAATTGGCAATCCACACGGTCTCAAATAGATAATTCTGCTTAAAAGATTTTATGAAGTTAAAACGGCCTAGATCTGCTTGAAGCTGTTTTAATTGTGCGTCTGTCCATTGATGGGCAGCAATGCCCTGCCATAAGGGTTGTAGAGAATAAATGAAACAAGATTCTGATATCAACGAGGCCGTAATAGTACGGTCCGTATCCAGCTTGTGTATAAGTTCCCAGGCGAAAATGATATCTTCCAGAGCTTCAGAGCAGCGCCCCGAGTGTAAATAAGTTACCGCGCGAGCACTCAATAATATCACCACTTCGTGAAGAGTCTCCAAGTGTTGATAGGGATACTGCGGTCCCAAGTCAAAAAAAACGGGAAATTGGCAAAAAGTCCGATCTGTCGCTGATTTCAATTCTTTAAAATGTGAATCGAAATAGCCAAAGAGCTGTAAATTACCCTGTGCATTCACAGGAGGTTCCGTCTCCTCAATAGCTCCACGTGTAAGGAGAATAAGGCGCACATCCTCCGGGGTCCATCCATATCCATGTCTCCAGAAACGCTCTGGTAACTCCGTCGGAACATAAGCCTTATGAACATTAGTCAATGTCGAGGCCACTACCCACGCATCTACAAAAGAGTCTTGATGCTCAATCAGATTCTTCAGAAACGGAATCCCAGCAAAATTATCCTCCTCAGGTGGCGGAGCGGGAAAAAGAAGATCAGTATCCATCGGGTAACCCAAAGACTGCATTTCTTCTGAGAAATCTTCCCAAGCATTAAACGAGCGGTGTTCATCCCAAACACAAAACGTTACGACGAGCGCCAGTAATAATATACCGCTCCCAAGTAAAAACACGGACAGCCGAATCAAAAAAGAATGCTTCCGTTTGGGGTATACTCCTCCATCACCCACAGACCAATCAAAAACAAAAGTCTCATCCAGTGCAAGACAAAAAAGAATAAATCAGTATATTATCTGCAGGATAATGAGTTAATCCAGAATCTGAGCCTATTCCCCTGTCGGATTCTAACTTGAGCAGGACGAGAATTAAAAAAGTATCAGTTCATTCCACAGTCGCTAATCACGCCTCTATTAAGCTACAACTTATCTCAGACTGACTCACTATATCCAACGGGAAATATGGATTCCTTAATTGAGTACCTTATCTTCAGAAGCGAGCCAAATTCTGTCTGCACTATCCGAAGGCATGCTTGAAAGCAAAGCTCCATGACGACCTCCCCGCGTAGAAATAGTGAGTTCTGAAAAAGCAAACACTTGCATGACCGCAAGATAAACAGCTGCCCCTGAAAGCGTAATGTCTGCCCTACCCGAAGGTAGTCCCGGAAGTGATTTGCGATCCGATAGGGTAAGTGACCAGATACGGTCCGCCCATTTTTGAATATCTGCAGAACTCAGACAACAACCTTCGAGTTTTGCTGAATTAAAACGTGAAAGGCCCAAATGCATGCTGGCCAAAATAGTTGCAGCTCCCCCCGCCCCAATCCAACGTAGAGATTCAAAAGAAAAATCGGGAATCGCTTTTCTGATAATCTCATCCGCCTCAATCTCAGAACGAAGCTCGGAGACAGCTTTTCGTACGTGTGCCAGAAGCTCAGATTTCTCTTTGAATGTGGGCGGATCAGAAACTGAGAAAGACTCCAGCAAATGAACAGCCCCCAGCTGTCGACTTTTAGACCAAATTAGTTTCCCTTTTTTTCCGATAATAAATTGAGCACTTCCCCCTCCCACATCCGTAAGCAGGACCGGTGTATCCTGTAAATCACGTTCAGAGCATACTCCTCGGAAAGCCCACTTTGCCTCCTGAAGAGGAGATATGACCTGAATAGAAAGGCCAAACTCTTTCCAGAGCGGCTGAAGCAGATTTTGCAAACTTTTCAGGCTGGCGTTCCTGGCTGCACTGGTGGCAAAAAGCAGAGGAGGAAGCGTTTGATGCTGGATGCATAGCTCCACGTATCCCCGCAGAACACGGAGCGTAGACCGAATAGAAGCGGAATTAAAATCACCACCCTCACGCAGTCCCTTGTTTAGGCGGGTTTGAGTGCTTTTTTCAACAATCGGCGATACACATCTATCCTTTACCCGAGCAATCAGCAACTTCACGGAATTGCTTCCTATATCAATAGCAGCTCTCTTCTCAGCCGGTTTACGGATATGTGCCCGTGCTGGCATTATCTTGAATTATCTAGATCGTTCGATACACATCAACGACATCTTACATTCCCGGAGGCATAGGAGGTGAAATAGTAGAACCACTGGAACCTTGTCTCCTACTCTGGTAGATAGCTGCTTCACGTGTCATAGGCATTCCTTGAGAGGAACTACCTCTAACGCCCGTGGAAGTTGGTACTGATGAGCGGGTCCCTGAAGGGCTCCAACCTGTATATGTTCCGCGAGGTGGCGCTTGAAAATTCATCCCCCTATTTGCAGTCTGTGCTGCATTAACTGCGGGGAGATTGAATCCTGTACTCGCCTGAGCTCCTTGAGGCTGCTGTTGCGACGGTTGAGGGAAACCGCCCTGCGTGGACCTGCCAAAACGAGGATTCTGTCCTCTCTGCTGCCCTGGATTTTGCTTTGGCGCTGCAGCAAGAGCTCCTCCCGTCGCAATACCGTGAGTCTCGAAAGAAACTTTAATTTGCTTACCATCCGCCCTCATTTCCGCTGTTGGATTAACAGGATCAGGGTTGATCCCCAAACACTCAAGGCCATCTGACGCCTGCCCTTCGGAGAGAGAAATGTACTGTTGCGGAGGTTGTTGCCCGGGCTTTGCGAGCATAAAATGAGATTTTACTACACCGCCAATCATTGTAATCCCCAGAAACTTCAAGCTGTTGGTGTTTAGCGCCAGGGGGACAACATTGGTCACCACGTTTCCCAAAGAAATAGGTGGTCTCAAAGAAAATAGATTACGAGATACAATCACCCGGTAAGGATTTCCATAAAGAGGATTCTTTGTATCATCCTCACTCTGAATCTCTTCCAAACCAATACCAACTTCAGCCTCGGTAAACTCCTTTGGCGGGACATTTTGTTGAAGAGCTCCGGGCTGATCGGAAAGATCAGGCTCAGCAGATTGTGTCGGGGGCGCTGTAATAGCCACCCTTTCAACAGCCTTTTGAGGAACAAGCGCCTGGGAATCCTGAGCCATTGAGAAAAAATTCCCAGCCAGAACTCCTCCCAGACCACATATCAAAAGTTTTTTGTACATCCACCTAGTCTCCAGACGGCGCATAGCCGTATTCTAACGTGTAGAACACCATATCTGCAAGTTTGTTGTTCAAGATAATACTTTATTTCTGCAATTCTTTTGGGGAATCGAGCAGAAGAAAAAAGGGGATGGAAGTGGGAAAAGGGAAGGAAAGTGTTTTGGATATAAAACAGAAAAGGGCGTCTCTAATGAGACGCCCTAATGTTTAAATAAGCCCCGGCAACGACCTAC
>JALNXY010000033.1 GCA_023230105.1 Verrucomicrobiota bacterium
TGATACTCGTCAGACTGCTGCAAAGGATGAACGCACCCTCTCCAATGCTGGTGACGCTATCGGGAATTGTGATGCCGGTCAGGCTGCCGCAATAATTGAACGCATATTCCCCGATGCTGGTGACGCCGTTGGGAATCGTAATACTCGTCAGGCTGCCGCAATACGTGAAGGCACCATTTCCAATGCTGGTCACGCTATCGGGAATCGTGATACTCGTCAGATTGCTACAACCATAGAACGCATTATTTCCAATGCATGTCACACTATAGGTCACCGAGCCGTTTGTGACCGAGTCAGGAATCGCAACGGCTCCGGAGGGGACAGTCGTCGATTGTTTTGCCACCGAGACGGTGCCTGTTGTTCCATCTATAGAGAGAATGGTGTATTGGAAGTTTTCATCAGTGAAGGTATCTCCCACGTCCGGCTCCTCCGAGCCCCAGATCGCCGTACGGTAGCCGTTCCAGGTAGGCGTCGTCCAGCCGGAGGCTCCCTCGATATAATAGAGTATGGGATCGCTGTTAAATACCTCTGCACCAAACCACGGAGCGTCGCCTTTGAAATAAGCCGACTCCAGGCTGCTGCAATTGTGGAACCCCCATTCTCCAATGATCGCCACGTTCTCGGGAATTGTGACACTGGCCAGGCTGCTGCAATTGATGAATGCACAATATTCGATGGTGGTGACGTTGTTGGGAATTGTGATGCCGGTCAGGCTGCCGCAATAATTGAACGCATAAGCTCCAATGTAGCTGACACTATCGGGAATCGTAATACTCGTCAGGCTGCTGCAACCCCAGAACGAAGAATTCCAAATGTCGGTTACGCCATCGGGAATCGTGATACTCGTCAGGCTGGTGCAATTCATGAACGCATCACGTCCCATATGGTTGACGCTATCGGGAATTGTAACACTGGTTAGGCTGCTGCAACCTTCGAACGCCCCCACACCTGTGCTGGTGACGCTGTTGGGAATTATATAGGAACCACTTTTACCACCGGGGAATTTAATCAGTGTTGTTTGATCTTTGTTGAAAAGCACCCCTTCTGTGCTGCTGAAATTGGGGTTATTATCCCCAACCTCTATCTCCGTCAAACTGCCGCAACCGTAGAACGCACGATCTTCAATAACGGTGAGGCTATTGGGAATCGTAATACTCGTCAGGCTGCTGCACTGCCTAAACACAAAATCTCCAATGCTGGTGACGCTGTTACCAATAATTACACTCGTCAGGCTGCTGCATTCCTGGAACGCCTGCATTCCAATGCTGGTCACGCTGTTACCAAAAATTACACTCGTCAGGCTGCTGCATTCCTGGAATGCCTGATCTCCAATGCTGGTCACGCCATCGGGAATCGTGATGCTTGTCAGGCCGCTGCAACCGTGGAACGCCCCCACACCTATGCTGGTGACGCTGTTGGGAATCGTGATGCTTGTCAGGCCGCTGCACCAGGAGAACGTCCCCTGACCAAAGCTGGTGACGTTGTCGCTTATCACCACACTTGAAAGGCTGCTGCATTTGGTGAACGCATAACTTCCGATGCTGGTGACGCTATCGGGAATCGTGATACTCGTCAGGCTACTGCAATTATAGAACGCTCTATCTCCAATGCTGGTCACGCCATAGGTCACTGGGCCGTTTGTGATCGAGTCAGGAATAGCAACTGCTCCGGAGGGGATGGTATTTGATAGCCGAACCACCGAGACGGTGCCGGTTGTTCCTTCTTCGGTCAGGACGGTGTATCTGAAGTTGTCGTCGGTGAAAATATCGCCCACGGCGGCTCCTGATTGATTTGCGCTTAGCAGGAAGGCCAAGGCAATGACGGTCATAAGAGCCCACTTAAGAGCGTTCTGAGAACGCTGAACTATATTCTTTTTCATAATGATTTCTCGGTTTTAGATGGTTCAAGGAGCGTCCGGATAACAAATATACCGTGAGTATAGCGGAGGCGGGATGAATTTTCAAGTGATACTCCTAAATAAACTTGGATGTACCCCCCACAGGGTCGGGGGTGCATCCGACAATTCCTTTTAAAAAAATCTGCGCGAATCTGCGTCATCTGCGGTTTTTATCTTCCTCGATATTCCCATTTCCGCGTGATCTTTTATTGAGGCAATGCGGCGCGCCTTTTTTTGAGAAAATACTTCATTATTATCTTGAAAAAATGCAGGTAATTGCTACCTTACAAAGACGGATATATTTTCCCGTTAAACAAATTTACGACTCAGACGAGAAAGATAAGGTGTTCTCTATGAAAAAAAATTGGATTGCGGCTCTTCTAGGGCTTTTTGTCGCCTACGGTTGGACGCTCAATGCGCAGCCGCTGCCTACGGGCCTGGAGATTCTCAAAACCGGGGATCAAATCAAACTGGCCTGGGAGAGTACTCCCGAGGCTGCCTTCACTTTGCAGGTGACTGAACGCCTGCAAAACAACATCTGGGTTAATGTGCCCGGCAGCACGGTCTGGCCGACGCTTGACAGACAGTGGACTTCTCCCTTTGACCCGGCGGCTTCTTCCCAGAAGTTTTATCGCCTGGTGCAGGTAGAGCCCTCAAACCGGGGAGCTCTCCTTTCCATCACTCCGGATGCTACCTATTCCAAATTTCTGCTTCAGTTACTCGTGGATCAGATGGCCCCCGATCTGGGTGTGACTTTCCGCTATGGAGTTGAGACCTACAAGGTCAGCTACGAAACGATCACCCCCAATGGAGACAAGACCCTTGCCACAGGCCTCATCTGCCTGCCCACTAACTGTCCAGAGCCTCTGGGCGTTATCAGTGTGCAGCATGGCACGATTGTTTTGAAGTCCGACGCTCCTTCCTATTCGAGTGATTCTTCCGAGGCACTTATTTCCATAGTGGTTGCCGGGATGGGTTACGTATCGGCCATTGGCGATTATCTGGGACTGGGCGGCTCGCCCGGTTTCCACCCCTATTGCCATGCGGGCTCGGAAGCGACGGCGTCGATTGATCTATTGCGCACTGCCAGAGTTTTTTGTGCAGATAAAGAAATAGTCCCCTTGGACCGCCTTTTCCTGGTCGGCTACTCCCAAGGCGGACACTCCACCATGGCGCTGCAGCGCGAGATTGAAACCCGTTATGCCAACGAGTTCAACATCATGGCATCAGCCCCTCTGGCAGGACCTTATGATCTGTCGGGGACCATGGCCGAAGATTTTCTCTCGCCCGAACCGATGAGTGCTATGGGATATTTCGTTTACATCATGGCGGCCTATCAGCATGTTTACAGGCTAGTCAAATCCGATTCTGTTGACGAATTCCTCTTACCTCCCTACAACGAGACACTGCCGCCTCTATTGGACGGTATGCACAGCGCTGACGAGATTGATGCGATTCTGCCCGAGCGGGTGGATCAAATTCTGCGCCCCGAGTACCTGGCGGCGATCCATAATGACCCGAACCATCCTCTCCGAGTCGCTTTGAGAGATAATGACACCTGCAGAGGTTGGGCCCCTAAGGCTCCGATGCGCCTCTGGCATTGCTCGGGCGATCACGACGTCCCTTACCAGAACTCGCTGGTGGCCGTGGAAGAGTTCCGCAAGATGGGGGTCAACGTGCCTCTCACTGACCCAGTTCCCGGGGGTGACCATGGCGACGGTGCTTTCCCCTCTCTCATTCAGGCTTTTCAGTGGTTTATGACTTTTGAGCCAGTGGGGGTTGCCGCCCAAACGGATTTAATTTGGACAAACTAGACTGATTCAGATTTAGGGCTTACAATGGCGCCGGCTCGTGTTTTCGGAAAATGAGAATTTTTCCGGAGGTATTGGCCGGCGTCCTTGTTCTGTAGATGGCTTGGTTTCGGGAACAAAAATTGGAAGATTTTTAGAGATGGATAATATCGGATTTTGGGTAGCGTTGGCCGCTGTGGCTCTGGGCGCAGTGGGTGTGATCGTCTGTTTGCTTTCCCGCTCTCGGGATAAAGAGGCTCTGGCCGCGCTGAGGCAGCAGGCAGAGCTGATCCCCGGTTTGCAGGAGGAGCTTGTGCGAAAAGAAGAAGAGCTGGGTAAAAATCGCGAAGCTCTAAACCAAAGCCAGAGGGATCTGGCCTCTGTCCGGGCGACTCTTGAGAGTGAGCGTACCGCTTTTGCCAGTCTGGAGCTCAAGCAGCGGCAGACGCTGGAGGAGGCCGAGAAGAAATTCTGCGATATCTTCAAATCTCTCTCTGCCGATACCCTCAAATCCGCCAATGCAGAGCTCTTGAAGCTGGCCGAACAGAAATTTCGTGAACAGCAGAAAGGCTCTGAAAGCGAGCTCGATAAGCGCAAAACCGCCATCGAAGCGCTTTTGAAGCCGGTGAGCGAGCAGATGGAGAAACTCCGCTCCAGCAACGAAGTAATGGAGAAAGAGCGCGTCGGGGCCTACAAAGCGCTGGATGCGCGGCTCCAGAATTTGCTCCAGACCCAGCAATCTCTGGATATGCAGACCCGGAAACTGGTCGAAAGCCTGCGCAAACCGCAAGTCCGCGGCAGTTGGGGTGAGATTCAGCTCCGGCGGATTGTGGAGCTCTCGGGGATGCTCGAGCATTGCGATTTTGATGAGCAGGTCAGCATGGCGTCCAATGAGGGCAACCGCATGCGTCCTGATATGTTGGTAAATCTCCCCGGCGATAAGGTGATCGTGGTCGATTCCAAAGTACCCCTGGAATCTTACCTCAATGCCCTGGAAGCACACGAGCCGGCTCAGCAGAAGCAGTACCTCGAAAACCATGTCCGCCAGCTTAAGGCCAGGATTTCCGAACTGAACAGTAAGGATTACACCAGAAATATAGGCCGCCCGTTCCGGTTTGCCGTCATGTTCGTCCCCGGTGAAGGTATCTTCAGCGCGGCATGGAACCAGGACCCGGAGCTGATCGAGTTTGCCTACAAGAATAATGTGTTGATCGCAACGCCCGTGACTCTCATCGCGCTTCTGGAGACGATCGCCCAGGCCTGGGCCGAGAGCAAACTCACCGATGAAATTGTCAAGATTCAGAACAATGCCGGCGTGCTCTATGACCGGATGCGAGTGCTCCTGAAGCACATCGCCGACCTGGGCGGCCATATTAAGAGAGGTGCCGAGTCCTATAACGGTTTGATTAGCTCTCTGGAATTGAGGTTTCTCCCGGCGGCCCTGGAAATGCAGAAGCAGAGCCACCTCCTGAATGTGAAAAATCCTGAGCTTGCGCAACTCTCTTTAGTCGAAACGATTGTGAGTTCGCCCCGCTCCACTGCATCTGAAACGGCCGAGGAGTAGGCCAGTGAGGTTAGAAAATCTAATGATTAAAAATTGACATCATTAGTAAAAGTTAATTCCCTAAGTAGTCTTTTTTACTTTTATTTCCCTTGACGCTTGCAAAAGGGAGCTTTCCGTGTTAGTTTGGTCCTGTCATGGTCACTCGGGACCTTTACCGCGACCAGCCGACCTCTCGTTGCTTCCCCCACCGGGTGAAGGGAGGGCGTCACTCGAAAAGGTGGGTAATCTCTACCGAATAATAGATAGAATGTTAGGTCAATGCATCACCAAGAACGAATCCTTAATCGCTTGGGTTAAGGAGATGACTAATCTTTGCCAGCCCACCAATGTCCATTGGTGCGATGGTTCAGATGAGGAGTATCAGTCCTTCTGTGACCTCATGGTCAAGAGCGGAACATTTACCAAGTTGAACGAGAACAAGCGCCCGAATTCCTATCTGGCGCGTTCGCACCCCAGCGATGTGGCTCGTGTAGAAGACCGTACCTTTATTTGCAGCAAGACTAAAGAAGAAGCGGGTCCAAACAATAACTGGGCAGATCCTGATAAGATGAAGGCCGAAATGTTGCCTCTCTACAAAGGATGTATGCGGGGCCGCACCCTTTATGTCATTCCTTTCTGTATGGGACCGCTGGGTTCTCCCATCGCCAAGATCGGTATCGAGATTACCGATTCACTTTATGTCGTGGCGAACATGCGGATTATGACCCGTATGGGTAAGAGTGTGATCGAAGCTTTGGGTGAAAAGGGCACCTTCATTCAGTGCCTTCACTCGGTAGGCGCACCTCTGGAGCCGGGACAGCAAGATGTACCCTGGCCTTGCGAACCCGATCCTGCCAAGAAATACATTGTTCACTTCCCCGATGATCCCGCTGTCTGGTCCTATGGTTCGGGTTACGGCGGAAACGCGCTGCTCGGCAAAAAATGTATCGCTCTGCGTATCGCCAGCAACGTCGCCCGCAAAGAGGGATGGATGGCTGAGCACATGCTCATCCTGGCGCTGACCAATCCGGCCGGTAAGACCTATTATATCACCGCCGCTTTCCCGAGCGCTTGCGGTAAGACGAACCTGGCCATGATGATGCCGACCCTGCCGGGCTGGAAAGTCCGTTGCCTGGGTGACGATATCGCCTGGATTCGCCGCGGTGACGATGGCCGCCTCTATGCCATGAACCCTGAGAATGGTTTCTTCGGCGTGGCGCCCGGAACTTCCATGCAGTCCAACCCCAACGCGATGCACAGCATGGAGAAGAACACGATCTTTACCAACGTGGTGTTGACCCCCGATGGCGACGTCTGGTGGGAAGATATGGGTGTTCCTGCTCCTGAAAAGGGAATCGATTGGCACGGTAACGAATGGACTCCTTCCAGCGGTACCAAGGGTGCACACCCGAATGCCCGTTTCACGGCTCCGGCATCTCAATGCCCGGTGATCGACAAGGATTGGGAAAACCCGGCCGGTGTGCCGATTTCCGCGATTCTCTTCGGTGGCCGCCGTCCGAGCACGATTCCTCTGGTCAACCAGTCCTTCAGCTGGGAGCACGGTGTCTTCATGGGTTCAGCAGCAGGTTCTGAAACGACGGCAGCCGCTTTGGGCGCCTCGGGTCAGCTCCGCCGCGATCCTTTCGCGATGCTGCCTTTCTGCGGTTACAACATGGGCGATTACTTCGGTTATTGGCTCACGTTTGCCAAAGAAAACCGCAATGCTCTTCCCAAGATTTTCTTCGTCAACTGGTTCCGCAAGACGGCTGATGGCCGCTGGCTCTGGCCCGGTTACGGTGAGAATAGCCGCGTCCTCAAATGGATCTGCGAGCGCGTGGAAGGTACCGGCAAGGCTCAGGAGACCCCGATCGGTTATCTGCCGACACCTGACGCCATTGACTTGTCCGACTGCAAGGTGAGCGCCGAGGATATGGCCGAGCTCCTGAAGGTCGATAAAGAAGGCTGGATCAAGGAGATCGAAAGCATTGGTCAAAACTATGCCCGTTACGGTGCACATCTGCCGGCGGCATTGACGGCCCAGCTCGATGAGTTGAAGGCCCGCTTGAACAAGTAATCACGTTTTGATTCACCTCCGGCGGTACGGCCGGAGAACATAAGAAGAGTCACGATCGTAACAGGTCGCGGCTCTTCTTATTTTTGGAGAGGCATCCCATATTATATTGCTTCGGCGCGCAGCCTCACGCAGCCTCACTTATCCTCCGGGGCGAGTTGAGAGGCGATTGAGGATTCTCGGAGCGGATCAGCGATCTTGCGTTGCCCGGAAGAAGGTCTTGGAGTTGCGTGTGTTTGGTGTATAGGTGAAAGTGGCAACGCCTTTGCTGTCCGATATCTGTGTATCTATCAGCATCCACCGGTCCAAGTCCCTGGACGTATAGAGGCTGACATTGTAATCGGGGCCGCTGTTGCTCGTGACAATGAATTGACCGTCATCATTCCTGGCGATCGCCAGTGCGTATTTATAGATGGTGTTTTGACCTGCGTCGAAGACCGGCGCGATGGAAGGTGCGCTGATGATGTTATCGGCAAGGTAATTGTTAGTGGAGCCAGACTGGATGTAGATACCGTACTTCATGAAACTGGTGCCGTTATTGGAAAGACGGTTGCCGATCATCCTGACATCATTGCCGAGGGTTTGGATTCCGGAAAACATCCCCATCCAACCGCAGTTTCTGCAATTATTCCGCTGGATAAGGATATCATCCCCGGCGACCAAGATGCCGGAGTTGCCGGTGGTATTGACATTGTTATCCTCGATCACGGCATGAGATACTTTATAATTATTTTTGGAAGGCGAATTCACCTGGATGCCGCGCTCCACGCAGCTATTCACATAGTTCCGGCTGATTTCCACATTGCTGAGGTTATTGAACGAGGCCACCGCGGCAATACCGACTTGGTCGGAAATGCTGACCCTGTTATCGGTAATCTTGATCCGATCCCCGCCGGAGACAAAAATGCCGTAATTGACGCGGATCAGTTTGTTATGGGCGATGGTGATGTCCGAGAAATTGACGGCCACATTCGTATCCTGGCAGGTGGCAAAAAGCATGATGCCTTTTTCCAGAATATTGGTTAGTGTATTCTTCTGGATGCGGATATCATGCTTTAAGTTTGAGGAAAAGCATTCAATTTCAAAGCCTCTCTGGCAATTTTCCACATAATTACTTTCCACCAGCCAGTGACTGCCGATGCCGCTGACCGCGGCGCCATCTACTTCCATTTTAGTCACATTTGTCGCGCCGCCATTGCTGAAAGAGCAGTCGGTGACAGTGACGTTTTGAGAAGTCTTGGGGCTCCAAAGATGAGAGATTGCATGGTTGCCGAAACCGGAAAACTGACAGTTGCTGATAGAGATGCCATCATTATTATCGCGCAGATGAACCGTGCTGTAAAGGAGCGGTTCACTGCCGCCGTTTAATTCGCCGTCCGGGACAGGGGGATTGTTGCTTTCAAACCGGATACTGCGGACGACGATATTGGTGCAGTTAACCATCGCAAAAACATCTCCCGCGCCGGGAGCGTGGATGAGGGTATCCTCTTCGCCCTCGATGGTGATATTGCTTTTTTGGATCATCTGGATGGGGGCCATTTTCTCCGGCAGCGGTTTATACCAGGGAACGACGATGGGCGTGACCGGATAAGTGCCGCTGGCGATCCGGACCGTGTCGCCGTCAGTGGTTTGATCCAGTGCCGCCTGGAGTGTGAGAAAAGGAAGATCGGGATCATCCGGCCTGGCAAGATCATCATTCCCGGTGGCGGAAATATAAATAATGGAAGCATCCACGGAGAGCGGCAGAATAAACAATACCGAGATCAGCGCAATGTATTTTTTCATTTTTATGTTGTCTTCTTTTTATTCAGTTTATTGAAAATATTTTTTAGTATTATCGGGATTACCGTCTGAAAAAGCTCTCCTGTTTTCTTCCAGCATAGCGTGCTCCTCAAGCACCTCTTCCCTAAATCCATCAATGCCGTACATCATGACGCTAATCTGCCTAAATGACTCAGTCTAAGCACCGCTTCTGCGGTGGAGCATGTCCACCTCTGAGTGTATTGTCAAGAAGACGCTCAGTAAATTATTCATAATCCAGTTTTGGGCCATATCAATGGGGATAAGAACGGAAAATCGGTCACAATGATAGTATGGGAGTTTTGTCGTGATCCTAACATGTTGCGGCTCTCCTCACTATTTGGAGGGGATGTCCCATATTACACTGCTTTGGCGCGCGGCCTCACTTATTCTCCGGGTGAGAGTTGAGAAGTGATTGTGGGTTGGTTGAAACAGGCCGCTTGAGGGGCAAAACCAGTTAGACAGTAAGGAAAAAGAGACAAGTTTGTAAAGCAGGAGCGGGAAGTGATTATCGCCATGATTCAGCGGGAGGTGGTGCTGTTCGCTCAAGGTCACCAGCGGAGTCTCCGCGGTCGTATTATTCGCAATGATGGCGATGGAGAATCGCTATGTCACCTCGCTGGAAGGAATTATCGATGAGGCCCCGGAGCGCTGCATCCGGAATCTGGCTTTCGTGGGCTCCTACGGCATGGAGGAAACCGATAAACGGGTCCTCCTCATCATGACTCACAAGGAGCAGCCCCCGGGATAGGGGAGATGCTCCCTAAAAATCGGCAACTTTTCTATTTTTCTTCCAGCTGAAGTTCGTAAAGATCGCCTTCATCGAAACCGGCGGTCACTTTTACGCTGGAGAGATTGATCATGGAGAGGAAATCGCCTGCATTCTCAGCCAGGTAATATTTCAGGACGATCAGGGTCACCGCCAGAACGACTTCCCATTCTTCCTCACGGCCGCCGCTGACGCTCTCCCAGAGTGCGCAAAGAGCAGGCATCTTGAGCTCTCCGCCGAGGGGACCGACCCAGTCCCATTCTTCAGAGTCGCGAAATTCGGGCAGTTCCCGTTTTTTAGTGCCGACGACATAGAGACTGCAGCCTTCGGCGGTTTCTCTGAGACCAAAGTGGATGATTTTCGTTCCGGGAGGAGGTGTCTCTTTTTGGAAAAGCTCTGACAATGATTCTTCTAAATCTTTAGAAAGTTCTTCAAAATCAAGCTCCCTGACCAAAGGACTCACTGAAGCATCAAGCACTTTTAAGAGCGCTCTTTTACTTTCTTCCATCATACCGTGCTCCTCGAGCACCTCTCCTATAAATTCATCAACATCGTACATCATGTCATTAATCTGCCCAAGGACTCTGTCTCTGTCCCGCTCTGCGGCAGAGTACATCCCCCGGTGCGCGTTTGCAAAGTTTTCTCCGCATCGCGCGGAAAAAGAGGAAAGCCTCTTCTGAGTGTATTGTCAAGAAGACGCTCAGGAAATCTTGCACAAATCGCGTTTTTGGGCCATATTAATGGGGATATGAACGGAAAATCGGTCACAGTCATAGCGGGCATTATTGCCAAGCCGGGAATGGAAAAAGAGGTTCGCCAGATGCTTCTGGGGCTCTTGGAGCCCTCACGCAAGGATGATGGCTGTATCAGCTATAACCTTCATGAGGAAGCCGGTCAGCCGGGCCGCTTCTGGTTCATTGAAAACTGGGCCAGTAAGGAACTGTTGGAAGCGCATCTGGCTCAGCCTCATCTGGTGGATTTTGTGGCAAAGAAAGACCAATATCTCACCGAGATGACCGTCAACGTCTGCTCGAAGATCGGCTAGAGAACGATTCGAGAGGCAAACGCCATAGGGAGGAACCGGGAAACAAAGCGCGGTCGAAAGCGGTAGAAGCTTTCGACGCGTGTCTTTGTCCCCTGTCAAAAACATAGAGAGCAACTGAGATACACGAACGACGATTTTTATTTAGCGGAATTGATAGATGAGTAAACCTTTTAGAAACGAAAAGCCGCCTTCGCCTGAAGAAATTCAAAAACGTCTGGAAGAGGCGCTCAAACAGCTGGGAATCCATGAGAGCCCCTTCTTCAAGAGCGCTGCCGGCCAGGGAACTTCCCCCGGAGGTGCCGCTCCCGAGAAGAAACCGACGGAGCCCGAGCCGCCGCGCAAGCAGCCCGATGATCTCAATAAGTTCAATCGCAAGCCCAAAGAGGTCAAAGAATTTCTGGACCGCTACGTGATCCGCCAGGATGAGGCCAAAAAGGTCCTGAGCGTCGCCCTGTGCGACCATTACAACCATGTGCGGATGGCCCGCGAGGGCAAAACCCAGAGCAATTACTCCAAACAGAACGTGATTTTGCTCGGGCCCACCGGTGTAGGCAAAACCTATCTGGTCCGGAGTATGGCCGAGCTGATTGGCGTTCCCTTCGTGAAGGCCGACGCGACCAAGTTTTCCGAAACCGGTTACGTGGGTGCCGACGTGGAGGAATTGGTCCGGAGCCTGGTCCGTCAGGCTGATGGCGACGTGGAGAGCGCACAGTATGGGATTATCTATCTGGATGAGGTGGATAAGATCGCCGCTGCCAGCGGAACCCAGGGCGGTAGAGATGTCAGCGGCCGCGGAGTCCAGACCAACCTCCTCAAGTTGATGGAGGAGACCGAAGTGCCGACCCGTGCCCCCAATGATATCTCGGGCCAGTTCGAAATGATGATGCAGATGAGCGGCTCCGGAGACCGTAAACGCCAGCCTTCGACGATCAATACCCGCCACATTCTCTTCATCGTCAGCGGCGCCTTTGAGGGACTGGAAAAAGTCGTCACCAAGCGCCTCCGGGAGGCCTCGATCGGCTTTTCCGCGGCGAGGAATGCCTCCGAATCGCAATCCCAGAAAGATGTTTTTGACCAGGCGACGACTCAGGATTTTATCGATTTCGGTTTCGAGCCCGAGTTTATCGGCCGCCTGCCCGTGAGAGTCGTCTGCAAATCTCTTCTGGAGGATGACCTTTACCAGATATTGAAATCTTCGGAGGGGAGCATCGTGCGCCAGTATGAGCAATCCTTCGAGGCCTATAAGATCGAGGTTTTCTTCCACGAAGATGCGCTGCGGGAGATAGCGCGCCAGGCCGCCCGGGAAAATACCGGCGCCCGCGGTCTCATGACCGTTTGCGAACGGGTCTTCCGTCACTATAAATTTGAGTTGCCCAGCACGAAGTTGAAGCGCTTTATCGTGACCCGCGAGGTCATCCTCAACCCCGAAAAAGAGCTCGCGCGGCTTCTGGCCGAGGGCGAGCGTGAACGCTTCAAGATATCCAGCGCCGTGGTGCATGAGTTTGCGCAGCGCTTTACCCAGTCATACGGAATCCGGATTCGTTTTACCGAGGAGGCGGCAATTCGCCTGGCCGAAAAAGCCGAAACTGAGGGTGTCCCCGTTCGGGATTACTGTGCCCGCTCCTTTGAGAATTACCAGTTCGGTTTGAAACTGACCGTGCCGGAGCAGGGAGCAGAGGAGTATATTCTGGATATTGACGCCGTGGAAAATCCCGATGCCTGGCTCAGTGCCTGGGTCTTGAAAAGCTATCGGACGCCGGAAAATAAAGATTAACCGAAATTCCTGGTTGATTCAGAGAAGCGGTTTCCCTATAATCGCGCTTCTGAAAGTCGGTGTCTTTGGCTTCAAGTAGAAAGCGTTGGATGCCTCCTGCATTATTTCACATGCACACAAATACGGAAAACGGAAATTCCGATTCTCAAAAAGCTCAATCCGTCTCGGTCGTCACCGGCGGTGCGGGCTTTCTGGGCAGTCACCTGGTGGATTACCTCCTCAACAAGGGCCATCGGGTCATCGCCATTGATAATCTGATTACGGGGCGGGTGCAAAATATCGCCCACCTGGCCGGCAACGAGAATTTTAAATTCATCAAGCAGGATGTCACCCAGTATATGTTTCTGAGTGAAAAGATAGACTACGTGTGGCACTTTGCCTCGCCTGCCAGCCCGATTGATTACGCGGAGTTTCCCATCCAGACGCTCAAGGTTGGGTCCCTGGGGACGCATAAGGCTCTGGGTCTGGCCATGAAAAACCGGGCGCGTTTCCTCCTTACCTCCACTTCCGAGATTTATGGCGACCCTTTGCGGCATCCTCAGTCCGAGGATTACTGGGGTAACGTCAACTCGGTCGGCCCCCGTTCCTGCTATGATGAGGCCAAGCGTTTCGCCGAAGCCATGACTATGGCGTATCACCGGGAGCATGGACTTGAAACCCGGATCGTCCGTATCTTTAATACCTACGGGCCCAGAATGCGGCTCAATGACGGACGGGTCGTGCCGGCTTTTATCTCTCAGGCTCTGAAGAAAGAGCCCATCACCCTCTACGGAGAGGGTAACCAGACCCGCAGTTTCTGCTATTGTTCGGATTTAATTGAAGGAATTTACCGGCTCATGATGAGCGACTATTGCTACCCGGTCAATATCGGTAATCCCAATGAGCTCTCCATCAAGCAGTTCGCGGAATTGATTTTGGAGCTGACAGGGGCAGAGCTGGAGCTGGTTCATAAAGATTTACCCACGGATGACCCCAAACAAAGGCGTCCGGATATCACTAAGGCACGAAATCTGCTACAGTGGGAGCCCAATGTCGATTTGCGCGATGGCTTGAAGAAAACGATTGAATGGTTTTCCGGCCAGCCGCTCTAGGAATTCGGGCGGCGGACTGACTCCAAATAAATGGAATTAGATTCAAAAAGAAGTTTGACGCAACTATTAAATACTGAGATACTCCTTGCCGATACTTTATCCTCGTGCGGGGGGATGGTCATGGCTCCTGAGAAAAACAGGCAGCAAGTTTGATGATATAACATGTTAAGTACGAAGACATTTTTAAGTCTCGATTTCGGTTCTGGAAGCCTCAAGCTGGCGGAGTTTGAGGTGGCCGAAACCGGTGGATTGCGGCTCAAGCAGTTTGGCGTGAGGCCGCTAGGTCTATTGGGTTCGCAAGATGCCGCACGCGAAGGATTGCTCAAGAAAGCATTTGCCGAGCTTGTGGCCGAGCGCCCCATATCGGGCAAGCTGGCCAATGTCTGCGCTCCCGGTTATCAAGTTTTCAATAAGTTCGTGAAGCTGCCTCCGGTGGATAGCTCCAAGGCGGCTCAGATCATCCAGTACGAGGCTCAACAGAATATTCCTTTTCCGCTCAGTGAGGTCGTCTGGGATTACCAGAAGGTCGGGACGACTCCCGACGGCGCCATGGAAGTGCTCCTGGTGGCGATCAAGAGTGATCTGGTAGAAAGTATTTTCCGCACGACCGCCGATTCGGGCCGTTCCCTGCAGGTGGTTGACGTTTCGATTTCCGCTCTTTCCAATGCCTATCGCTACACTTACGGCCAGAGCAGCGATGAGTGCGTGATGCTCCTGGATATCGGAGCCAAGACCAGCAGCGTTCTCTTCTTCGAGAAGGGCCGCTTCTTCTGCCGCTCTCTCAACGTGGGAGCCAATGCGATTACGCAGGAGTTTGCCGCTGAAGCCAAGATGGCCTTTGCGCAAGCGGAGCAATTCAAGATTTCCGAGGGTTTCGTCAGTCTGGGCGGCGCGTTTGAAGAACCCGACAATCAGCGGCAGGCGCAGATATCCAAGATCGCGCGCAATGTTCTGACCCGCCTCCATATTCAGATTAACCAGACGATTCAATTTTACCAGAAGCAGGCCGATGGCACCACTCCGGTGAAGATTTACCTGGCCGGCGGAGGCTCGACTCTGCCTTATACGGCGGAATTCTTTGCCGAGAAGTTCGGCGTCCCCGTGGAGTATTTCAATCCGCTGCAAAATGTGGAGATCGCTCCGGAGGTAAACCTGGATGAACTTCAGAAGACGGCCCACTCCATGGGTGAATTGGTCGGTTTGGCTCTGCGCAACCTGGCTGAGTGTCCGCTAGAGTTGAACCTGGTGCCGAAGCGTGTGCGCGAAAGCCAGAAGCTCGAGATGAAAAAGCCGTTCTTTGTCGCCTCGGTGGCGGCGCTGGTCGTGGGGCTTTTCGCCCTGGGTTGGTTTTACGGCAATAAGATGGTGGCTCCCAAGAAGAGAGCCCTGTCTGAGATAGAACAAAAGATTGCCCAATTGGAGGGGCCTTCTACCCAGATTTCCGCCGAAAAATCCAAAATCAGCAAGGTTCAGACCGAGCTGGGCCAGATGACCGAGTGGGTAGGCGAGAGATTCCTCTGGTTTGATATTTTGAGTCAATTGCATCAGGCTGCGGCCGAGACACAGCAGGAGGCCAGCGAGATTCTCTCTGCGGATACGGGTCGGGAAATCAAGGCCGGTCTCTGGGTGGAGCAGTTCCTCCCCGAGCTTCCCGATATGGAAGTAGGCCTGGAAGAACCGGGTTCTTCCTCCGGCAGCGATTCAGCCGCGGTCTCCGCGATGGCGATGCGCCGTATGTTGACGATGCGCCGCGGGGGTGGCCGCGGAGGAGGGGCAGCCGCCAACATGAGCTCCAGTTATGCGGATTTGTTGAAGATGGGCGCAGAGATCGGCGGCGAGAGTGCCCCGGCCAATACGAATGAGATTCGTGAAATCAAGCTCATCTGCAAGGGTGTGAATTTGAATCAGCTGCGTGTGACTGCCAATGATGAGCTCGCTTTCCGCTTTGAAGAGAAGATCAAGTCGATGACCAATCTCTTTGACGTGAGTGCCACCGGCCTGGCGGCTCAATCGGCGATGACGAATGCTTACGCCAATACGTTTACTTTCAACGTGAAGCTTAAACTGAAGACCCCCGTGAAGATATAGGAGAGTTATGAATCTGGACATGAAGAAAATTCAAGTGTGGGTCAAGTCTAACCAGACGCTGGCAATCAGTGCCCTTGTTTCCTTACTTTTAGTTGCAGGTGCTGTTTATTACCTCATGCATGGTATGAGCGTCAATGCTTCAATGGCCGAGGAGTTAACGAGCGCAAAAACACGGCTCGAATCCCTCCAGAGCGCGACTCCCTATCCCAATGCGGCAAATATTGAGGCGATGAAAGCCGAGGCACTCAGAGTGGAGGCGCTTCGCAAGGATTTCGATAAACGCTTTGCACCGGTGCCGGTTCCCGAAGATACCTATACGGCCAGCGGGTTCAAGTATGAGCTCGAGACCATGGTGGCTGAGCTGAACCAGAAGGCCAAGAATCTCTCCATTCAGCTGCCGACCAATCGCGTTAATTTCAGCTATTCTTTCACGGCTCAGCGCTCGAACCTGCGGATGGATACGAACAGCCTCCGGATTCAGGCCGAGCAGTTGGCTCATGTCAAATATCTTTGCAACACGTTGATGGATTCCGGTATTTCGGAATTTATCCGTGTGCGCCGCGCTGCAGGTGCTACTAATGACCTGCTTCAGGTGGCCAATAACATGGCGGACTATCTGCCTGCCCGCAAAATTATCACCAATCAGTTCAGCTTCTCCTATCCCTACGAGCTGGTTTTCAATACCAGCCCCGGCGATTTGGCTAAATTCGTGAACGACCTTCAGCAGAGTCCCTACGGGCTCATGATCAAGTGCATCAAGGTCGAGCGGGCTGCTTCGGAGTTGTCTGATGAGTTGGCCGGTTATCAGGAGACGATTAATCCCATGATGGGCCGCTACAATCCCCGCATGATGGGCGGCGGACGAATGGACCCCCGAATGATGACTCAGGGCCGTCCGGTCGAGCAGGCCAAGACCGCTGCCGAGGAGGAAGCGGAAAAGGCACTTCCCAAAGTCACCACCACCGTCCTCAAACCGACGGCGTTGCGTGTGACTCTTTATGTTGATTTTGTACGTCTTAAGACTGAAGAAGAAGCAGAGGAGACGAAGGCCACTGCCGCTGCCGCTGTCGAAGGAGCAGAAACCATTGATATTGACGGAGACAATATTCCCGATATCTATAGTGATGGCAAACCGTTGCCGGGTGTCACCCTGGATGAATACGGGATGCCGGTGAGGAATGGTGCCGGGGCTGGACAGACAGACGCCGGGGCAGAAGAATAAATCAGTCGGCATAAAGAGGAAGAGACGATGGAATTTTTGAAGAATCATTACGAGAAACTGATTTTGGGTGTCATTGTGATCGGGCTGGTCGTGGCTGCGGTGATGGTGTCCATGCAGGCGGAGTCTACTGGTGAAGAAGAAATGGTGGGTTTGGGAGGCTATGAGGCCAAGGCTCAGCCTGTCGATACCACTACTAATCTCCTGGCGCTGGAGCGCTTTGCCAACTCGGCCGTGCTGAACCTTGATGAGGGCCACTATCTGTTTAACCCGGATATATGGCGCCGGAAACCGGATGGCTCCTTCATAACAGGTGAAGACCTTGGGCCTAAGGGTGTCAAAATTAAGGAGATTCTTCCACTGGTCTTCTCGGTTAAGTTTTTGGATACAGGCTCCAGTAGCTCGTCCACACGCTTTGCGATGCAAATTGTCCGGGTGAATGCTCCCGATGCACGGGGGACTCCTCCGACCAGCATGAGCACCGTGATGATGAGCGTGGGCGAAGAAAATGATCTTTTTAGACTTCTGGAAGTGCGTCCGGCTGACGCGCCCAAGGAAGTTT
Organism: Verrucomicrobiota bacterium; assembly: GCA_023230105.1. Classification (GTDB taxonomy): domain Bacteria; phylum Verrucomicrobiota; class Verrucomicrobiia; order Limisphaerales; family UBA1412; genus UBA1412. The sequence goes on from JALNXY010000033.1 coordinate 17,650, forward strand.
CGCTGGAAATGAAAAAAGATGGCCAGGTCGTGACGCTGACCAAGGGCCAGGTTTTCGAGCGCGTTGACGGCTATATTGCCAACCTGCGCTATGATGCTGAGAGCCGCAACTTTAACAACGTGAGGGAATTGAGCACCATTACCCTGTTGGGTGAAACCAATAGAGTGGTGACTTTGACCTCAAATGAGCTTGTTTTGCTGAATCCGGCAACAACGCTCAAAACTACTTTGAAATATAATGCTGCACCGTAAAACTCGTAGTATGAAAGTTCACAAGAACAGAAAATCCATGTTGGTCAGGGCTGGCCTCCTCTTCTGTGGAGCTCTCCTGATGGCTCTCTGGGCGGAGATAGCTGTCCAGGCGCAGAATGCACCTGTTGTCAAAACCCCCGCGCAGGTCGCTGAAGAAGAAGCTGTAAGACGCCAAGAGGCTGTTAAACAGATAAACACCTATTTGGATAAGGCCGACAAAGCTCGCACCGCAGGCGATTGGACTGAAGCAGCCCGCCTGTACAGCGATGCTTACAAGACCTTGAGCCAGGTGGGCCAAGCCGGTGCGACCGATGAATATCGCCGCATTGCGGCCGGTATTACCGAGGTGAGCGTCTACGAGGCTCAGCAGGCCCTGAAGCAGGGTGATTATAATCTGGCCGTTGAAAAGCTGGATTATGCTCTGCGGGTGGACCCGACGAGTTTGAAGGCTCAGCGCGCCCGGGAGGCGGCAGTCGAACAACGCGCGCTGGTGAAGAATCGCGTCACCAGCAAGGAAGTTCGTGAGCACGGTGAAGATGTGGCCACTGAGTCGGCTGAAGTGAATCAGATGCTTCACGACGCCAAGGTGCTCTATGAAATGGGCTCCTATCAGAAGGCGCAGGAGATTCTCCAGGCGGTGATCAAGATCGCCCCGGATAATACCGCCGCTCAGTACTATCAGAAACTTCTGGAGGAGAAGTACGCCTCCAATATCATGCGCAAGCGAAGCCTGGTCTCCGATGCCAGCATCGTGGACGTCGCCCGCGCATGGGTTCTGACCACCAATGCACAGAATTTGCCGATTCCCAATGTTATGGCACGCACCAACCTGATCAATACCGGGGTGGGACGCCAGAAGATTTTGAATAAGCTCGACCGCATCACGGTCGCCGAGCTGAGGTTCCCCGGCATCTCCCTGGGCGCAGTAGCTCAGGAGCTCCAGGAGGTCTCTCTCAGAAACGACCCCGATGGCGTGGGTGTCAATTTCATTATCAGCAACGGTATTGATCAGAAGAGGGCCGGTTTGCAGAGCCTCTACACCGACTATACTGATATTGACCCGATGACCGGTATGCCCCGGATCGGAACGGGCATGATGCTCGGCTCCATGGGCGGCGGTGGCGGAGGTATGGGTGCCGGCGGCGCGATGGGCGGTGGCTCCAGTGCCAACCAGTTCATGCGCATGGTGCAGGATTCCCAGAATATCGGTGAGAAATACAATGTCTATCTGGAACCGGGTTTGCGCAATGTGCGCCTGATGGATATTCTTGATGCGATCGTGAAGTGCTGCGACCGTCCCGTCAAATATTCCGTTGAAGATTATGCGGTCATTTTCAGCGCTCGCGAGTTGGCCAATGATCAATTTTTCCAGAGAACTTTCCGCGTGGATCCGAACACCTTCTGGCAGGGCCTGGTTTCTGTCAGCTCTGAAGAGGTCGGTGTGGAAGGTTCCAACAGCTCCGGCAGCAGCAGCGGCAGCGGCGGCAGCACGACCGGCGGTTATGTGGCCCGCGTTTATACGGCAGGCAGCTCCTCCGGCGGCGGCGGCATGGGCGGCGGCAGCCAGGGCAGCGGTGGTTTGCCCTATGTTACGATGGAATTGGATAGCGGTATGGTGCAGGAACGTGTCCGCCTCTTCTTCCAGTCTGTAACGGGTGTACAGTTTACTTCAGGTAGTTATTCGACCCAGGGTATCGGTATGATGATGATGGCCGGTGGTGGTCTTCAATCTTTGAGCGGTATGATGGGCGGCCAGGGTGGTGCCGGCGGACAGAACCAGATGATGCAGCAGGAACAGATGGGCACGGCCCGTCCGGGGCATACGCTGGTCTTCAATGATCGCAGAGGTCTCCTTTGGGTTCGTTCCACGACTGAAGTTCTGGACGTGATCGAGCAGGTCATCCAGACTCTCAATGCTCCTCCTCCTCAGCTTTCGATCGAAGTGAAATTCGTCGAAGTCGAACAGAACGACAGCAAGGCCCTTGGCTTTGACTGGTACCTGGGCAACTTCACCTTCGGCAATGGCGACATTGGCGCCACCGGTGGTTCAGCTCCTTCTTATCAGGGCGCACCGTCCCAGGCCAATCCTGCGGGTTCTTTCCCTGCCTACTCGGATGCCACGGCTCAGACCATGGGTAATATCACCAGCGGTCTGTCCCAGAATAACAGCGGTATTCCGACTTTGGCCACGATTACGGGTATTTTGACCGATCCTCAGTTCCGCGTCGTGATTCGCGCTATGGAATCCCGCTCCGGTGTGGAAGTAATGAGCGCACCGCGTCTGGTCACCCTGAGCGGTCGTCAGGCCCAGATTCAATCGAGCACTTTGCGTAACATTGCTACGGACGCCGAGGTCAGCGCTTCTGAAGTCAGTTCCACCTCCGGAACCAGCACTTCGGGTGGTACTTCCGCGACCGTGCAGGCATTGGGTATGGTTCAGCCTGAATCCGCCGCAGTGGCGACGGGTCCGACTCTGGACGTAGTTCCCTACGTTTCAGCCGATGGTTACTCCATTCAGATGACTCTGATTCCTTCGGTGGTGCAGTTCCTGGGTTATGGTAACCCCGACGTACCTGCCGCAGCGGAATTTGAAGCCAGCTTGCAGGCGCAGGCCGGTAACCTGAGTTCTCCGGTGCCGTTGCCTCGCTTCCTGGTCCGTCAGGTGACGACTTCTGTGATTGTTTGGGATGGTCAGACGGTAATGCTCGGAGGTTTGATCTCTGAGGACGTCTCCCGTACCCGCGAGAAGGTCCCCGTTTTGGGTGACATTCCCGTTCTGGGAAGGCTCTTCCGCAGCGAAAGCAATACGTCTGCCAAGAAGAACCTGATTATCTTTGTATCGCCGCAGATTATTGACCCGGCTGGTAACCCGATTCATGATCTGACTGATGTGGAAAACCTGCCTTACAACCCGAACTCGGTGCCGGTCCAATCCGATCGTAATGTTCGCGTGGCTCCGGGAACGCTTCAGGCAGCATCGGCGAATTAAGGATATTTGACACCACTTTGGCTGTAGAGGACTGAACGTGAACGGGCAGAAACCTGCAGCCAGAGTGTTGATCGTGGATGGGCACGCATTAGCGTATAAAATGTTCCACGCTCTGCCCGAGATGACTTCTCCGGCGGGTGCCCCCACAAATGCGATCTTTGGATTTATAAAAAGCTTACGCAGGACTCTCGAAGAGCTGCAGCCGACCCACGGTGCCGTGGTCTGGGATGGAGGTCTGAGTACAGAGCGTCTTGCGTTGCTGCCCGAGTATAAAGCACAGCGAGCGCCGATGCCCGATTCGCTTCGCTCTCAGCTCTCGCCTATCCAGCAATGGGTTTGCCTGGCAGGGTGGAAGTGCATCCGCCAGGATGCCACAGAGGCCGATGATATCATTGGCACTCTGGCACTGGAGGCTGAGCGCAGCGGGGCCGAGGTATTGATTCTCAGTCCTGATAAGGATTTTATGCAGATCGTTTCTGAACGGGTGCACCTTTTACGGGCACGCGGGGGCGGTCTGGAGCGGTATACGCCCGGAGTTGTCCGCGAGAAAATCGGTGTTGCTCCCGAGCAGATTGTTGACTGGTTGAGCTTGGTGGGCGATGCCAGCGACCATATCGAGGGAGTCCCCGGCGTAGGTGCCAAGACGGCTGCGAAACTCCTGGGGGAGTTTGGCTCGCTTTCTGCTCTTTTTGAGCGTGTCGAGTGTGTGCAGCCTGAGCGGCTCAGGAAGCTCCTGGAGACCCATAAGGCTCTTCTGGAGCGGAATCGCGAGCTGATCACGCTCACGCGTCTGCCTCAGTGGGAGCTCTCACTGGAGCGGCTGGCGTTTCGGCAAACGGATCGGGCGGCAGAAGAGAAGTTTTTGGGTGATTGGGGTTTAAAAAGCCTGCAGCATAAGCAGCAGGAGCCGCTTTTCAAACAGGCGGAATTGTTTTGATAGATAGACGAGATAGACGATTATGTTGGCAATGAAAAGAGCCGGTAAAAATTGGGCGACGCTGCTTTTAGGTGGCTTGGCTTTCTCTGGGATTATACTTTGCGCACAGGCGCAGGAAACCGAAAGCGGCGCTTTGGGCCGTGACGGAATTGAATTCCTGGCCACTTCCACGGGGCGGCTTCCCGGAGAGCAGGTCCATCCCTCTTTAGCTTTGGGCAGTCAGGGTGGTGTCCTGGTGTGGGAAGACAATGTGTCGGACCTTGAAGGTCTGGGCATTTCTGCTCAGCGCCTGGATGCTTCTCTCCAGCCGGTGGGCGGAGAGTTCCGCGTCAACGAAATCGGTAAAGACGATCAGGAAGCTCCCAGCGCGGCGGTTCTGGCAAATGGTCAGACCCTTTTCGCCTGGCAGAGCGGCGTGCGTGGAATTCAGAAAGTAGCTTATCGCGTTCTTGATGAGAACGGTATCTTCGGTGAAGAAATGAGCTTGTCGCAAGAGGGTCTCTTCCAGAAAGAGGTTCAGGTCGCGGCTCTCTCCGATGGTTCGGCAGTGATCCTCTGGAGCTCGGCCGATGCTTCCGGTAAACCGATGGGCGTCTATATGCAGCAAATCTCCTCCGGCGGAGAGAAACTGGGCGCCATTAAAGCCGTTTCAGACAGTCTGGGTAATCGCTCCGGTACGGTTACGGCCCTGACAAAGGGCGGTTTCGCAGTCGCGTGGCTCGAGGAGAGTCTCTCCACGATAGTCAATGAAGACGGTACTTACGAGAAAGCTCAGATCAACACCGGAGTAAAGGTTCAGCTTTTCGCCAATGATCTTACCCCTTCGGGAAACGCTTCGGTCGTTTCTCCTCTGGGAGCGGTGGTTTCCAACCCGAAAATCGCAGCTGGTCCTTATGGAATCGCGGTTGCATGGAGCGTTGTGGTGCTTGAGGGCAGAACGCAGACCTGGAACGTGGGCGGTGCGGTGCTTGATTCAGCCGGTGCGCTGACTAAGAGCCTGCCTGTTCTCAACACCTATCTGCCGGGAGATCAATTTTTGCCCCAACTGGCTGCATGCCAGGAAAATTACTTTGCCGTTTGGACGAGCCTTCGTCAGGACGGCTCTTTTGAAGGCGTTTTCGGGCGTCTCTTCAATGCTTCGGGTTTCGTGAGCGATGAAGTGCTGGTTAATACGACCACGCTCCTGAGTCAGATACACCCCACGGTTGCCAGCGATAAAGATGGTTTCATGGTAGCCTGGAGCTGCTATCTCCTGGGTGATGCGAGCTTTGACCTCATGGCTCAGCGCTATCTTTGCGATTCGGATGGTGTCCTCCTGGATAAACCCCAGGCGCCTTTCGCCTATGCTTTGACCGAGTATGATCTCTTTGTATCCTGGCCGGCGGTCGCTGGCAGAGCGGTCAAGGAGTACCAACTCTTTATCGATCAGCAACCGGCTCTGATCCTCACCGAGCCTTTCTACACGCTGGAAGATTTGACACCGGGCGCGAGCCGCTCCTTCAGCTACCGTTATGTTCTGGAAAGCGGAGTCATCTCTCCGGTTTCGGAAGTGGCAGTCGCCAAGACCTGGGGCACCGATAAGAACCGCGACGGAATCCCCGATGATTGGCAGGTCCTCTATTTTGGTTCCGATAAGAGTAAGTGGCCCGCAGCCTCGCTGGATAGCGACGGAGACGGCGTCAGCAATCTGGATGAATTCCTGGCCGGAACCAGTCCGACTGATCCGGAGAGCGTTCTCAAGACAAGCCTCAAGGTGACTTCTCAGGGCGTTCGCCTGGAGTGGGGTACGGTGCCGGGCTTCGTCTATCAGGTTCAGAGCACAGAAGACATGCAGAAATGGACGAATCTGGGTGCGACGCGCCGCGCCACCGCAAAGAAAGATTCCATGGCACTGGAACCGGATAAAAAGAGATTCTTCCGCATTGTTCGCGTGAGCCGCTAAGAGAATAAAGATGAAAAAGATATTTTGTATGGGTACTTTGATGAAAAAGTTGATGGTTGTGGCCGCCCTGGCGGTGACGGCATACACGATGCAGGCCTTTTCCCTCATGGGACCGTGGGCGACGTGGCAGACGAGCACTCTCTCCTATCAGCTCACCACGGTCATCGTCGATGGGGAACCGTTTGTCTACCGTGATTCCGGTGGGCCCATGGGTTTGCGCGAGGGATATCGCGTTAATATCCCTGTGCTGACTTATGCCTTCGATAAGACTTTTATGGAAACCTACGGTGAGGAGGGAGTCGCTGAGGTAGAGCGCGCCTTTGAAACGATCAACAAGACTTTCAAAGAGATGTATTCCTCCGACAGCTATCTGGATACAGTCCCGACGCAGGTCACGCGTTACAATTACCGTGCGATGGCCTTGGGCTTGATAGATATTTACTCATATACGCTGGCTGGGTTGGTCGAAAGACTGGGATTGGCTTCTCCTGAGCGTTTTTGCTGGACTCTCCGTGATACCATTACTTCCGGCAATGTTACGGACCCGAATGGCAATGTCGTTCCTGATTCTTATTACACGATTCGCCGGAATTTTGACCCTGTCACCTTGGAGACCACTCCTTACGTGAACGGAACTCTTTACAGCTACCGGATTATCCCGGGCGTCATCGTGGATGACAGCGGAACCTGGATCCATGATGCCGTGGAAGTGGTACCGGATCCTTCCGCAATCGCCTACAGCAGCGTGGCAGGAGGAGTCGTGGGCGGTTTAAACCAGGGCTTTGCCGTAAATGGTTTTTACTACACGGGGCTTTCCCGCGATGACGTAGGCGGTCTGCGCTGGCTCTACAGCCCCAGCAACTATGCCTTCGAGAGCATGCCATCGAGCGGAACCAGCAGCGCAGCCATCATGACTCCGCAATATAATGATCCGATTATCGTGACCAATATCGACTTGGCGCAGTTCCTCATCGATGTGGAACAGACGACTAATACTCAGGCGCAGGTCGAGGCTCTCTACCCGGGGCTGAATATCACCGGTCGTACCTGGACCAATGTTCTGGTGAACCGCACCAACTATATCTATACCAATTCGCCCTGGATGCCGGTCGGCATGGCTCCCGTGCTCACGCCCGTCGTCACCAAGAACATTCAGTTGCTTTACTCTTACACGTATGACAACGTCTATACGAACTATGGCGGAACCGTTACCGAGGATGTCATCCGCCTGGTGACCGTTTCCAGCGGTAATCAGTCGGGCAACCCCTGGATGCCCGTGGGCGCAACCGGTACTGTGACCAATACGACCGAGATCAAGACCAACCGTGTGACCGGAGGTATCATGATTATGGCCAATGTCGCCAGTGCGGGTGTGGGAGAAACGAACCAGCCTACCTTGGACGTTACCAATGATCTGGCCGGCTATAAATTTATCTATACCAACCCTTATCCGTTGAGAGTTGCCGTGACTAATCTGATCGCCTCAACCGGCGACGTGCCGACAGCCAGTACCAACGTGACGGAAGACACGGGGACGGGAACCGGGGGAACCGTGGACGACGGTACCGGAACCAATGTCGTCACCTATTTTGCTCAGTATATGGCCAGCAGCCATGATGTGTACGAGTACCTGGCTTATCCCATCACCTGGAGTTCTACGGCCTCGGCTGAGGGCGACACGAATGCGGGGGTTGTCCTTTACCGGCCCGGTTTGGGAAGCAATTTACGCTTCCAGCGAGTCAATTTCGATGGTCTTGTGGGCAATACGTACACCCCGACCAACATGTTCTTCTCCAATATCTTCTACATGGATATGAGCTCGACGACCAACCCCTATGCGCAATTGGACACCACGGTGATTCGCAGACAGATCAACTCGCCCGATATGGTCTTCAGCGCTGGTGACTTGATGCAGAATGGTAATTATTTTATAGGTAGATACAGTACCAATACCTGGTTGAACCTCTCGGCTGAAAACCGCGTCAATGTATCGGATGAGGGTGAGGTCACCGGTCCGGGCGTGATTGTTCCAACACAGAGTTCGTGGGTGTTCACTTCGCTGCTTGATGTCTGGGTGAATATGTATGGAGGGCCGCCGGCGCTCTTCGAACAGGAAGATGGCAAGTTTAATACATGGGCCAGCTTTGACGGTACCACCAATGACCCGGTTATTTACCCGATCAGCTCCACACGCACGCTTAAGTGGCTGGAAGAACAGTTGACCAATTCCCGACCGGCGTCTGTAAACCCGTAAGCGAACAGTTGAAAATGAAGAAGAGTCAAATGTTTAAAAAATCATTCGATATGAAAAAACTATTTCTCCCTCTTGCGATCTGCCTTCTGGGAGGATTCTCCGCCCAGGCACAAACGAATGTGACGGAGAATTGGGTGAACCGGCACGTGGTCATTAATCCGCAAGTCGATGCCACGACGGTTCACAACTACGGGATTATTTACCTGGATCCGTTTACAGGCTATCCCTTCCTCTTTGATAACGTTCAGTATTTTTACAATGAATACAGCGGTTCGATTTATGCGTATGGTCCGGGTCTGCACCTGAATTATCACAATTCAGCCACAACCGGATACCAGCAGACTGAACCGATGGAGCTCTACTGGAATGAGGGCGTGATCAGCGGCATTGGCCGTGATTATGACCCCACGTATTATAAACATGTCGAGGTGCCTTCGTTCCGTTTCCTTGCCAAGAACGTCGTGGATTCCGGGCAGGTTCATACTGAAGATGGCTTTGGCGCCATTGATATTCAGGCGACCGAAAACCTGGATATCTGGGGTGCTCACTACAGCGCGTTTGGCGGAATGTCCGGTGGTTTCATAGACGAGAATGCGCACCTTGACAACCCGAACGTCAGAGCCGGCGGTATTTGGCCTTATGCCTGGGGGCACGGCGTCCAGGAAGGGCGATATGTGCAAGGTCTGGGACGCTTCGGCTCTGACAGCGTAGGTATTTCGGCTGATGGTAGTACGCCTACCGGAGAAATGAGCATTACTCCGACTCTGAGAAAGGTCTTTGATTCAGCCGGGCAGTCGATCTGGTGGGATGATGCCAACCCCAAAGTCTACATCAATACGGCCAGCTATGATCCGGGCGATCCCAAACCGTTTTATCAGGTGGTGTTCGTACCGGGTGACTTTATCGATTACCAGTTTGACGACCTGGGCAACGTTATTGGCTGCAATAGCTATAATCAGTTCCGCGTGGACTTCATGGGCCGTGGCGGCTATAAGGATATGAGCGGCCAGCACTCTGCCTCGCCCGTGATCGTCTCTCAGTACATCTACAGGGAAAAGGATGCTCAGGAAGGTCTGGGCAAACCGCGCTATCAACAGATTTATTGGGAAGACCTCACCGGTTATTTTTATACGGAGATGGCCGGCAATCAGCTTATTCCGGAACATGACGGGTGGGGCTATATCCCTGATCGTTTTTGGCTGGATGTTGATGATGCTGAGATTTCATACCAGTATTTCCAGTTTGACCCCATTACTCACGCACCCTATGGGCCCTATGCGTTGCCCAGCCGCTACATCTGGAGGGACGAAGCGACTCACGACATTATTCCGACCGATCCCCTTACCGGCGAACCTCTGCCGGGACCGGACCAGGTTCCTTATCGCGCCCCGGCGTGGACTCAGGAGCTGGTGATGGGTCAGGGACCGTTCCAGGTTGAGGTCGGTTTCTCCTGTCTGAACGGGAGCCTTACGCAAGAAGAGGATGACCTGAAATGGTTGCGTCCGGGGGATCTCCCCTATCGCATTGACCCCGATAATCCCGGCAATGGCAGGGTAGATATTGATTACAGTGCTTACCAGGTCAGCATCGGTACCAATGCCTTTGACAAAGTGACCCTTCTGCATAA
>JALNXY010000018.1 GCA_023230105.1 Verrucomicrobiota bacterium
CCTTAACGACCAACTCAACTCCTGCGGTTACCGTATTGTAGTTCGTTGTATTCGTCGGGGTGAATTTCGCCAATAACTTATGTGTACCAACATCCAGTATCGTACCGGCAGCCGGTTTATATTCAAAGCTGCCTTCCACATCTGCCGTGGCATTCAACTGAGTCGCACTCAAAGGCGTTCCGTAAGTGATCGCTGCCGGGGTTGCCCACGTAATTACTGGCGTAGCCGGGTTGACCACTAGCTCAACACTAGCTTTAGCTGACTTGTAATTCACAGTGTCCTTCGGAGTGAAGACTGTCCTTAAGGTCTGCGTGCCAGCATCCAGTATCGTACCGGCAGCCGGTGTATAGTCAAAGCTACCTTTCACATCTGCCGTGGCATTCAACTGGGCCGCACTCAGAGGCGTTCCGTAAGTGATCGCAGCCGGGGTCGCCCACGTAATGACCGGGGTCGCCTTATTGACTACGATTTCCACACTCTTAGAAGCACCCTTGTAATTCAATGGATCCGCCGGGATGAATTTTACCGATAACTGATGTGTACCCGCATCCAGTATCGTACCGGAAGCCGGTGTATAGGCAAAGAAACCTTCCACATCTGCCGTGGCATTCAACTGGGCCGCACTCAGAGGCGTTCCGTAAGTGATCGCTGCCGGGTTTACCCACGTAATGACCGGGGTCGCCTTATTGACTACGATCGGCACACTCTTAGAAACACTCGCGTAATTCAATGCATCCGTCGGAGTGAAGTTCCCCGATAACTGATGTGTACCAGCATCCAGTATCGTACCGGCAGCCGGTGTATAGTCAAAGCTACCTTTTACATCTGCCGTAGCATTCAACTGGGTCCCACTCAGAGGCGTTCCGTAAGTGATCGCTGCCGGGTATGCCCACGTAATGACCGGGGTCGCCTTATTGACAACGATCTTCACACTCTTAGAAGCACTCGTGTAATTCACTGTATCCGTCGGGATGAATTTCACCGACAACTGATGTGTACCGGCATCCAGTATCGTACCGGCAGCCGGTGTATAGACAAAACTACCTTCCACATCTGCCGTGGCATTCAACTGAGTCGTACCCAGAGGCGTTCCGTAAGTGATCGCAGCCGGGGCCGCCCACGTAATGACCGGTTCTTGCTTAATTGTGATTACCGCAGGGGAACTGGTCGCATCTCCTAAAATATTGGAAACGGTGACGGTGTAACTCCCTTGGTCTCCGGCGCTCACACTACTTATTGTGTAGCTTGCCCCTGTGGCCCCTCCAATGAGAACTCCATCCTTGTACCACTGATAGCCCAAGGGCTCCGTACCCTCCGCAACGACGCTGAGAGTAACCGGGTCGCCTTCCATTACGGCTTGGCTCTGCGGTTGCTTTGTGATTTCGGGAGGCCCCCATAGGGCTGTCGGCCGTCCTTCCCAGGGATTTGTCCATCCTGTGGTTCCGGACTTGTAGTAGATAATTGCAGGTTCGCCAAAGGCATCTGCTCCGACTGATGGCGCATTTCCTTCGAAAAAAACGCCCGTCAGATAGCCGCAATTCTGGAATGCCCTTTCTCCAATTTCAGCGACATTCTCAGGAATTGTGATGGTTACCAGGCCCTTAATACTCCGGAATGCTTCAGCCGGAATAAGAACCACTGAATATATTACCTTCTCACTGGCAACGGAGGCCGGAATCGTAATATTGCCGGATAAGTTTAAGCTCGCAGCCCGAACAGAAACCGTTCCCGTTCTAAAGAAGCTGTTTACCGATAGAACAGTGTAATTCAGTCCGTCTATCGTGAATGAATCGCCTACTGCGGCGTGTGCCTTCGGCAACACCAGAAGCGATGCCAAGAGGATGAATAACGTGACGAAGCGCGACACTGCGCCTACAGATATCATTTTTTGCGTCTTCATGATTTTCCTTGTAGTGTTTATATTTCAAAGAAAAAAGGTTGCCACCCTCCAGAGTAACTTCATTCCCCCCTTTGTAAAGGGAAATTTTTTACTAGAAAATCAGCCCCACGAATCGACACGAAAAACTCCAGACAGGCATGGACAAAAAGCATTTACGTCCATTCTTCGTGACAAAAAAAAGCCGAAAACATTTTTGCGTCTTCGGCTCTATGGGGAATTTATAATCTCAGGGGATTACTCTACCCATTCTTTTGTCGGTCTGCCATCCCAGGGATTTGTCCATCCCGTGGTGCCGGGCTTGTAGTAGATAACAGATGGGGCAAAAAAGGCATTTTCTTCCGGTAATTTCGGCGCGTTCCCCTTGAAATAAACGTCAGTCAGACTGCTGCAATCCCAGAATGCCCTTCCTCCAATAGAAGTGACACTATTCGGGATGACGATGCCTGCCACCGAACCCCAAAACCTCAAGTAAAAAGAGCCGCCCCTTATAGCCCAAAACCACGAATGGACATCAATAAACAAGAATAAGGCAAAGGAAAAAGAACAGTTGATAAGAACCACCAGATAAGGGAGATGAACCACGGATGAACACAGATGGACACGGATGTTTTGGGGAGGGTGGTTCAAGGGACCGTGCGAAACAAGCCCTCGAAACTCGGCTCAAAGCTGCCAAAGAGTTCAGCGAATTACCCGCATCCTTGTAGAAAGCACTTCGCAAATCCGTGTTTATCCGTGTCTATCTGTGGTTCCAGTGTTCCTTCTCCATTCTTGCCTTTTCGTGTTCATTCGTATAAAAAGCAAGAAACACACACGGAGGGAACTAATATTCCCATCCCATATCCCAACGGATATGAAAAGTACTGGTGACCTCTTTAAGGTTTCTAAATATTAGGATTCAAATTCCGGAGTGTTGTTCTCAATTTCTTCGCGTATTTCGTCTAAGGTTTTTCCGTCTTTTGTGAAGTACAACCACCCATTAACATTCGTTTCCTTCTTACCTAGTTTTTCAGTTAGTAATTTAGACGCGAGAGCACTTACAGTGTACGTTTCACTCTCGTACTCTACATGATTAATATTGTCTAACACCCTTGCAGTTAAACTATTATTGAGTCTAAAAACTATTAGAGTTCCTACCGGTATTCCCAATGAACCAAAAGTATTCCTTTTCCTTTTTGCTCGAATAATTGCTTTTTCTGCAATTTGTTCCTCCTCTATTTCCGTCGGAGTTCGCTCATATTTTTTGAGGTTTACTTCTTTGTCATTGCGAAGTTCTGCGATATTTTCAAATATCGCATATGCTGCTTCCGGTGAAATTTCGAAAAACTCTCGTTCGCGTGTTCTTCCATTTTCGAACTCTTCCCGCGCATGTAAAGAGTTGTCAATCGCATCTATGATATTGTGAATACAATTCTCAACTTCACGGGGTTTTTCAACTTTATAGGTTGCATAACAACGAAATGAAAGAGGTATGTTTGGAGGTGAATTGAGGTTCCCCAATCGCTCTTTTATGTCGTCTTTCTCTACCATCCCTATTTTTACCCAGCCTAAAAGGCATGGATTCACAAGTATATAAACTAATCCCATAACAGTTTCGATTAAACCATGTAACGTGGAGATTGCAAGCATAATATATCAATTTTAAACTGATTAAAAAAAGCTCGCTCGAACTCAATACATACGCACATCATTAATCAGAATCACAAATAAACACGAAAAAAATCAATCAGGCAAACAAAGAACCACGGATGAACACAGATGGACACGGATGTTTTGGGGTGGGTGGTTCAAGGGACCGTGCGAAACAAGCCCTCGAAACTCGGCTCAAAGCTGCCAAAGAGTTCAGCGAATTACCCGCATCCTTGTAGAAAACACTTCGCAAATCCGTGTTTATCCGTGTCTATCTGTGGTTCCAGTGTTCCTTCTTCATTCTTGCCTTTTCGTGTTCATTGGTGGTTTCAAAAAGAGGCGGGCGTTTTACGGGTTCTTTCTTTCTCACTCAAAACCTTATCCGGTTATAAATAGGTTTGCACTTGGCCTATTATCGGGTAAAGTTTCACTCCGGTAGCGCAAGCGAAAGAAGGAAAAACGGATATGATACCTCCAAAGAAGAGCCAACCCGGTAAAGATGGCGGCAGTCGAACCCCTCAGGAGAAATCGCCCTGGCGTTTCTCGATGGGATATATTCTGACCGCTGTGCTCGTCCTCGTCCTTTGGCATGAATTGGTGGGTGCCACCGGTTCCAAGAGCATCCCTTACAGCGAGTTTAAAAAACATGTCGCTCAGGGGGAAGTGGTGGAGTGCCTCATCGGCCAGGACCTCATTGTCGGCAAAATCGCTCTCAAGAAAGCCCCGGCTCCCGAACCTGCCTCCGGTCTGACGGTGGAGGGTGAAGGCGAGAAAACCCCTTCTGCGGCTGAAGCTTCCAAGACGAAAGAAACCGCTCCCGAAGTATCCGCCAAAGGCACAACGGGCACGGCGACCGCCACTCAAGAGGAACGCCCCGAGCCAACCTACTCTCCCGGCTTTTTCTCGAAGTTTTTCACAAAACAACCTCTGCAGGAAGGCGTTTTCGAGTTTTCAACCATTCGTGTCGCCGAGGATACCAAGCTGGTCGAGGAGCTTGAGAAAAGCGGCACCAAGTTCCTGGGCAGCCGTCCCAGCTTCCTTGAGCAATTCATTTTGGTCTGGGTACTGCCGATCGGGCTCATGATCGGCCTGTGGATTTTCATCTCGCGCAAGATCGGTATGGGCGGCCAATCCATCCTCTCCATCGGTAAATCCAAGGCGCGAGTCTCCGCCGATAAGGAAACCGGCGTCACCTTTGCCGACGTGGCCGGTTGCGATGAAGCCAAGTATGAGCTTCAGGAGGTGGTCGATTTTCTAAAAAACCCGGCCCGATATAAGGCGCTGGGTGCCCAAATCCCCAAAGGCGTTCTCCTGGTGGGGCCTCCGGGAACCGGTAAAACACTTCTGGCCCGGGCTGTGGCCGGTGAAGCGAAGGTCGTTTTCTTCTCCCTGAGCGGCAGTGATTTCGTCGAAATGTTCGTCGGTGTCGGCGCGGCCCGTGTTCGCGATCTCTTCCAGCAGGCCAAGGCGCAATCCCCCTGCATTATTTTTATTGATGAATTGGACGCCATCGGCCGCCAGCGCGGTGTCCACATGGGCTCGGTCAATGATGAGCGCGAGCAGACCCTCAACCAGTTGCTGGTCGAGATGGATGGCTTCGAGACCAATGCCGGCGTGATTATCCTGGGTGCCACCAACCGCCCCGACGTATTGGACCGCGCGCTGCTGCGTCCGGGCCGCTTTGACCGGCAGGTGGTCGTGGACGCACCGGACCTGGATGGACGCGAAGCCATCCTGAAAGTCCATTCACGCACCAAGCCGCTGGCCTCCGACGTCAATTTGCGGCGTGTGGCCCAGGGCACTCCCGGTTTCTCGGGTGCCGACCTGGCCAATACTTTGAATGAAGCGGCACTTCTGGCCGCCCGGCGTCTCTCCTCCGTGATTGCCCAGTCGGATATGGAGGAAGCCATTGAGAAGGTGATCGCCGGAACCGAACGCAGAAGCAGGCGCCTCCGCGAGAAAGAGCTTCACCGCGTCGCCATCCACGAAGCGGGCCATGCGCTCATCGCGGCCTATGACCAGAATTGCGACCCGGTCCAGAAAATCAGCATCGTCCCCAGAGGCCGCTCCGCCCTGGGCTATACCATGCAGATTCCCGCGGAAGATCAGTTCATCCTCACGCGCTCAGAGCTCCTGGCCCGGATTTCGGGGCTTTTAGGAGGCCGCGCGGCTGAGGAAATCACTTTCCAGGAAATATCGACCGGAGCCGAAAACGACCTGAAACGGGCGACCTCTCTGGCACGCCAGATGGTCTGCATGTACGGAATGAGCGAAACCATCGGCCTGACCCACTGTCTGCAGCCCGACCAGGGAATGTTCGGCGGCGGAGAGATGGGTTTCCGCACCGATTGCAGCCCCGAAACAACCCGGATTATCGACCAGGAAGTTCTTAAACTCCTGAACAGCTCCTACGAACACGCCCGGCAGATTTTGACCGATCACAAGGATCAGCTCGAGCTCATCTCCCGGGAGTTGCTGGAAAAAGAGATGCTCGACTCGCAGAAATTTTATGAGCTTTTGGGATTGGAGGTTCCTCAAATGGCACCGCCTCCCAAGCAAAATCTTGATGAGCCGCCGCCTCCGCCGCCTCCTTCTTCGCCGGATTCCTCTCCGGATTCTAAGGTGCCTAAGGCCCCGAAAGAGGGGGAAAAACCGGAGCCGGAAGCTTAAATAGAGCAACTTTAGCCCAGAACGGGTGTTTTCAAACAGGGACTGACGATGGCAGAATTCGTTTATAAGGCGCGTAAGAAAAACGGCACATCCATTCAGGGTGTGCTCGAAGCAGGTGATCGTATGGCAGCATTGGCCCAATTGCAGAAGCAGGGTCTCCTGCCCGTATCGGTCGAAGCGGCCGCTAAGGGTAAAACCAAATCCAGGGGATTGCGCGGCGGCCAAAGCTCAAGCGGCCTCCTCAACCTCCTGCCCCAGAGCACACGGGATTATTTCACCCGCCAGAAAAAGCCCGGCATGAAGGAGCTCGCCAACTATTCCAACCAGCTGGCCAATCTCCTCAAAGCCGGTATGCCGCTCACGGCCGCCCTCAACAGTATGACGTATGTCGGCAGCAAAGGCATCCCGACCGAGGTCAGCCGCCAGCTCAAGCAGGACGTCGTCGAGGGTAAAAGCCTCTCGGAGGCCATGAGCCGCCAGCCGGTCATTTTCTCCAACATGTTCGTGAACATGGTCCGCTCGGGCGAACAGAGCGGCGCGCTGGTGGAAGTTTTGAAACGCCTCTCCGCGCACTATGAGCGCTTCGCGGAAGTCCAGAGCAAGTTCAAGAGCTCCATGATCTACCCGACCGTCGTCATCATCGTCGGGCTGAGCGTCATCTTCTTTTTCATGACCTTCATGATGCCCAAATTCATGGAAATTTTTAAGAGCATGAATGCTCCCCTGCCGGCCACGACCCGCTTCCTGATGGATAGCTCCACCTTTTTCAAAAACTACTGGTGGGCCGTCCTGATCGGTATTTTTACGGTCGTCATGCTCTTCCGCAGATATATCCAGTCTGCACGGGGCCGTGTCGCCTGGGACCGCTGGAAAATGAATGCCCCCATTATCGGCAATGCTTCGCGGCTGAATCTCTTCGCCCAGTTTTCCCGCACTCTTTCGACGCTCATGCAGAACGGCGTCCCGGTCCTGGTCGCCCTGAAGATTACCGAGCTCGTCATTGACAACGTCGTTATTAAGAAGGCCATTACCGATACGCGCAACGCCGTCACCGACGGTAAAACGATCGCCCAGCCTCTGGCCAAAAGCGGGGTCTTCCCGCAGCTGATGATTGACATGGTCAAGATCGGCGAAGAGACCGGCGATATCCCCGGCTCGCTCCAGAGCCTGGCTGAAACTTACGAAGATGACCTCCAGACAGCACTGCGCCTCATGACTACGATGATCGAGCCCATCCTCATCATCACCATGGCGCTCTTTGTCGGCTTCATCCTGTTGGGTATTCTCTCGGCCATGTTCTCGCTCACATCCAATATTAACCGTTAGAATCCATGAAAGGATTGACGCTTCAGAAATCTTCGCTTCATCAAACCGCCTTTACGCTCATCGAGCTTCTGGTGGTAGTGGGGATGATCAGCGTCCTCTGCAGCATCGGCATTCCGGCCGTTTTCAGAGCCGTCCAGAAACGCGACCCGCTTACCCAGAGCGTCTTTGACGTCATGGACGCCTGCGCGCAGGCCCGGGCCACGGCCATCATCCGCTGCACTCCCATGGTCGTGAAATTCCACCCCTACGAATATACCTTCCAGGTGGAGGAGATGCCGCGCGACATCAATGAATCAATGAACTGGGGCAATTCGGCCAGCCTCTCGGGCTCCACGACCAATAAGAGCTCCATGAAATCCGCTCCTTACAAGAGCACCCAGTATCAGCTCAATGACGAGGTACAGATCGAAATGCTCGACGTCAATATGACCGAGCACATGGATGACGACCAGGTCATTTCCCGCTTTTTCCCCAATGGAACCGCCGATCTCATGACGGTCGTACTCTCCTGGCAGGGTGATTTCCGGCGCGTAACGGTCGATATGGTCACGGGTCTGGCCGATTTTGATAACCTTAATGAGCTGGCCACTCCCAAAAACCCGCTCCGCCGCAGAAGAGGAGGAATCGAGTTCTAAACCCGAAAGATTAACCATGACGATCACTCCAAAAATACTCGGGCAACATCCGAAGCTGAGGCGGGAAAAAACTCTCCCGGCCGATGCCTTTACCCTGCTGGAAATCGTGGTCGCCATGGCGATCTTCTTCATGGCCTACTTTTCCATCATGGAGCTCCTCAATACCAACCTGCGGGCTGCCCGCTCTCTCAACGTAACCCAGGTCGATTTCACCCAGGTCGTGTACGATATGCTGGCAACCAACCGGCTGGAGGAGATTTCTGAATCGGGCGATTTTGGCGATATGTACCCGGGCTGGTCCTGGGCCCGGGAAGCTTACGAAGTCAGCACCAACGGTTTTTTCCAGGTGGACGTGGAGGTCTATCACCCGGGCTCCTTCGGGGGACGGGATTCGACCACCATGAGCCTCTGGCTCTACCGGCCCGAATCCATTCTGGGAAGATAACCGGGGCTAAAGAGGGATAATATGTTTGAGAAAATGAACCATTTTGAAATCACGCCGCAGCGGTCCGAACCGCGCACTCCGAGAGGGTTTACCATCCTGGAGCTGATGATTTCCATTTTCATCTTCGGCATGATCCTGACCTCCATTTACGAAATCTGGACGCTCATCCTCTCGGGAAAGCAATCCGCCAGCTTTGCCGCCGAAGAAACCCAGCGCACCCGGGTCGGTATGCGCGCACTGAGCGAATCGCTCATGTCCGCCCGCATGTTCCAGGCCAATACCAATTACTACAGTTTCGAAGTCGATAATGAGGGCGATTACTCGGCCCTCTCTTTCGTGGCTTACCTGCCGCCGGGCTTTATCGGCAGCGGCCTCTATGACGGGTTGCCTCTGCGGCGGCTCACTTATATGGTGGAACCCAATGAAAGCGGCCGCAATTCTCTCATCCTTTACCAACAGCCGCTCCTGGTCGATGAGGAGTATATCGACCTCATCCCGCCTATCGAGCTTTCCACCGACGTCTCTTTCTTCTCCGTGGAGTTCTGGGATACCAATGAACTGGATTGGATTCTGGATTGGGAAGACACCAATGCACTGCCTCTGCTGGCGCGAGTCTCCATGGGCCACGGCTATGTCGGCAACGAACCCGCTCAGCTTGATTCACGCGTCATCGCCATGAGCGGCAACATTATTGACCCGCAAATCCAGGGCACCGTCGCCCAGGGCATGACCATGGGTAACCAATCCGGTGGTCAGGGCGGTCAAGGTGGCCAGGGTGGTGGTCAAGGTATGAGCGGCGGCAGAACCGGCGGAGGTGGCGGTCAAGGCGGCAGCTGGGGTGGCGGCAGTGGTAGATCCGGAGGCGGAGGCCGGTCCGGTGGTGGCGGCTGGGGTGGTCGTCAGGGCGGCCAAGGTATGGGCGGCGGAGGCCCGGGTATGCCCGGAGGCGGAGGCAGACGTTAATTCTGAAAGGATCACCTATGCAGATATCCCCTCTCAAACCCAAAAAGATTTCAAGAGCATGCAATCCCCAGAGCGGTATTGCGCTCATCATCGTCATGGTCGTCATCATCGTCCTGGGGACTATGACCGCCGGCTTCGCATGGTTCATGAAAGTGGAAATGAAGCTGGCCAATAACCACCTGAGCGATTCTGAGCTCGAGTGGCTCGGGCGCTCCGGCGTGGAGCTGGCCCGTTACGTCGTCGGCCAGCAGCTCAATTTGAACCAGCCCTGCGACGCCCTGAACCAGAAATGGGCCGGCGGGCCGGGCCAGACCAATGACCTCCTGGAATTCGTCTTTCTCGATAATAACGAGCTGGGCAACGGCGTCTTTTCGGTCTCCATTACCGACAATGAGCGCAAAATGAATATCAATACCGCCACGGCGGCTCTCATGGAAAATGCGCTCACGGTCCTCGGGGCCGATGCCACTCTGGCCAGCACCATCTCCGATTCGGTACTGGATTGGCGCGATACCGACGACAACGCCAAACTGAGCGGCGCCGAAGATGAATACTACCTCGGCCTTGACCCGCCCTACTATTGCAAGAATGGCCCCCTGGACGATATCTCCGAGCTGCTCATGATCCAGGGTGTCACGCCCGAACTCTATTACGGAATCGCACGCCTGGAGGGCCGCTCTCCGGTCAGCACCTATATTGACCCCGATGAAGTCCGGATCGGGGATAGCTACGAAGATGAAAACATTTTTGAAGGCGGACTCATGGACCTTTTCTGCACCCTCTCTTCGGGCACGCTCAATATCAATACCGCTCCGGCCGAAGTCCTCCAGATGCTCCCGGGCATCACACCGGAAATCGCCAACGAGATCATTACCTATCGCCGGGGCCTGGACGACATGGAAGGCACCGAGGATGACACCATGATCACCGGGGTCGCCATGCTCCAGCAGATTCCCGGGATGCCCCAGACTCTGGTGCAGCAGATCGGCTCCTTCTGCGGAGTCCGAAGCACCGTCTTCGAGGTCGAGGTCCGCGCCCGGGTCGGTGAACAGGAGCGCGTCTTCTCCTCAATGCTCCATCGCGTCTCAGCCCGCGACGTCCGCATCCTCTACTTCCAGTGGAAATAGGGGCGTAAAAAAAATTTTAAAAAAAGTGGTTCCCTTCACTTGCTTTCCTGCTGCAAAGTGATATCATACTGATATGCGACCTCCTTACGGCCACATACACCATTATCACTACTATGAAAACTAATACACCTCTTAAAGAGCTCACTACGAGCGTCGAAAAAGAAATTCAAGTAATTAACGGATGGTTCGTACTCGTCTGTTTTTTATTCGCTGTCTTATTTTCACTCCTCATGATCATTTTCGGAGCCGGAATAGAATCACCTCTACTCATCATCCCGGGAGCTCTTCTTGAAGCTCTCCTCTTTACCCTGGTTCTGCCCGGGTTCTTCACCCTGCAGCCCAATCAGGCACGCGTCCTCATTCTCTTCGGTAAATACGTCGGGACGGTACGCCAAACCGGTTTCCATTGGGGCAACCCTTTTTACTCCAATGGGAGAATGGTTGTCACCGCTGAAGCCTCGCCGACACCCTCGGTCGGCTCTCTGGCCGCCAAACGCAACATCAGGAGCGCCAACCGCAATAAAATCTCCCTGCGCTCACGCAACATGAATGGCGATAAACTCAAGGTCAACGACAAGCGCGGCAACCCGGTTGAGATTTCGGCCGTCATCGTCTGGCGCGTGGAAGATACCGCCAAAGCTATGTTCGATGTCGATGATTACGAGCAGTTCGTGACCATTCAGAGCGAATCCGCCGTCCGCCACCTGGCCACCTCTTACGCTTATGATGAAGGGGAGCATGGACAGGAAGAGATTACCCTGCGCAGCAACGCCAGCGAAATCTCCGTGGCGCTCCAGGCGGAGCTCCAGGATCGTCTCAACAGGGCCGGGGTCGTGATCGAGGAAGCCCGACTCAACCATCTGGCCTATGCACCGGAGATCGCCAGCGCAATGCTCCGGCGCCAACAGGCGGAAGCCGTCATCGCGGCTCGTGAGAAAATCGTCCTGGGTTCGGTCAGCATGGTCGAAATGGCACTGAAAGAGCTCTCAAACAAAAATGTGGTCGAGCTGGACGATGAGCGCAAGGCCGCCATGGTCAGCAACCTCCTGGTCGTCCTCTGCTCCGATTCCGAGGCTCAACCCGTCGTCAACACCGGAACTCTCTATCACTGATTTAATCCCGATGGAGCGGCTCCTTTTACTAACACACGATAATTAAGCACATTGGCACCCCGTAAATCATTTTTACTCAGGATGGACCCCAAGCTCTGGGATGAGCTTGAGCGCTGGGCGGCACAGGAAATCCGTTCGGTCAACGGACAGATAGAGCATATTCTCTCCGATGCCGTCCGCCAGCGCAGAAAAAAGAAAAAAGAAGAGTCGGAACCCGAACAGAATTAAATCTGTTGTCTACCTCGAAAAAGGCGGAAAAGGCAAATGACCACGGTAGAAAGTAGCCAACAAAAGAATAGAAACCGTGACAGTTTTTTCAGCGTTTCAGCTAAGGAAATTTTAGGAGAGTACGGTAAAAACAAAAAAATCATCGAAGCGCTTGACAAAGAATTGGAATGATGCTACTCTGGGCGTACAATTTGATATATAAGGATACTTTTCAGTATGAAAACAAGAACACAAAACAGAAATATTTTCATCGCTTTTTTCTCGGCAGCGTTATTCCAACTGTGTGTTTTAGCCCAAACAGATCAGAGAGATGAAAACCCTCAAAGAGTTTTACCTCCTTCTTCGGGGACGTTTTATCTTCTCTCGGCTGACACTATGGGGGTGATTTATCCTCCCTATCCCTGCTCTCCCTATCCTTCGGATTGGGAAATACCTGTTTATTTACGAGCCGATGGAAATTATTTGGTCGCTGACACTCCGGAGGATGCGGCCCAATTAATCAGCACCAGGTTTTCCTTGAGTGAGAACCGAGAGGTTATAATGCGGACAATTCCTGACAGTTTACCACCTTTACCGGCTGCCGGTTCCCAAGGTGGAACGCCTCTGGTCACCTTACCCACATTAAACACGAACGGATTATGGTTGGAAATATTCCCAGGCGTTAGCGCATATAATAACAACCCCAGCTATTCAACTATTCTGGTTCACAACACTGAGGCAGGCGGCGAATATATGCTCCAATCCAGTTCTGTCCCCAACCCTGATTTATGGGATTTTGAGACATCTTTCGTTGCTGAAACGAACATTGCCTTACTGACCGGAAATCTGGGACAGGATCAGTATACTTCGAGTTTTTTCCGTATCGTCGATGTTTCTCCTGTGGCCGGGCCCGATTTCTTTCAAGTCCAACAAAATAGCATTAATAATTTACTCGATATTTTGATAAATGATTATACACCCGACGATGATTATTTTTTTGTAAGAGCAGTATTTTATTCTGATCATGGGATGATCAGCTGCGAAGAAGAGAATTTGTCTTTGCTTGAACCTTTTCGGCTCCTGTATCAACCAGATAGTGGTTTCTATGGAATAGATCCTTTTGAGTACTGTATTGAGAACTACTATGGCGGAGAAGATTGCGCACCAGTCACCGTTTTCGTCAATCAAACAGGTAATGGGAATCCAATTGCGCTCTCTAACATTATTCTGACCATGCAGCCAGACGTCTACAGCGCCGGTTTTAACGTTTTTACAAACGTAAGCGACCCCGACAACGATACGGTATGCCTCTTTGCATTGACAACTCCCAAATATGGGACAGCTTCCTTCGATGATCAGGGAAACGTAACCTACAACCGGAACACAAATTACTTTGGTTCTGATCGCTTCAGTTATATTGTTACGGACGGTAAGGGTGGCCTTTTACGGGATGACATACTGGTTCAACAGATAGAACATGCTGATAATCCGGGTATCCCCATACAATGGCTGCTTCATTACGGAATGTCTCCTTCCTACACTAATACCTTTTGTGATCCAGATTCAGATGGCTTAAACAATTTGGCTGAGTTTCTACTGGGTACAAACCCTAGGAAGTCGGATAACCCGTTGGATCTCGTTACACTAACCAACAATACCACCTTGGAAGGGTATGCGGAGTTACCGTTGATTGGAATACGCGAACATGTTTTAAATCAACCAATTACTTTGCTCGTAAATGGTGTTCCATCAGGGGATGTACATATCGCACAAAACCTTGATCGAAGTTTGTACCTTTATTGGGATACAATGCACCTGACCAATGGTAATTATACTCTCCAGGCTCGTTTTGATTATTATCAAGACAACACTTCTTATACTTCCCATGGAATTCAAAAAACTGTCACTATACATAACCCAATGAGGTTTGAACGAATTAATGACCAGTTTGGAAGTACCCTCTTCATTTCTGCGACAATGGCTGAACCAATTGCAGACTACGTCATTCAATTCTATGACGAAGAGGGCTATTACCTAACGGGGACTTCAGGCTCAGTTACCAATGGGCAGCTCCAATTGAGCTGGGATTTGTGCAATACCAACGGAGTACAAATCTCCTACGGGAATATATCCGCATCGTTCATGGTTCGACTTTGGATGTGTAGTGATCAATGTATAACGAATATGTTTGAGAAAATATACGTGAAAGAGGGGAGGATACATAATGCCGATAAATTCACTGTAGCTTGGGGATGGGATGACTATTCTTCTAAATTAGAAAAAGGTCGAGAAGATATTATGCAACATTCCGTTGTTGATTTACTTGGTAACCCCCTCCACTCTAACCCGTACGATCTTTTGCCCAAGGGAGGAAATGTACCACTAGGAGCAGTAACATTCAGGTACGACACAGATGTAGATAAGACAACTCTCACGAACGCGCTCACTCAAGGTGCGAATTTCTTCTGGTTTGGTCACGGACTAGAAACCATGATTTTCGGAAACTTTGATAAATCTCGAATTGGTGGATTTGAAATTCTTGATCTACTGGAAAATTATGCCTGGCTCTCAAGAGCGGGAAAACCAAAAAATAATAAAAAACCTTATAAATTAGTTGTCTTGAATTCGTGCAACTCTGCAGGAGGTAGGCTAATGGAACCTGCATTCGGCTTTGAATATTATTCAGAAACAAGTACAGATACGGTGCTAGATTACATTCTTTTTGAACGAACACCAAAAGCTTATGTGGGATGGAGAGAAGAAATACATGTACCTTCAGAAGAAGATGCTTGGTTTGGAGCTACCCTGCAAGGACATTACAAGAACTTAATGGCTGATATTTGGAGTAGGTGGATGAGTGGACAAGAGTTAAACCAATGCCTCAGTCCGTGTAATGATCTTTTAACAAAATACCGTTTTCCAGGAATAGAAAGTTGGCGAATTTCCGGGTGCTTTAATCTTAGAAAATTTGACTAAAATAATCAATTCTTAATATAAGAAAAATAAAGATATGCAATTAACATCATATTATTTAGCGTATAAATTTGTTATGACGACTCTCATGATCCTTCAGGCAAATCTTTTTTGTGAGACGTTGGATATTCCTCTTAACCAGCCGATGACTACCGAAAATGTAAAGAGTAGCATTGTTTCTTTCTCTGATTTGAGGGGTAACTTTGAAACGGAGCGGTATCGCTTCATTTTTGAGAAGGGACATTTGGTAACTTTTGAAGACCTGAATTATTTGAATGCGTCTGATCCTGCGGTGCTTCGCGGGCAGGTTAAGACTCTATCCGGGAAGAATTCGGCACTAAACACCAATGACGTATACCGGCTCAGTACCAATTGGCTTACAAAGCTTGGGGTGGATATCGCTGCTCTGGAGAATGAGTGTTCCTGTACCATATCGCAGTCAAAGATTAAACGTCCATCTGCAAAAGGGCAATTAAGTCCCACTGAAGAGATTCATCTTCCCGTCTTTGACATAGAATGGAATCCAAGAGAAGCAGAGCCTCTTAATTCTTTGTTTAAGTGTGAGCTAAAAATCGATGGCAACGCGAAGAAATTGCTGCGGTTGTACGCTGGTGATGGAAGTATATTCGGAAGTCCCCCTATGCGTATAAGGGATAACCAGTTGTCCGAGGAAGACAAAGCAGAATTGGAAAAGAGGTTGGAACAGGCAAAGAAAGAGAATGAAAAGGTTTTGGCCCAAAAGGAGGAGATTATAGAGGATGCGAAAGAACATTTTATCAAAAGCGGACGAGGGGAAACTCCCCCAGAGAAAATAGAGGAAATAGTTAAAA
This sequence comes from Verrucomicrobiota bacterium, assembly GCA_023230105.1. Taxonomy (GTDB): domain Bacteria; phylum Verrucomicrobiota; class Verrucomicrobiia; order Limisphaerales; family UBA1412; genus UBA1412. The sequence continues at coordinate 15,815 of JALNXY010000018.1, forward strand.
TGTTAATTGAAACGGAATACAATCAAAATGTTATGCGTATAATTACGGATATGACAACAAAAAACCTCTTATCCATTTCCGATGAAGAATTTCTGAAGATGGACGCCACACAAAAGAGCAATTTGATCAAGCGTTTTGTTCCTCTGGTGTCGTTCCCGCCTCTGAAAAAGTCGGAAAATGAATAGAATCCGGGCGATTGTCCGTAGAGGGTTGAAAACAGAAGATTGATTGACAGGAAAGAATTGATAAAAGGTCGATATGTACACTGTAAGTTTGGCGTTTCGTTTTGTTGCAATGACTCTCATGCTGGCACATGCCAATTGGTTTTGTGAAAAAATGGATATACCGCTGGAGCGTCCCATTACCAGTGAGAATATCAAGTGGGCTGCCCCTGTATTTCCCGGAGGTTTCGTCGGAGGGGCTTTCACCTTACCAGAGAGCCATTATCGATTCGGTTTCATCGAAGGCCATTTGGCTGATTTTCGGATCATCGGTTTTATGCCCGATTACAACTCGGAAAAGCCCGTTTTCCAAGAGAGAGTAAGGGAACTGTGTCTTTTGAAGTCACAAATCGATGCTCAGGAAGCTTTAACCTTGGCGACCAACTGGCTCGCCAAATCGGGGATAAATATGGAGAAACTGCTGGCCGAGTCTCATCATACTGTCAGACAGCGCTCCTACAGGCTGCCACCAGAGCCGGGCAAATTAACTCCTTTAGAAGAATTAAAATCTCCTGTTTTTAACATTATTTGGAGTCGAAAAGACCCTAATGGCAATCAGTCTGCTGAAATGATAATAGATGGATATTCAAAAAGATTAATTTATTTTCATGTGGGTGATCGTTCTTTATTTCAGAGTCTGCCTTTGCTCATACGGGACAAAGAGCGAACGGAAAGGGATTATATTGAAGCTTTAGAAAACAATCCTACAATAAAAGAAATTGAGGATTTTAAAAAAAGAGTTTATGATATTAATTATTTTACGAATAAGAATGTAGCGTTTACAGAAGAAGAAATGAAGCTTCGGATAGAAGAAACGATGCAAAGATGCCGGGAAGATGCAGACAAGTATAGTTACATTAAAAACCTCTTATCCATTCCTGATGAAGAATTTCTGAAGATGGATGCCACACAAAAGAGCAATTTGATCAAACGCTTTGCCCCTCCGGAATCGTTCCCGCCTCAGAAAAAGCCGGAAAAGGCAGAAAACTTTAAGGAAAAAACGGAAGAAAAAAACAAGATCGAGAAAAAATAATTGACTTATATGTACACAAGAACTATGCTCCCCGATGGTGAGTTTAGTGAATCGCCTGGTTGCCTTTAGGGGACGAAGAGTCATAAGCTCATTGTTTGAAATGTAGTTCAAAATAGAAAGGTTAGAATATGATTCATAACATGATGATAGCGGCTGCGACAACGGAAGAAGTATCGCAGGAAGTGTCACAGCTTTGTGCCGGCGGGAACGTTTATGTTTTTGCCATCATCGTTCTGCTCATTGCTGTTGTTTTTGCCGTGTTGCGCATTGCCATGAGCGTCTCGAAGTTGCCTACCGAGCAATCACAGCAGAAACTCAACGATGCCATTATCGCTGAGCTGCAGAAGAATCGTGAAGGGCTCGCCTCTCTGGCCAAGGATGTCCAGGAGCTGAAGAATAAATAGCACCTTCTGGCCAATAGGCTAAACCGAAAACACCCCACTGGGTGTTTTTCTTCTCTGTTGAACCGTTTCACGCGGCTTGAAAACCTCAAACCGCGGGGTTGTTTTGTATCTTATTTTGCCCCCTCGCATTGCCTCAAAAATGTGCGCACCGAAAGGGGCCGTGGCGGGGAATCTGGTGGACGGAAGAAGGGCTTCAGTGTTACACTGTTGCTGTCGGAATCAAGGGCCGGCCCGCGGGCGGAATTTATTGTTTCCACCGGCGACAAGTGAGGCCCATTTTTTAGAACACGCGCGAAAATCAATATGAACAATCCATTCAATACCAGAAGAAAGCTCCCCACCTCCCCGGATGTTGCCTACTACTCCCTGCCCGCTTTGCAGGAAGCCGGTGTTTCTCAGGTGAACAGGCTGCCCGTTTCGATCCGAATGATTTTGGAATCGGTCTTGCGCAACTGCGACGGCCAACGGATTACCGAGGCCGACGTCAGAGCCCTGGCCAATTGGAAGCCCAATGCACCGCGCGTGGAAGAAATTCCCTTTGTCGTCGCCCGGATTATTCTTCAGGATTTCACCGGGGTGCCGCTTCTGGTAGACCTGGCCGCCATGCGCAGCGCGGTCGTCTCTCTGGGCAAGGACCCCGATTTAATTGAGCCGCTGGTGCCGGTGGATCTCATCGTGGACCACTCGGTGCAGACCGATTTCTCGGGGAGTGCCGACGCCCTGAGCAAGAATCTCAAAATGGAATTCCGGCGCAATACCGAGCGCTATCAGCTCCTCAAGTGGGGCACACAGGCTTTCGAAACGTTCCGGGTCATCCCGCCTGCGACCGGCATCATTCATCAGGTCAACCTGGAGCATCTGGCTTGCGGAGTCCAACTTCGCGAGGGCATCGCTTACCCCGACAGTCTGGTCGGCACCGATTCCCATACCACGATGATCAACGGTCTGGGCATCGCCGGCTGGGGCGTGGGCGGCATCGAAGCCGAAGCGGGAATGCTCGGCCAGCCGCTTTATTTCCTCACGCCCGATGTGGTCGGTGTCCATTTGACCGGTGCTCTGAGGCCGGGCGTCACCGCTACCGATCTGGCGCTCACGCTGACCCATCTCCTCCGGCAGACGAAGGTCGTGGGCAAATTTGTCGAATATTTCGGGGAAGGCGCCGCGGCTCTGGCAGTTCCCGACCGCGCCGTGGTCGCCAACATGTCTCCAGAGTATGGCGCCACGATGGGCTTTTTCCCGGTGGATGAGGAGTGCGTAAAATTCCTCCGTATGAGCGGCCGCTCCAAAGAACTCTGCTCCCTCTATGAAGCGTATTACCGGGCTCAGGGCATGTTCGGAATCCCCCGCAAAGGTGAAGTGGATTACTCACAGGTGGTGGAATTGGACCTCAGCACGGTCGAGCCCTGCATTGCCGGACCCAAACGTCCGCAGGACCGGGTACGCCTCTCAGAACAGAAGGAGAAATTCAATGCCACTCTGGAAAGCAAGCGTCCGCCAACCGAGGTCGTCCTGGAAAACGGCGAGAAGGTCGAAATCGACGACGGCTTGATCCTCATTGCCAGCATCACCAGCTGCACCAATACTTCCAACCCTAGCCTCCTGCTGGCTGCCGGGCTTCTGGCCAAAAAAGCGGTGGCTGCCGGGCTCAAAGTCCCTCCGTACGTTAAAACATCTCTGGCTCCGGGCTCACGCGTCGTCACCGAATACCTGCGCGCTTCGGGCCTGCAGGCTTCGCTTGATCAACTGGGCTTCAACACGGTCGGTTACGGCTGCATGACCTGTATCGGCAACTCCGGTCCCCTGCCCGCCGCCATTGAATCGGTCGTCAAATCTCAAAACTATATCTGCGCATCGGTCCTGTCGGGCAACCGTAATTTTGAAGCACGCGTTCACCCGAGCATCAAGGCCAATTACCTCATGTCGCCGCCGTTAGTGGTGGCTTTCGCTCTGGCCGGACACGTCGATATCAATATTGAAACGGAACCTCTGGGCTTCAACAAGGAGGGCAAGCCGGTTTATCTGAAAGATATCTGGCCCACGCCCGAAGAGATCAGCGAACTTTACGGCTTTGCGCTCAAGCCCGAGCTCTTCCGCGCGGCCTATGCGGACTACGCCACGCGCCTAGCCGAGTGGAACGCCGTATCGGCACCGACCGGCAAAGTCTTCCAATGGGATGCCAAGAGCACCTATATCCAGAACCCGCCTTTCTTTGAAGGTTTCAGCCTCGAGCCGGCCAAGCCGCAGGATATCAGCGGTGCAAGCGCTCTGGCTCTCTTTGGCGACAGCGTCACGACCGACCACATCTCCCCGGCCGGTTCATTTTCGGCTGATTCGCCTGCAGGACGCTTCCTGACCAAGAGCGGCGTCCAGCCGTCCGATTTCAACAGCTACGGTTCGCGCCGCGGCAATGACCGGGTAATGACCCGGGGCACCTTCGCCAATGTCCGCATCAAAAACCTGATGGTGCCCGACGTCGAAGGCGGCGTGACCCGCTACCAACCGACCGGCGAGACGATGCCCATTTACGAAGCGGCGCAGAAATATGCCGCAGAGGGCAAGCCCCTGATCGTTCTGGCGGGCTTGGAATACGGCACAGGCAGCTCCCGCGATTGGGCCGCCAAAGGAACCGCTCTCCTCGGAGTCAAGGCGGTACTGGCACGCAGCTTTGAGCGAATTCACCGCTCGAACCTGGTCGGCATGGGCATCCTGCCGCTCCAATTCAAAGAAGGAATGAGCGCGCAGAGCCTGGGCTGGGATGGCAGCGAGACTTTCGACATCATGGGCCTCACCGGAGAGCTCCGGCCTCAGCAGGAAATCACCCTGAGAGTCCGCAGCAAAGATGGCAAGCATCAGGATGTCCAGGTCCTCTGCCGGATTGATACCCCCATTGAAGTGGAGTATTACCGCCACGGCGGGATTCTCCCCTTCGTCCTGCGGCAACTGCTCGCCCAAAGCCGCTAAAAGGCAGACGCGATGAGCTCAGGCGATAATAAGGCCAACAGCCAACCCTCCGGAAATCCTTTTTTCGGAAAGCCGGTCTCCCGGCTGCAGTTGACGTTGGCCTTTTTCGTCGCCGCGGGCGCTGACGCTCTCCTTTTTCCGCTTCAAGTCGCTGAACCGTTCAGTCTCATTATCGATTTCATCACGGCGTTTCTGCTCTTCGTCATTCTGGGCTGGCGGCTGATTCTTCTGCCGGCTCTCCTGGCCGAAGCCACTCCGGGTGTCGGGATATTCCCTCTCTGGGTCCTGGTCGTCGGCAGCATTGCCCTCTTCGGAACCATCAAGAAACCGGGCTCAAAAGAGAACTTCCCGATGCGCCCGGAGCCCTACCCTGATTCTGAGCAGAACCGGAGAGTGCCGCCCGTTTTTGACGATCACAAAACTTCCGCCTCCTCCGGTCCCGTCATAGATATCCCCTTTGAAGATGTCTCCCCGGAAGACCCCAAACGATGAAGAGGATAAAACAATTTTGGGCCATCGCCCTTCTGGGACTTCTTGTTACCGGCTCCGGTCTTCCGGCTCAGGAGCCGCCCGAAATCCCGGTAACTCCTCCCGTGACCTCTCCGGCTCAGGCTCCGACCACACCGGCCCTGAAACTCGACCCGGAACTGCAGCGCATTATCGACATGGATAACGAGGCGCAGGCGCAGGCCGATATCTGGATCCGTGAGAATGAGGAGCTCAATAAGGAAAAAACGTTCCAGGATGATACGCTGCCCTTGCGCATCCGCGACCGTCTGGATGTTGTCGAAAAAGCCTATCAGGATTATCTCTTCAGCCACTCCGAAAGCATGGAAGCGCGGCTGGCTTATGCGAGCTTCCTCATGGATACGGGCCAGGATAACGAAGCGGCCAGAGAATGGCTCCGGCTCAAGGAGACCCATCCCGGCCATCCGGTCCTCCTGAACAATCTGGGCAATTACTTCGCCCAGAAAGGAGATGCTCCGGAGGCTTTCCCCTTTTATGAAGAGGCCATGGCGAGCGCACCCCGCGAGGCGCTCTACGTGAAAAATCTCGCCTCGGTGGTTTACGTTTTCCGCGAGGAAGCGATGGCCTACTACCGTCTGAAGCCGCAGCAGGCGCTCCTCCTGGCCCAGGCGCTCTACCGCAAGGCGCTTCTCCTGAAACCCGATGATTTCATCGCCCGCACCGCTCTGGCCCAGACCTGGTATTATCTCACCCCTTTCGAGCCGGAAAAGGCGCTTGCCGATTGGAAGAAAGCCTACGAGCTGGCCTCCGACGACTCCGAGCGCCAGGGCATCCTCCTGCATTATGCGCGGGTCGCCATCCTCTCTGAGAAATTCGACGAAGCGGAAAAACAACTCGAAGAAATCACCTACGCCCGTCATCAGGAGCTCAAGAAAACGCTCCTCAATAACCTCAACGAAAGGCGCAAACTCGCTCAGGAGAAAAGCGCCTCCGATTCCCCTGCTCCTTCCGAAGCCAAACCGGAATCCGCCGCATCGGCTGAATCCGCGCCAAAGCCCACAACACCCTCACCCTAGCGCCACTGATGCTTGGGGTATTTGCGCTGTAACTGGGATTTAATCTTGGGATAGTGCTCGACCCAGAAATTCTCCAGGTCCTGCGTCACCTGTACCGGCCGCATATTGGGGGCCAATATCTGGACGACCACGGGCACTCTGCCCATCGCGATTTTCGGCAGCGCCTTCACGTCAAAAAGCTCCTGAATCCGCAGCGCGATATAGGGCGCGGCATCCGCCGTATAAACCAGCTTGGGGGTCTTGCCGTTGGAGAGCTCCAGCCGCTCGGGCGCATGTTTCTCCAGGAGCCGCTGCTGCTCATGGGAAAGCCACGATTTGACGGCGCTCTTGACGTCCGCCTCCTTGATCTCCTTGTAAGAAAAGGAGCCGTAGCAAACCTCCTGCAATATCTCCCGGCGATTCTCTTCCTCAATTGGCGCCAGTCCCAGATCCGGGCACCAGCGTGCCAGCGAGTTGAGCCTCAATATCCATTGATCAAGCGCGTGATCCCAATACTTGAGCGTCAATCTGCCTTCCATCACCTCCTGAGCCAGAAGCTCTGCGGCCTTTGAAGCGAACCCGGCCTCTTTGCCCGGAGCATTCCTGCCCCCGGCGCCATTGCCCGGATGCGCGAGCGCTTTTTTGGCGAGCGGAATCCCCCGGAAAAGGGTCTGCTCCTCCGCCAGGACACAGCGCGCCGTAGAATCATAGGTCACGAAAGTCTCGGTCTCGATCTCATCGGGGTAGAGCTCTTCGAGCCAGGAGGTCTCCACCGCCGTCGCCAACGAGAGCAACGTGCTCACGCTCTTATCGCGGCCTTCAATTTCGCTGATCTCCGCGGCCACAAAGAACGGCGCATTTTGCACCACGCTCTCGCGGCTCAGGAGTCCGTAGCGGCCGTGACTCAAGACGCACCTCAGCGAGCCCTGGTCCAGACGCTTGGCCAGACGATCCGAGAAACCGACCAGCACGCACTTGCGAATTTTTTCATCCTCCGGCATCGGGTGGTCAATCTGCAGCCCCTCGTCATGGGCGATATCCAGAAACATCTCCAGGAGCGGCTGAACCTGCCGGGCCGTAATGCCGTGGACACCCACTCTGCGGCAGGCATTCAGATTGAATTGGTTTTTGGCGACGTAATTCCAGGCACGCATCAGAACCCAGAAATCCGAATCGTGCTCTTCGCCGAAAAGCTCTTCCCGGAATTCATCCACCTCGCGATCCACTTTGCGCAGGAGCAAATCCCGTCCCTGGGTCAATGCGGCGATCAGGGCCGCCTGCCTCACGCAGCCATATTCCTCAGCCGCCAGGAGCATCCGGGAGTAACGCGGATGAACCGGGAAAGCGAGCATCTTGCGCCCGGTCGGGGTAATCGCTCCCCGTGCATCCAGAGCGCCCAGATCATGCAGGAGCGTTTCAGCCCTTGAAAGGCTCAGTTCATCGGGCGGCTCGAGCCAGCGGAAAGCCCGCAGGTCTTGAACCCCGGCCGCTTTCAGAGTCAGGATCACCTCCGCGAGGTCCAGCCGCCGCACTTCAGGCAGCTCCTGTGCTGCCCTGGCCCACTGCTCACGCTCAGACCAAAGCCGGACACACCAGCCCGGAGCCGTACGCCCGGCCCGACCCGCGCGCTGATCGGTGGAGGCTTGCGCGACCTTCTCGATAAAAAGCGTATTGATTCCCCGGACCGCATCGTAGCGGGGCATCCGCGCCAGGCCGCTATCAATCACCAGCCGCACTCCCGAGATCGTCAGCGAAGTCTCGGCCACGTTGGTCGCCACCACGATTTTGGGCGCCTCATATTGCGCAACGGCGGCATCCTGGTCATTGCTGGGGAGCTCCCCGTGGAGCGGCAGGAGAATATGCCCTTTGGCCTCGGAGGTATTCCTCAGCGCCTCGAGCGTTTTATGAATCTCGAAGCTCCCGGGCATGAAAATGAGCGCATCGCCCCGATGGCCCTGACGCACCGCTTCCGTAAATGCCTCGGCCGCATGTTCCCAAACCGGCAAGGCCCCGCGCTGAGCCGGTGCGATTTTCTGGGGATGATAGCTGATCTCCACCGGGTAGACGCGTCCCTCCGAAGAGAGAACCTCGCACGGAGCCAGGTAATCCTTCAGCCCGGAGAGCTCCAGCGTGGCCGACATCACGATCAGGATTAAATCCGGCCGTCTCCGTGCCTGCAATTCCAGTGCCTGCGCCAGCGTGATATCCCCATAGAGATGCCGCTCATGAAATTCGTCGAAAATGAGAGCGCTCACCCCGTCCAATTCCGGGTTCTGTATCATCTGCCGCAGCAGCACCCCCTCGGTTACGTAGCGAATCCGGGTCCGGCTCGAGACACGGCTCTCGAAGCGTATCTGATAGCCGACCTCCTGCCCCAATGCGGCGGAACGCTCCTGAGCCACACGCGCCGCCAGCATCCTCGTTGCCAGACGACGCGGCTGCAATATCACCACTTCCCCCGTCCCCAGCAACCCGCTCTCCAGGAGCATCTGCGGCACCTGGGTCGATTTGCCCGAACCGGTCGGGGCCTGAATCACCAGCCGCTTTCCACGGCCCGCGGCGGCCACCAGCTCTCTCTCGATCTCATATATGGGCAACTTCTCAGCCATCGCACCCATTATGCCCGTACCCCCTCCCAAATCCAACTTCATAACCAGCCCGGGCGGACGACGGAAACCGGGACCGCTCGATGCCGCCGGAGGCGGGTATTTCGGAACCGCAAATGAACACCGGGAGACACGATTGATTTCCTGCCCTGCCTGATTCGTGGTTATTTGTGTCCATTCATTATTCTGATCTACCCTGTTTCACTTCTGCGAGTTACATTTTTTTGGGTGCGTTCTTTTTGAGGCAACGAGCTCTCAAAATAAATTGAGAAATTTTCAAAAAATGCTTGATTTTTATTTGAGGAGAAGTAAGGTGCCCCTAGCGTTCGTTTTTTCGAGGAAATCCCTTCCCGCAAAAGGGAACTGTGAAATATGAAAAATATAATATCTCTGCACAACTGCACAACTGCACAACTGCACAACTGCCAATAAAATAACGAGTTACCTTACCCTCATCGTAACTGCCATTGCGGTTGCTACAAGCCTGACCTGGAACAGCCAGGCTGAAGTGATCATTAAAAAGTTTGATCCCCCATTTCAAACGGGTGACTCTGTTTTTGCGGGAGAGAATTCTGTGTATTCATCCCTCCACATCCTAATTGACTCTACAGGAACGGCAGATTTTGTGATTCCATATTCTTTCTCAAAAATCAGTTTCAATAGTCCAGCAGAGATCATCGTTGGGAAAGAAGAACTATGGGACACCCGACTGATTGGAGGATTGGCTTTTGGCAGCATTGTGGGAGAGAACATTGTCGAATCCACGAATAGAGGGCATGTATGGTCTTCGGTAGTTCGAACCGGCCACGATATTTCTTTCCCTGCTACCTTAATACAATCTGTCGTACCTCTGTCCCTGGGTGCAGAACCAACTTCCGTGGATTACGTAAGTGAGATACGTGGAAGAGAAGGGATTATTGGATTCAAGTTTCAGCATGAAGATCCCTATGGAGGCTATACCATGCACTATGGTTACATTCATTTCGACTTATCAGACTCACAGGAATTTATGGGGGAAAAAGGGTATCTCCTGGGTTGGGCTTATGAGACCGAAGCAGATAAGCCCATTGTAGCTGAACCTCTGGCTATCCCTCCAAAGAAGATTCAGTTTTCAATTCAGAAGCGGGAAGATGGAGGCCTGGAGCTCTCCTGGCTCGCTACCCCGGGAGCGACTTATCAGGCCGAGAGAAGCTTTCATTCCGAGGGACCTTTTGAAAAGGTGGGTGAAGAAATAGTGCCTGTTCCCGTCTCCGGAGCCAAACCGGTTCAGGAAAAGGTGATCATTTCCATGGAAGAAGCTCAATCCTCCCAAACCAGTTTCTGGCGAATAGTGAGATTGAAATAATAAACCCTTTATAAAAATATGTTGTACACGAAAAAGATTAGACGGATGGCATTCTTTGCCATTGCGATCGCCACGAGCCTGACTTGGAACAGTCAGGCCGAAGTACGGACTACCAGGTTTGATTCGCCGATAATATTCGCACTGGGTGAATCCATAGGCCCCACACTCTCTTTCTGTTTTTCTCCTGATTTTAATCACGATGGTTTGGGTGATTATTTATTTTTTCGTCGAGGAACCCCAACATACTGTTATTTTAATTCTCCCAGCTCTATAGTAGTTCAGAAGCCCTATACTCTTCCTCCTTATCTGGAGGATGATTATGCCTGGGTAGCCGCCCTGCCCCTCGGGTCAACGATTGGGGAAGAACTTTCATACCCGGAAGTTGATATGAGTGCCTATTCATGGAGCGAGGGGGATGAGTATACGGGTTCATTCCCGTATGACTATATCTCTTTCAACAGGAGTACTGTACTTACCGCGGATGGAGTTCTGCCTTCCAGCTCGGCAATACCCGGTTCCGAAAATATATCAGGTGAAGAGAATTCGGAGGTGGAAGCTGCGTATAGTCCTTTTGTAAAAGGAAACGTTTTGGGAAAAGAAGGAGTAATTGGAATAAAATTTGCCACAAAGATTCCGGCCAGTTACTACGCAATACCCCTGCCGGAGTATTACACGTATTACGGATACATTCATTTTTGGTGTCCCAATGAAGGAGCAATCTGTTTTTTGGGATATTCTTTTGAAAGTGAATGGAATCAACCCATCGTAGCTAAACCACTGGCTATCCCTCCAATAATGAAGATTCAGTTTTCGATTCAGAAGCTCGAAGATGGAGGCTTGGAGCTCTCCTGGCTCGCTACCCCGGGAGCGACTTATCAGGCCGAGAGAAGCTTCCATCCCGAGGGACCTTTTGAAAAGGTGGGTGAAGAAATAGTGCCTGTTCCCATCTCCGGAGCCAAACCGGTTCAGGAAAAAGTGATCATTTCCAAAGAAGAAGCTCAATCCTCCCAAACCAGTTTCTGGCGAATAATGAGATTGAAATAAGGCCATACGCCGGCACATACCGGCGCAAAGACAAGAGACAATCGAGAGTAGAGTAAAGCCCTCTTGAGATCGAAAGGGCGGAGTAGAAATACCCCGCTTTTTTGATGCACTCTCCGGGGTGCTCATTCCTCAGGAATCAGAGTCGGGCGGCGGATAAAGAGAATTTGACTTTACGGGGACGGTAAGGTAGAGTCCCCACGGGTATGGCTGCAGGAGGCAAAACCAAACAACAAGCAAGAAGATTCAGGGACCTGGATATTGAAATCGGGTTTTTCGAAGGCATTTTGGAGATGGATCCCAATTATCTCGATGCCTTGGAGTTGATTGCTCAAGCTTATACAGAGAGAGGCCTTTATGAAAAAGGTCTCCAGGTGGATATTCGCCTCACATCCCTCAAGCCCCAGGACCCTCTGGCGCATTACAACCTGGGCTGCAGCTACTCGCTGACCGGACAGGAGGAGAAAGCCGCCGATTCTCTCGAAATCGCTATTCTCCTGGGCTATAAAGAGTTTGATTACCTGGATAAGGATCCTGACCTCTCCAATCTTCGCTCTCACCCGGCGTATCAGAAAATCCTCTTTCTGAAACAGCGCTCCCTGAAAGCCAAGAAACACAAGAAGGAATAGGTTCCCCATGAACGTCACCCTGGGCGGGAAAAAGAAACACTTTCGTACGGTCTCCTTCCGGCCCGATTCAAACCGGGTCGCGCTGATTGATCAACGGCTTCTGCCGCACACCTTTTCACTACTGGAGACGGAGAACTTCCGCCAAACCGCTCTCGCCATCCGGAATATGACCACCCGGGGAGCCGGAGCCATCGGGGCGACTGCCGCCTATGGTCTGGCGCAGGGAAGCCGGGCTTTCCGGGGTAAATCTCTTGAGTGCTTCGAGTTGCACGTTCAAAAAGTCTTCCAGGTTCTTGCCGATGCACGCCCGACGGCCGTGGACCCGGTCAATGCCATGCGCCAGGTTCTGGCAGCGATGGCACCCGGCACCACGGTAGCCGAAAAACAGGAACTCGCGCTCCGGGCCGCTGAAGTTTTCGCCGATGAAGATGTGGAGCACTGCCGCGCCATCGGTCAATGGGGAGCGGAGCTCATCCGGGACGGGATGACGATTCTCACCCATTGCAATGCCGGCTGGCTGGCCTTTGTCGATATCGGCAGCGCCACCGCGCCCATCTATGAAGCGCAATCTCAAGGCAAACAATTTCACGTCCTTTGCGATGAAACCCGTCCCCGTTCTCAGGGAGCGATCCTGACGGCCTGGGAACTGGCGCAACAGGGAATCCCCCACCATATTATCCCGGATAATGCCGCCGGACACTACATGCAGCGGGGCAAAATCCAGATGGTCATCACGGGCGCAGACCGCGTACTGGCCCGGACAGGTGCCGCGGCCAATAAAATCGGAACCTTTACCAAAGCCGTCCTGGCTAAATATCACGGCATCCCCTTCTATATCGCCATTCCGCTTTCCACAATCGACTGGGAGACGGCAGACGGGATGGATATTCCCATTGAAGAACGGAGCGAAGAAGAGGTGCTTTGCGCCTGGGGCCGCCCGCAGGTTAAGGGGAAAAAAGGGACAGGCAGCAGTGAAAAATCGATTCAGGTCCGGGTCGCCAATCCGAGCAGCCATGCGCTCAACCCCGGTTTTGACGTTACTCCCGCAGAGCTCATCACCGGCTTTATCACTCCCCTGGGAATCATAAAACCCACCGAGCTCATGCGTAAACTTAAGGGGCGTTCTTAATCCCGACCGCGGCCGGCGTGCCGCCGCCCTGTTTTCCAAGCTCGACCGTGGTCAAAGGCGGAGGAGGCTCCGGAACCGGTACATGATGAGGTTTATGCTCCCCGTCGCCCAAGTTGTCTTCCACTTTCAACCTATTTCTCAAGTAATGCTTCTCGGCTCCCAGGAGATAGACCAGATAGCTCAGGAGATAAACCAGCGCGACAATCGCATAGACCACCCGGAAGCCCATGTGGTCGGCGAGGTACCCGAAGAAAATAATCCCCAGCCCGATTCCCACGTCAATGGAGGAGGAAAAGGTCGCATTGGCGGCTCCGCGGCGCGTGATGCGGACCATGTTATTGATGCTCGCCACGAAACAGGGGAAGATCATTCCCTGACCCATACCGATCAGAATGGCCGAGATATGATAAAGCCAGGGGCCGTGGGTAATCGCCAGGAGGAGCGCGCCAATAATCACCGTCGGGAATCCAAGGGCCAAAGGAATCCTGGAGCCGATCCGGTCAAACATCTTCCCGGAAACTAGCCGGATCACCGCCATACTGAGGGCAAAAGCGAAGAAGAAGCTCGCCGGCCTAACCCCCTCTATCTGTTTACTGTAGATCGGGATAAAGGTCGTGATCGCGCCGTTGGCGAAGAAAAAAATCGAGTTCACCAGCGAAATGGGCAGGCTCGTCTTCTCGATCAACATGTGCAGATTGATCTTGGCCCGCTGCGGACGATACGCCGGGAACTTCATTAAAAAGCTCATCGCGAAAAAGCTCAGCAGGCTCAGAATCATCGTCGTGGCAAAGAGATGGGCCGCGGAAAAATAATCAATCAGCCACAGGCCCAGAACCGGCCCCATCGCCAGGGAAATGCCAACCGAAAGCCCGAAGAAAGCAATCCCTTCTCCGCGTCGGCTGGCCGGGACCAGATCGACCGAGATGGTCTGGCTGCCGCTGCTCACGATCGCCCAGGAGAGTCCGTGCAGGAAGCGAACCGCCGAGACAATGATGAGCGGAAGCGGAAGCCCCAGAACCGCCAGGCCCGCGAAAAGCTTCATCGAAGGAATCTGATAGAGCCCGAAGAGGAGACAGAAAATAAAAAAACCGGATAGGAACACGCCTTTACGGCCCCAGACATCCAGAGCGTACCCGCAGAAGGGCCGCAGGAGAAGAGCTCCCACGGCGTAGAAAGAGAGGATGAGCCCGATCTGCCCCTTCGTCGCATGGAGATACTCATCCAGGTAAAGCGGCAGGGTCGAAACCAGCGAGTAAAATGCAAAGAGCATCAGGAGCGACGTGAGGCAGAATACAATGTAATCCTTGGTCCAAAGTCTGGGCGTTGTGTTCATCCGATAAAATGTATAAGAAAGAGAATCGGGAAAAGAGGAACCCGCTCAAGCCTCAGTATACGGCCTAAATCCGGGTACGATCTCCCTTTTAAATATTGTGTATCTCTGAAATTTTCAGCTCCAGGGCGGATTCTCGGGCAAACAATCCGAGAATTGACGTATCAGCTGGTCTTCATAGGCGCCCTGGTAGGTTCCATCAAAAAATCGTTTCAATCCCTCTTCCGCCAGCTCTTTCCATGATTCTTCCTCGCGGCCGGGAATGACCGGGAAAAAGAGCCCCTGATTGGCCTTGACCGCTTTCAGGTCGCCGGGGGAATCGCCCACCATGAGCATCCGCTCCGGCGTATATTTTCCCTCGGTAATGCAGCGGATCTGCTCGGTCTTCTTACCGACTTCCTGGCCCGCCGAATAGCGGACGTATTGATAAATCCGGTTTTCCTCCCATTCACGCTCCAGCGCCTCGGTCGGAGTCTGCGAGACGATGAAAACATCGGCCCGGCCATTAACGGCATCCAGGCTCTCCCGGACATAGGGGAAGAGAGGCACCCCTTTCATAATCTCTTTGACGGCTTTATTAACTTCCACCGACCAGACGATAAAGGGTTCAAAATCGGGATTATGCGTTTTCTGGTATTCCGCCTCCAGCGCCTTGGGGGTCAAGGGATTAGTCCTCGAAATCCATTCTTCGAGCGCCTCAGTCGAGGGAATTTTGCAGCCCCGACGTTGGACCTCCGGCCGCTGGGCAAGAAGCTTCAGTGCTTTGGTGATGGCGATAAAGCGATTGCTCCCGCGGGATTGAGAGTAGAGGTTCACAAACTCCCATACTTCACGGGCGAATTTGCTCACCGGCTGCAAGCTCAGTGCCTTGATATACATGGGGCAGAAGCACTCCTTGTGCTTTACCTCCATGCTGTCGAAGACGCATCCATCCGAATCAATCCCGATGAAAAACCCGGACTTGGGTTCAAAGCTTCTCAAAATTTCCCTATAGTCTGTCTTGGCGCTTTCCATATATTTTACGCTCTTCCAAAGCAGCCACTTCCTTCCGGAACCGCCGCTGGGCCTCAGCATAATCCAGTCTCTTTAGCGCTGCAAGTCATTCTGCCCCCGGCGGCATGATTGATGCCGGCAAAACTCAGTCCCAGGAGCCTTTTTCCAGAAGGTCATTCTGGTCTTTGCCGATCGGCCCCACCGAGAAATAGGTCGACTGCGGATGGCTGAAAATCCAGGCGCTGACCGAGCTTGCCGGGCGCATCATGCACGATTCGGTCAAGGTCATCCCGGCCAATTCCGTCGCGTTGAGCAGTTGGAAAAGCAGCTTCTTCTGGGTATGGTCCGGGCAGGCCGGGTACCCCGGAGCCGGACGCACACTGCGCTCAGGCTCTTCCGGGAAGCCCCAGATCTGACGGGCTTGCGCATGGATATATTCCGCAAACGCTTCGGCCAGACGGTCGCCCACCGATTGAGCCAAAATGGCATAATAGTCATCATTCTGAGAGCGGTACCACTCGGCCAGTTTCAGAACGCCCTCGCCCGGGGAAACCGCCAACGCTCCGATGAAATCGGGTTTGCCGCCTTCAGGCTCCAGGTAATCGGCCAGAGCCAGGTTGGGCTGATCCGCCTTTTTCAACATCTGCTGGCGCAGCGTCGGCAGGAGGTATTTGCCCAAAATAATGATATTATCCCCACGGGAAAATGCGGGGAAAAATCCTAATACGCCCCGAGGTTTCACCCAACCTTCCGCGCTCATTTTTTGCAGAATACTCTGAGCATCCCGGTAAAGCTCGTTGGCTCCGGGCTCCTCCAGTATTTTGGGATAGGATCCGCGAATCTCCCAGGAGTGAAAAAACGGCGTCCAGTCAATCCATCGGCTGAGCTCTTCCACCGTGGGAGTGAAAACACGGGTCCCCAGCAGTGAAGGCGTCGGCGGAACATAATCGGGGGCAATCCGGAAACGGTTGGCGCGGGCCTCGGCAATCGGGGTCAATTTCCGCGACGCTTCCCGGATTTCGAACTGCTGCCGTTCCCGCTCCTGCCGCTTGCGGAGCTCCTCCACGTAGGTGTAGCGCAGCTTGGGATTAAATAAATTCTCCAGCACGTTGGAAACCAGTGAGGCATCCAGCACGTGAACCACCGGCGGGTCATATTGCGGGGCGATCTTGACGGACGTGTGCATTGAGCTGGTCGTCGCGCCGCCAATGAGGAGCGGCACCTTGAAGCCGGCCTCCTGCAATTCGCTGGCCACATGCGCCATCTCCGCCAGAGACGGGGTGATTAACCCGCTCAGGCCGATAGCGTCCACCTGATGCTCCCGGGCGGCTTTGAGAATCCCTTCGCAGGCGCACATCACCCCCAGGTCAACCACGTCGTAGTGATTGCACTTCAGAATAATCCCGACAATGTTCTTGCCGATATCGTGAACGTCGCCTTTGACGGTCGCCAGGAGTATTTTCTTCTTCTTCTGGGCCCCCGGTCCGCTGGATGCGGCCAGAATCAACGGCATCAGGAAAGAGACCGCTTTCTGCATCACCCGTGCGCTCTTGACCACTTGCGGCAGAAACATTTTGCCCGCACCGAAGAGCTCGCCCACACGGCGCATTCCCTCCATAAGCGGCCCCTCAATCACCTGCAAGGCTGAGGAAAACTCCGGCAGCACCTCCTTCAAATCTCCTTCAATAAACTCGGCATTGCCTTTGACCAGAGAAAGAGCCAGACGCTCCCGAACGGGTTGATCGCGCCAGCTCTCTTCGGCCTTCTCCTTGTGAGCGCTCTGTTGATGAAGTTTTTCCGTATATTTCAGAAGCGCCTCACCCGAATTGGGCTTGCGGTTCAGGACCAGGTCCTCGACCAGATTCCGAAGCTCGGGCTCCACCTCTTCATAAACACCCAGCTGGGCGGAGTTCACGATCGCCATATCCAGACCCGCCTGCACGGCGTGGTAGAGGAAAACCGTATGAATCACCTCGCGCAAGGGGTTGTTGCCCCGGAATGCGAAAGAGAGATTGCTGATGCCGCCGCTGGTCCGGGCATAGGGCAAGTGCTTCTTGATATACCGCACCGCTTCGATGAACCAGACCGCATAGTCGTCATGCTCTTCAATTCCGGTGCCGATGGTCAGCACGTTGGGGTCAAAAATAATATCCTCTGGGCGAATCCCGGCTTTCTCGGTAAGGAGGGGGTAAGCACGCGTGCAGATCTCAACCTTTCTCTCGAGCGTATCGGCCTGACCCTTTTCATCAAAGGCCATGACGACGACGGCCGCACCGTAACGGCGAACCCGGCGCGCATGTTCCAGAAAGATCTCTTCCCCCTCTTTCAGGCTGATTGAGTTGACGATTCCCTTGCCCTGCAGGCATTTGAGTCCGGCCTCGAGAACGCCCCAATCAGAGCTGTCGATCATTACCGGCACCCGGGAGATTTCCGGCTCCGAGGCCACGAGGTTCAGGAAGTCGCGCATCGCTTTTTTGCCGTCCAGGAGCGCATCGTCCATGTTGATATCGATCACCTGGGCGCCGTTCTCCACCTGATGGCGTGCAATCGCCAAAGCCTCTTCGTATTCTTCATTCTGGATCAGCCTGAGGAATTTCGCCGAACCGGCCACATTGGTCCGTTCACCGATATTGATCAGGTTCATCCCGGACAAGAAATTGAGGGGCTCCAGCCCGCTCAGGCGGGTTCGGTGGCTATGCTCCCGGAGCTGCCGGGGTGCAATCCCCTTCACTGCCCCGGCAATGGCGGAAATGAAACCCGGATGCGTGCCGCAGCAGCCGCCCACGATATTCACCCAGCCTTTGCGGACAAACTCCTCCACAATACAGGCCATCGCCTCCGGAGTCTGGTCATATTCGCCAAAGGCATTGGGCAGACCCGCATTGGGATGGCAGGAAATATAGATATGCGGCGCCAGGCGCGAAAGCTCCTCCACATAGGGGCGTATCTCCTTGGCTCCCAGGGCACAATTGATCCCAATGGAGAAAATATCTGCATGAGAAACCGAGTTCCAGAAGGCTTCCAACGTCTGGCCTGAAAGGGTACGCCCGCTGGCATCTGCCACGGTAACCGAGATCATGAGAGGCAGGCGCTTGCCGGTGCGGGAAAATACCTCTTCGGCCGCAAACAGGGCCGCCTTGGCATTGAGCGTATCGAACACGGTTTCAATGAGGAAAAAATCGACGCCGCCCTCCATGAGACCCTCGAACTGCTCCTGATAAACCTCCACCAGCCGGTCAAAATCAACCGCGCGGTAGCCCGGCCGCAACGCATCCGGCGACAGGGATGCCGTCTGATTGGTCGGCCCCACCGAGCCGGCCACGAAGGCATGCCGCCCGGGGTGCTCTTTCATAAATTGATCGGCCGTCTGCCGGGCGATTTGGGCTCCGGCCCGGTTCAGCTCTTTGGCCAGGTCAGCCAGATGGTAATCTCCCTGAGATATCCGGTTGGCGTTAAAAGTATTCGTCTCGATAATATCGGCACCGGCCTCCAGATATTGGCGGTGGATATCGGCGATGACGTCGGGCCGGGTCAGCGAAAGAAGATCGTTATTGCCCGCCAGCGAATAGGGATGCTCAGAGAATCGCTCACCGCGGAAATCCTCCTCACGTAAGGAACGCCGCTGGAGCATGGTACCCATGGCGCCATCCAGAATCAGGACGCGCTCTTTCAGAATCGTTTGAAGCGAGGAAAATTCACTCATACAGCCGGATAACTAAAGCACAATCCGGCCCCGAATGCAATACTAAAATCAACGTATCAGGATATATAGATGGATTAAACCCAGGACATTTCTCAAAATCCTCCCCTTCAGACGCAGCATACATCGGGTATGCAGAAACGGTTTTGCCTAAAAACAGGTGCTCCCAAAAGAAAACAATCCGCAGGTTTTTTAACTGAAGATGAGGAAGTATTAACCGCAGATTGCGCAGAAAAATAGGATGAGTGTGGAAAGGATATTAGTGTGGAATGGTTCCATGCTCATCTGTCTCCACGCCCAGCTGTCTCCGTGTCCAGATGTCTCCACGCCCACCTGTCTTTGTGCCCGGAGGGCGCACGCCTCGGAGAGGCGAATGTGCATAACCGTAGGTGCGGTTCCCGTAGGGAAACGTACCTACGGAGAATACCACCCACCCGTGCCCCCGCCTGAAGGGCGGTACTTCACAAACCTAAACCAGAAAGAAGATGAGTCCACAAAAGTTTCATGCCCATCCTCACACGCCTCAATTTTCCTCTGCACCCCTTCCGGGGTGCAGCAAACCCGATATCTGCGGATTCGTTTGTATTTCCACCGGTGAAAATCGTATCCTCCCGCATCCGAAGGATGCGCATTATTGAGGTATGCGGAGCATACCCAGCCCATAGCCCGGGGTCGTAGACCCCGGGGTACCTCCACCACACGACCATACCCGACCCCGTAGGGGTCGCATCCACGCCTGCACCCTTCTCCGTGTGATATTTTGGCGCTCATTTTTTACCTTCACACACTGAATTATTGTTATCTGTGGTCTTTTCAACCGGCTGATTCAATCTCACTCCGTCGAATGATTCCTTCTACGTAGTGGTATCCAAGGGAGAATAAAACATAACATAACAAGCCCAGGAATAATACCAACGACCATATAGATTCCCAATACTGACAGTAATATTACACCCAAGAACATTACAAACTGCACGCTCAATGGATATTGCTGTTGTGCAGCCGGTAAAGGGGGTGCAGCAGATCGTTTTTCTTTGGAGATATAAACCTCAATACGCCAAATGAGCAGAACTGAAAAAAACGTCACGAAGATGGCAACTATCAGTTTTATTAAACTAGTTGAATCACCTGAAGATAAACTTTTTAAATAAGTTTCTGAAAAGATTTCCGGATAGCCTATTGCATATAAGATATCAGCGCTTTTTTCTGGAGAAAAAAAAACGCCCATCGTGGAAAGAAACAGGCTCCCCAGAGCCACTATACATAGCGTGCTCTCACCCAAAAAAAGGGAAAAGGAATAGATAGAACGAGTTCTGTATTTCAGGGAGGAAATCAATTTGTTTTCTTCTCGTCTATTCTCGGAGAAAAGCCCCCAAGCGATAATTCCCCCAATTAGCCCCACAAGAAGGCCCGGAACATATGGGTATAATAGTATAAAAAATATCCCCGTATAAGACTCCAAAGAGAGGCCATACACCAGTAGAGGATAAATAACAAGGTACCATCCAAACAGTATATTGAAATACGAACTGATTAGAGCAAATACTCCGCTCCATATAGCCACTGAGATACCACTTATAGTAGCTATTTTTAAAATAGATTTTGTATTCATTAAGTATTATTTATTTTATATTGAGAAAGTATACTTTTTATAACAATACACTCCAAACATTTTCGACTAAACCTATCATCTCATAAAAAATAACAACGCTCCAAGCCCACAGTATAACACAATCATCCATCGAGTCTTGCCACCTTTTATAGCTGAATACACAGTGCCTAACACACAAAACGCAAATGTCACGATCTCAACTGATGTCATGGAGAAAACCAAGGCAAGCGGGAGAATAAACCAATTGAGGTTTATGTTAATTATAGTCCTTTTCATTCGAATTCTATCAATCACTACCACCTGACATACTCCCACTTACATCCTTCTCCGTGTGATATTGTTGCGATCATTTCTTCAGTGACTTCATTTTCTCTGATTTCCAGAGAAAATTATTTGAATTTCATCCTGATGTAAAGCTCTCCAGGTCTCTCACTTGGTACATAGCTGATGAAATGATATTTTTTATTTTCACCTGCATAATACACCTTGCCTTGTTCCGGTATGCCGCAAGAATCGGCAAATACACTTCTTAAATACCAAACAGAGTTAAAAGCGTTCCGCTCTTCCAACACTGTTGTCTTTGAAGCGGGAGAGTAATCGTAGGTGACCGTATCGGCAGGGATCGGGGCGACATTCTCAGAAAATTGCAGATGCCAATAATAGACACCACCCGAAGAGAAATGGACTGACTTAAATCCCAGCAGCTTATAATTCCGTTCGGTCAAATGATCATCAATAGCCTGGCTCGGACAGAAATAATCAAAAATGTGCGGGCTGAACCGAGAGAGAGCAGAGTTCCCTATCAGGAGAAGAATGGCAAAAACATAGGCCAGAGGAAAAAACAAAAAAGTATATCCCCAGTTGCCTGGATATCGATAAATGATTATCAGTTTTTTGAAAAATTTCATTGATTCATCTCGCTTTCAATAGATCATACACACAGCCAGATTCCTTGATAAATCCCTATGAGTAAATAAACGGCCGCTTCCACAATTAAAATTACTCCTACTATATGTGTGAACCCGGCTGAAAACATATATACCCGTTTTTTTTGCGAAAGATAAACTTCATTCATCCAAACAATCAGAGCTGAAAATAATGCCGCAAAAACAGCCACCCCCAACTTGATAAAAGGATTTGAAAACGTCATTCCCATATCCCAGCTTTGGCTTGGAAAAATGAAGTTCACTGCGGAAAGGCACAAACTGCCCAGGCCCACTATACAAAATAAGCTTTCGCCCAGGAAGATACAATAGAATCTGAAGGAGCGCACCCGGTATCTCAGTGAGGAAATCAATTTGTTTTCCAATTTTTCTTTTCTTTTATGCTCCGGAATATTGTTCCAAACGACGGAAAAGATTGCCCCAATGCCCCCTCCTAAAATAAAAACGGGGACATAAGGATAAATGACCATGAAGTGTACTATAAAATCATAGTCCAGATATAAGAAGCCCAATGCCTTAGCGATAAGAGCACTTGGGAGAACAACAAGATAATACCCCCATTGATTGAAATACAGGCTGATGAGTGTGAAAGTCAATCCCCACACCATTGCCGTCATACCGGACATTAGGGCTATCTTAAATAAACGCATCATCTTCATAGGCTGTTAATATGTTGCTTGTTCGCTGTATTGAATCATGTTATGGGAATTCCATTTTAATATAAAATTCTCCAGGTTCTTTCCCGGGAACATAGTTGTGAATATAAAAAAAACTGCCAACATCTCTTCTGTACTTGAATCCTTTGCCTTGTTTCGGTACGCCGGAAGAATCAGGGAACTTATCGCTCGGAAAGCTAATCCATTCTACTTCAGCCTTCTCATCAGGAGAATAATCGTCCGAAACCAGAGCGTAATCGTAAGAAACGGCATTTAGAGGGATTGGGTTAACATTCTCTGGAAATTTTAGATGAAAATAATATGTACCACTTGAGAAATAACGACTTACCTTAAATTCTAACAATTCATATTCTTGTTCGGCCAAGTAACGGGCAATATCCTTACTGGGGAAAAAATGATCCAGAACTGGTGCGGATATCCATAAAGCAATTGCAAACCCTATCATTGCAAAAAAATAAGCGATGCACGCTACCGGTAAAGCCAAAAGGGTAAAAAACCAGTTTCGTGGTCGTTTATAAATTTTTTTGAATTTCGCGAATATAGTCATCCGTACTATTCGGTGTTTTATTCTTTCTTATTGCACTTGTCATATTGAAATCGATCGCAAGTCCCACTAAATGAACCAGCTATTTGAGCATCCCGGAGGGATGCCATCCCATAGCTCGGGGGCGCAGACCCTGGGTACCATCCACCACACGCCCCCCGACCCTGTAGGGGTCGCATCCATACCGACATCCTTTCCTGCGTGATATTTTGAAGTTCACTTTAACTTTCAATAATATGAATATAGTTTCTATATAATCCAAGAAACATAATTTAAAAGATAAACAGAGAGAATAAGCACAGGAACAACCCATTCTTTAGGATTATAACGAATACATATTATACTGAGAGTTACCCCTAAAACCAGGCTCCAATATGTAAACATCCTTGATACTCCAAGATCCCAATTCAATATTTGACCATTCATGTCTGTTGGGAAAAATATCGGAAAAAGTAAATATACGAGAAACATTATAATATTAATATAATAAACTAAATTTATAATTAATTTTTTATTTTTAAACATATTATTTTAATATTACTAATTTCTCTATCCCTTTTTCTTCCATCCAAAGATTCCATTTTCCCAATCTCCATCCCAAGGAATTTTAGGACGATCGATTTTTAAAATCGTCAAAGTGGTGGATAATATTATCTCGCTCTTCGGGGCTATCGCTTTTTTTAACCAATTCATAAAAAACCTGGGTCTTTTCTCGTGCGTCCTGGATGGGGAGTTCTTCGTACTCGATACAGAAATCGATCCATACCGAAAACTCTCTAGCCTTGGCGGCTATTTTACCATAAGAATAACTCACATTTTGCGGGAAGAATGAACGTCGCACACCCAATTCTTCACTATCCGCTAACTTCCAATTCGAACTTTCCTCTTCTAATCCAAACTTTTTTAGCAACTTAGAATAATCAGTTTCTTCTATCGACTCCCAATAAATAAGGCCAAAACTATCCCACTGTTTCTTTAACAAACCGTTGTTTAGATCAAAGTATACTTTGCATGTCCCCCAAAAAAATGGAGCAGTGAACAAGAGAATTGCCAACACTACGACTAAGAAGGATACTCCAATTATTATCAGTTTCTTTTTCACGTAATACATCCATTCGTCTTGATCAACTTCTATGCACACCCGGGTCCTGTCGCATCCGTCGTTGTCGGCAGATCACACACACATTAGAATTCGTTTATATTTCGGGCATTCTCAAGTTTATAAGGGGTCTCCAACATTTACACAATAATTACATCCGTGATTGTGGATGATTTTTGAGGTTATGCAAGCGTTTTATCCGCAGATGAGGATTTTTTAACCGCAGATTACGCAGATGAACGCAGATTTTTTTTGAAGGGATAACCGGATGCAACCCCGATGGGGGGTGTAAGAAGTACCGCCCTTCGGGCGGGGGTATGTGGGGGTGGCTTCTGTCCGTAGGTACCTCACCCTACGGGAGAGGCACCTACGGTTATGCAGATTCGCCTCTCCGAGGCGTGTGCCCTCCGGGCACGGAGATAGGATAGATTGGTCACGAAAACAGATGGGCATGGAAATAGAAGGGCACAGCGAAAGATGAACATGGAGATCACCGAACGTAAATCCTTTGCAGACGCACCCTGTTTTTCTGCGGAAATAGGCGGATGCGACCCCTGTGGGGTCGTGAGAGGTGTGGGGCTGATGTCCTACCCGGGGTCTTTTCCCCCGGGCAATGGGATGGGTATGGAGACCTCCGGCACGGGGCCTTTGCAGGCACATCTTCCTCTTCTGCGGAAATCTGCGTAATCTGCGGTTAAAACGCGCCGATTTATGCAGGTTCCTTATTGAGCCAGGTTTTGAGCCAGGCCATCACCTCTTCATTGACCTTGCGGGCCCTTTCGGGGGTGGCTGCTTCGGTATAGCAGCGGAATTCGGGCGCATTGCCCGAGGGCCGCAAATGGATAATCTCTTCTGAATCGAACGAGATTCTCACGCCGTCCTTGTAATCAAGCTTGAGGGGTTTACCGGCAATCTTTCCAAAGGCTTCTGAGGTTCTCCGGGCCACATCCATAATCGGCAGGTTGCAGGAAAAATGCTCCAGAATTGCCTGGCTGATTCGCATGGGGAAGCTCTGCAGCCGGTCGCTGTAGGTATAGCGATGCGGGAGCTCCTGACGAAGTTCGGAGAGAGTTTTGCCCGAGCGCCGCGCCAGAACCGTAATTCCCAGGAGGAAAATCAAGGCGTCCCGAGTCGGCAAGGGAGAGAGTTTGCGGCCATTCATCTCCAGAGAAGTCTGCTGAAGGAACCCTCCGTTGGCTTCATAACCGACAATGACGGAGCCCGGGCTGGTGTGGGTCCCGTGGATCATCTCGTCAATCACGTAGGGCGAGCCGATCCGGGTGCGGGTCACTTCTTTGAACCAACCGCAGCGCTCCAGAGCCGTATTGCTGCTGACGGGCGTGCTTACCCTTTGAGCTCCCAGGAAGCGGGCACAGAAAATTCCGCCGACATCGCCGCGGAACCACTCCCCTTTTTCATCGGCCAGGAGCGGACGGTCGCTGTCGCCATCGGTGGAGAAGATCGCATCCAGCCGATGCTCAGCAGTCCATTTGCGGGCCAATTCCACATCTTCGGAGCGGATGGCCTCGGTATCGACCGGAATAAATTTTTCGGAGCGGCACAGGAGAACGACTTCGGCCTTCAGACGGCGAGCTACCACGGCCAGAATATCTCTACCGACGGCCGAATGCTGGTAAACGCCGATTTTGAGCCCGGAAAGCGCATTGGGTTCGAAGAAATTCAGGAAACGCTCCTGATATTCGCGCGAAGCCGTATCATCCGCAGGCTCGGACTGGGCAGGCCGGCAGAAGCTGCCATCTTCGTCAAAGAGCGATTCATCGACTTCGAGCTTCTGGCTGAGAATCTCCTCTTCATCGTCCTTCAATATCTCCCCGTTGCATTGGTTGAATTTAATTCCGTTGCGATCGTCGGGTATATGGCTGCCGGTGACCATGATAGAGGGGATCGCACGGGCGATTCCATAGAGCGCCACGGCCGGGGAGGGAATAAAGCCGCAATTGACCGGCCGATAAGCACGGTCCCGGATGGCACGCATCACTGCGTTCATAATCCGCGGCGAGCTTGGCCGCAAATCTCCGGCAACGGCGATTCCGGTATTCATCCCGGGGCGAATTTGCCCGAGGCTCTCCAGATACTGGATAAAACCCACCGTATAAAGATAACAGACCCGGTCGGTCATATCCGAGACCAGGCCGCGTGCGCCGCTGGTGCCGAATTTAACCGCAGATTCCTCCATCAAGCGTTTCATTGAAACACTCACAACTAACTCACTTCCTCCTTTTTCACGAGTCCTTACTTAAAAACTATGTCTGCGTTCGTTTACTATGTTTTATACACTGCCTGTGACGCATCACCGCCAAGAGAACGAGTACCAGCTCAAGCAGGACGAATATCCCGACGATGAGCTCGCCACCCACTCCAAAGCCGTAACTGTGCTTACCGGTTCCCAACAGATAATTCACACCGTAGCCGGCCATCACAATTCCCTGGAACGCCAAAACACTGGCCGCATTCAACCCAAAGCCGCCAATCCAGCGTACATAACGCGCATGCAATACCGCCAAGTAAAGCAGAAGCGCAATGAGCGCCCAGGTCTCCTTAGGATCCCAGCCCCAGAACCGGCCCCAGGCTTTTTCCGCCCAGAGTCCTCCGAGGAGTGTCCCGGCCGCCAGGAAGAGTACCCCTATCTGCATAGTACGATAATTGAAACGGGTGAGATTATCAATTGTTTTCCTGTCTGTCGTATAAAAAAGATAGCGTACCATCGCAATATGGCCGACTCCCATCGCCAGGAGGAAGGCTCCGTAACCGATCGTAATCGTGATCACATGCACGGTCAGCCACCAATTGGATTGCAAAACCGGTACCAGAGGCTGGATGCTGGGGTCGAAAACCGCCGGCAGATTATCAGCCAGAATCAGCGTCAGAGCAGCCACCACCGAGGCGGCCTGCACTAACACCTTCTGCCGATACTTCATCTCGTAAATATAGGCGATCACGCTCGCGCCCAACGCCATAAAGATGAGCACTTCATACATGTTGGTCACCGGTGCACGGCCCGAAATCAGGGTCCTCAAGGCAAACCCGAAAAGCTGCAACAAGATAGCGGTTCCGAAAAGCGACATAGCTATGCAGTAAGGCCCGGGCTTCCGGCCCTGCGGGCAACTGGTGCCCGGAAAGAGAAGCAGAGCAAAGCTGACAAGGAAAACGATCCAGGCCCAGCGGAAGGGGTGAACGTAGTTATAAATGAGCTCCATTTTCATCCGCTTGCTGGGATAGAGCTCCGGTCCGCCCAAGGATTCCAGATGGGAACGGAAGGCACGGGTCTGCTTCTGAAATTCGGGAACGTCACCCAGACGATAAGCCTGCTGCATTGCTCTATAGGCGAGCAGGATATCAGGCCCGCGCGTACCATAGGTCTGAGGAGCATCTTCCACATAAAGCCAGCGGCCGCCTCCGCTCACCGGTATCCAGGCAAAAGCCTCCGCACCAGTCAGTTTTTCGAGCTGGTTGAGTTGCCCCACCAGTTTCCGGGCCTCCGTGGCCAGTCGCGAGCTTGGGGTCGAGCCGTCGCGCGGATTCAAAATCCCCATCAGTTTGCTCGAAACCTCCGCCCGGGAGCGAATATCGCTATAGCTGAAGAATTTCTCAGTCCTCTCCAGCCCCAGTTGCTCCTTGAGAGGAATGTATCCGACCCGGATTATCTTTTCTCCCAACCAGTTATTGGTTCCCAGAGCCAGATCGGTCATCACTTCGATGGCGCTCCAGCGCTTGCCTTCGGGGGAAATCCATTTGGCCCGGCCGGTCAGCTTGACCAGATTCTCCCGCGAATAGGTATCAAAAGGTTTTTTGCGTCCGCCATCCTGCAAGATGAGACGCCCCATCACATCGACCGGGATCTCCGGTCTGACGGCGCCCGAGCCCTGCTGGATTGCCGCCAGAAACACCCAGACGATGAGCGCCCAGGTTTTCAGTCCCATAAACGTTCTATTTTTCATATTTTAGGCAGTTGTTTGGTCTGTTTCTTTATTCGAGTTACCCTCGGAGGATTTCTTCTTCTTATCCGGCTCCCAGAAATACATGACCGTGATGCCGAGCATTAAGAGGATGGAACCGAGCCACTTCAACCATGAACCCGGGTCCGCCAGGAGCTGTAAGGTCGAGCGGGCGGCCCCCATTCCCTGCGAATAACCCGATTGCGAGATTCGATACCCGCCGTAACTCATCGGATGATTCATCCAGACTTTTCTTTCCAAAGCATCGCCCGTTTCCTGATCGGTCACGCGGATGAGGCTCTCGTAGGAGGCGGGCATCTGCGTTCCTTCAAAGGTGGGCATATTGAACTTCAAAAGCTGAACCTTGAAACCAAGCGGGATTCTCTCGTCAGTATAGAGAAGGGTCACCGGCACACGGTTCTCCGGGACTGCGCCGGCCATGACTTCAAAGGGCCGGTTCCATTGGATAACGACGTTGGTCGAGTGTCCGCCGCCGGTAAGCTGCAATTCCAGAGCCGGCCGCGAAAAACCGGAACCTTCTTCCAGCGGGACTGGTGTCACCACCTGCCGCACCTCCGCATTCTGCAGGTACTGAACCACGCTCAGGCCCGGATTCATCTTCCAGCCTTCCAGAGGCAAAATCTTCCCGAGCTCCACCGGGCCGCTATGCCGCTCTTCACCGGGTCTGCGCGCCACATAGTGAAGTTTTTCTCCCGGACCGGCGATCAGGAAGACGACGCTGTTCTCGGCGAAAATCCCGACATCCATCATCGAGCGGTCAAAATCATAGAGGACCTCCACCGCCTTTTCTCCGGCCCCTTCCACGTGCATCATGGCTAAATCCGGGTAATCCGCAAAAGCGAAACCGACCGCCGTTTTGGGCTCGGCCTCTCCGCCCCAGCTCACTTCATAACGGATAGCGGGGTTATTGGGCTGGTCAGAAGCCGAAACCGGTTTACCCTCCTCTTCAGCCATTCTGAAATCAGCAAAATACTCCTTGAGCGCAATCGTGATTTTTCCATCCTCGCTCTTCATTTCCTTGCCCAGCCACTGATGGACATTGAGCTCGAAAGGAACTCCCTCCACCTTGAAATTCAGTTTGCCGAGTCCTCCGGTCTCGCTCACCGGAGGCGGATTGAGCAGCGTCTGGAGCCTTTCTTCGGTCTCGGCCTTCATCAGGCGGATAAAGAGCGGGCCCATCTGGAGAATCTGCCGCTCGGGGTCGTTGCTGACCATCCATTCGCGGATGTCGTCGACCTCGTCGGCGGTCGGCGGCCGGATGCTGATTTCCAGAGCCGGATTAAAGCCCGTTTCACCCTGGCTCACCACCGTCCGATCTTCCGTATGCGCATAGCGGCTGACGATGGAAGCCTGCAAGGTCTCCGGCGGGAGAATGCTCTCCGAGGAAATACGAATCGGCGCGGTACTCTTCTTGATACGGTCCAGGTTCAAAGGGACTCGGAGGTAACTCTTTTCGCCCGAGCGGCCGATCTGCAAAACCTCCCGGCCGGTCGTGAGGCTGTCGACTGCGGCGCCATTCTCACTCAAGGTGATATAGCCCTCGCGGCCGCCCAGGAGCCCCACAATGGCGCCGACGAGGATAATGACGATCCCCGAGTGCGTCATGAGAAATCCATACTGGCTGCGGCGCCAGGGATAACGCACCAGAGCCGAAGAGATCACGTTCAAGCTCAGGAGAAAAAGCAGCGAGCTGAACCACCAGGAGCCGTAAATGAGATTCACGGCCATCTCGGTCGAGTACTTAGCTTCGACCAGAGTTGCCGCGATCAATACGCAGGAGATGACGGATATCAGCACTACCGCCAGCTTCAGAGAACCTAATTTCTTTAATAATTGCTTGGATATCATTAATTGGAACGCGTTTTACCTCCGCAAAAACGCCATAGAAAGATACATGATAACGTGCGTTTTGCCAAATCGTTATGCACAAAGTTTTTCCGGTTTGGAAATTCGCCGCTTACTCCGGCGCCGGAAGCCAATCCTCCTCTACTTTCCACTCGAATTTACCGCCCTGAAGCATCCGGCACCTGGCCGAAAAAAAGCCCGAGCGATACTTCCAGAAAAGCGGCCAGATGTAATCCCAATCGGTCTGCGGCATGAGGAGCTCCTCCATCTGTGCACGGGTGAAAAAAGCGAACTCGCCTTCCGGGTGAACCGGCGGCGCCTCACGGAAGCGCTTCTTCACCTCGAATAAAAACATCAGCCAATGCGGTTGGCCCTCCAGGCCCTGCTCGCTAATCACCCCGGTCAGGTGCAGATCCTCCGTATCGGCTTCCATGCCGGTCTCTTCTTTGAGCTCCCGCACCGCGCAGTCGTAGGGACTCTCGCCCGTATCGGTTTTGAGCTTGCCCCCGCAGGGACTCCAGAGCCCCAGATTGGGCTCGAAGTTGCGGCGCAGGAGGAGCACCCGGTCCGACTCGTCAAAGCAATAGAGCAAGGTCGCGATTTTATAGGGCTGACTCACCGTGTCTATAAAAACGGGGCAGAAGTTTCAAGCATCTGCCCCTTGTTTTGATTCAATTCAAATCAATTTCTGCCGGAGACTATTCGTCCTTGGCCTGATTATCAGCCGCAGCATAGGGGAGCACCTTGCTCTCCAAGCCGAACTTGGAACCGAGGTAATAAACCACGCCGCCGACGATCATCGCCCAGAAGGGAGCTGCCGGAATCGCGCAACCGAAGTTCGGGAGAATACCGACGATGAAGCCTAAGCCCCAAGCCATCCAGCCCGGAGGATTGAAACCGACGCGGGGACCCGCCCAACGTTTGCCGGCCATGAGATAATCCACTGCCATGGCTCCGCACACAGGACCAAAGGAGGCGCCGATCACGCCGAATACACTACCCAGGTCTTTCGCAACGCCGAAGAGAGCCAGTAAAATGGCGATTGCCGCACCGATACCCACCGAGATGAACGGAGGCACCTTGGGCAGAGTCGTCTTGATGCTGTTGGCAGCAATGAGTGAGCTGAAGCAGGCAGAGGGGAACGCCGCAATAGCCAGAAGCAAGCAGACCCATTTACCAAAGGTCGTGCCCAGGAGGATCTTGATTAGCGCAAAAGACATATTGCACAATTCACCCAGAGTATTGGCATCCGTAGTAGCAAGTTCTTTAAGTTTTTCTACAACGGCAGGGTTGCCATAAGCTCCGGCGACGACAAGCGAGGCCAGACCACCGGCAAACACCATGGATGCAAAGATACCTACGATACCTCCCATGAAGACATCGCGTTTATCACGAGCTGCCGTACCGAAATCGACACCCGCGGCACCGGCCGTGGCGAAGAAACCGATCACATAGGTCATGATCCCGAAAATAATCGCACTGGCTGCCACAGCAGGTCCGATCGACGGATTCAAGCTCTGATGAAGAGCAATCATCGCCTTGGGATCAAAGTCTTTAACATACGGCAGAGAAACACCCGCCAGAATGATCAGGGAGATAATGGGAATCCAATGGAATTTGCCTACCACTTTGCCCACTTTATTGATACCGCCCAGGCCCAGCAATGCAGCCACGACACCCCATCCAATCATCACACCTTTTTCGAGAACGGGTGAAGCATCAGCACCAAAGAAGGCCATGACAGCTTTGCTTGACCAATAAATGTTGACGGCCAACCAACCGAATTGCAGAAGACCCATGAGCAATCCGGGCAAGAAAAATCCACCCTTGGCTCCAAAGGTGGATGTACCTACGATGTAAAGCGGCAATCCGGTACGCATACCCATAACACCGAGTACGGCATAATAGAAGACAAAGCATACCAATGATGCCAGGGCCAAACCCAGAATGGGGATCATATAGCCATGAGCGAAGACTCCAGCCGCTCCGCCATTACAACAACCGGTTAAGCCAAACCAGAACGTGAACCACAACATGACGCCCGCATATCCCGGGGCTATGTTTTTACTCCATGCAGCACGACCCGATTTGGGATTCGGCTGTGCACTGGCCAGATAGTCTGGCATCTTGTTATTATTATTACTCATAATCTTAAGCTGTTAGTTTAGATCTAAACGAAACTTCGAGTTCAGCCTATGCAAAATCCCCCTTCTGATCAAGTAAAAATCTTAAAAATGGACCCAAATTCCTCTTTCCCTCTTCGGTACGCTCTATTTTTGAGGCAATACGCTTTCCACTCAACTCACACTCGCGAAACTTGTAAACCTCCCTTCTGCACCCCGTCGGGGTGCAGCAAGTCCGAGGTATGCGGAGCATACCCATCTCATAACCCGGGACTTTTCCCTGTCGGGATTCGTGCCCAGAGGTTCTCCTTGCCCGGCTGTCTTCGTGCCCGGCTGTCTTCGTGCCCGTCGGTCTACATGCCCATCTGTCTTCGTGCCCGGAGGGCGCACGCCTCGGAGAGGCGAATGTGCATAACCGTAGGTGCGGCTCCCGCAGGGAGACGTACCTATGGATCGAAGTGCCCCCACATACTCCGCCTGAAGGGCGGTACTTCTTACACCACCCCTCTTGAGGTCGTAGGGTTTTGATTGAGAATCTATTGGGCTACGCGGTAGAACAATTTGCCTGTCACGGGAAGAACCACTTCGTATTTACCCCCTAGGGCATCCTCTACCGGGGTCCAGAGAATGAGGTCGCTGCTGGCTTGGAGGTTGCCGCCGCTGTAAGTCAGGATGAGCTTGCCATCCTTCACTTCAAAGCTCAGTGCCGGCGGTTCGCTCTCCTCATTCACGACTAACTCAACCTGCGCGCTTGCCTCGTTGTAATTATCGGTATCCTCAGGCGTAAACGTGACCGACAGCGTATGCGTCCCGACTTTTAAGAGAGTTCCAGGTCCCGGTGAATAGACGGCCACGCCTTCCACATCCGCAGACGCATTCAACTGGTTCCCATTCAGTGCGGTGCCGTAACTGATCGCCGCCGGGGTCAGCCAGGTAATCTCGGGAGTCGCCTTTTCCACGGTGAGAATGGCGGTCGAGAAGCCCATGCCATAGTTGATCGCGTCCAACGGCAAAAAGGTCACCCCCAGGATGTGGGTACCCACAGGCAGTTGGGTCCCGATCCACGGCTGGTACATGAAAGCGCCCGGCATATCCGTTGTCGCGTTCAGTTCCGTCTCGCTCAGCGCGGTGCCATAAACGATCGGTTGGGGGTTCTGCCAAACCAGTGTAGGGGTACCCATGTTCACCGTCAGGATGGCCTCACGGCTGGTCACGCTGCCCGATTCGGTAGTGACTCGCAAACTGTAGCGACCCGAATCACTGACTTTGGCCCCTTGAATGGTGTAGCTTGCTGCTCTAGCTCCTTCGATGGCCGTTCCATCCTTAACCCACTGATAGAGAGGATCCGAAGCATTGACATCAACTCTGAAGGTGACCTCTGCACCCGCAGCGACCGATTGATCAAGCGGCTGCCCCACAATCCAGGGATCAGGGAGCCAGGTAGCCATCCTTAAGCCACCCCATGAGAGGGGTACCCAGCCGGGAGTGCCTTCTATGTAGTAAAGTGTTAAATTATCCGGTAGTGGCGTTCCGAGATTTAATTCCAGATGAGGAGGTTCACCCATGAAGCGTAATGCAGACAATGAGGTTCCCAAAATAGCAGCGTCAGAGATATGGGTGACACTGGCCGGAATCGTGATACTGGTGAGGCTGCTGCAACCGGCAAACGCATAGCTTCCTATGTGGGTCACGCTGTTGCCAATCACTACATTCTGCAGATTTGTACAGCCGCTAAAGCATCCATGGTATTCTCCGTCACTCTGGAAACCACTCGGGATATCCTCAACCCCATTACCAATCACTACTTTCGTCAGGCTGCTGCAATTTCTGAACGCAGAATCTCCAAGATAGGTCACGCCATCGGGAATCGTAATACTGGTGAGGCTGCTGCAGCCGGCAAATACATTACCTTCAATTCGGGTGACGCTATTGGGAATCGTAATACTCGTCAAGCCGCTGCAATCAGAGAATGTACCATATGCGATGCCGGTCACACTATTGGGAATCGTGAAACTGGTAAAGCTGCTACAACCGGCGAACGCATAGTAATCTATGTTGCTCACACTATTGGGAATATTAATATTGGGAAGACTGCTGCAACCGAAGAACGAATAACTATAGATACGGGTGACACTCCTCGGGATGTTGACGCTGATCAAGCTGCTGCAATTGTAGAACGTGTAGTCCTCGATGGCGGTCACACCATCGGGAATCTTGACGATGATGAGACTACTGCAATTTTGGAACGCACCGTCCCCAATCCTGATCACGCTGCTGGGAATCGTGATGCCGGACATGCTGCCGCAATCTTTGAACGTGTAGTCCTCGATGGCGGTCACTTTATTGGGAATCGTTATGCTCGTCAGTTTGGTGCATTTTTCGAACGCATTTTTTCCAATTTGGGTGACTCCATTGGGAATCGTGATACTCGTCAAATTGCTGCAATTTTGGAACGCACCACTTGCAATATAGGTGACCGTATTCGGAATAGAATACTCCGTAGCTACATTTGTTTTGGAATAACGAGCCAGTATTCCGCCTCCGGTGCTGAATAGGATGGGAGGCAGCTGTTCACATCCCTCGAACGCTCCGTATTCGATACTGGAGACACCATCGGGAATCACGATACTCGTCAGGTTGGTGCATTTTTCGAACGCATAATCTCCAATGTGGATCACGTTAGCGGGAATCGTGATACTCGTCAAATTGCTGCAATTACGGAACACCCTATCCCGAATGTGGGTCACGCTGTCCGGAATGGTGACACTGGTCAGGCTGGTGCAATTTTGGAACAAACCATCCTCAATAGAGGTCACGCCATTGCCTATCAGCACACTTGTCAACTTGCTGCAACCTACGAACGCATATTCCCCGAGGTCGGTCACGCTGTCTGGAATTGTAACGCCGGTCAGAGCACTGCAATCAGAGAATGCATATTCCCCGAGGTCGGTCACGCTGTCTGGAATTGTAACGCCGGTCAGAGCACTGCAATCAGAGAATGCATATCCCCCGAGGCCGGTCACACTATCGGGTATCATAATACTCGCCAGGCTACTGCAACCGATGAATACACCACTTCCAATGCTGGTGACACTATCGGGAATCGTAATCCCCTCGAGGCTGCTGCAACTGGCGAACACATTCTCTGCGAGGCTGGTTATGCCGGCAGAAATCGTAACACCCTTCAGGCCGGTGCAACCCGCAAACGCATACATACCAATCTCGGTCACGCTGTCGGGAATTGTAACGCCGGTCAGAGCTCTGCAATTGGAGAATGCACTGTAGCCAATAGAGTTCACTCCATAGGGAATCGTAATGCTGGTCAAGCCGCTGCAATTGGAGAACGCATTATCTCCTATTTTGGTCAGGCCAGATGGGGTCGTGATGCTGGTCAGGTTGATGCAATACTGGAATGCGCCGCTCGCAATATAGGTGACCGTATCCGGAATAGAATACTCCGTAGCTGCAAGAGTATCGGAGTAACGAATCAGTATCTTCTTTCCGGTGCTAAAAAGAATGAGAGGCAACTGTTCACAACCATCAAACGCTCTATATCCGATGTCGGTCACGTTATCGGGAATTAAAACGCTGGTCAGAGAGCTACAATAAATAAACGCCCCGTCTCCGATGCTGGTCACGCTATCGGGAATCGTGATACTGGTGAGGCTGCTGCAACTGGCGAACGCGTACATCCCGATATCGGTCACGCTATTGGGAAACGTAATATCGGTCAGAGCACTGCAATAGGAGAATGCATTATATCCAATGCGGGTCACACTTTCGCCCATAACCAAACTCGTCAGGCTGCTGCAATAAAAGAACGCGCCATCTCCGATGTCGGTCACCCCATCGCCTATCACAGCACTCTTCAGGCTGCTGCAGACATAGAACACATAATCCCCGATATGGGTGACGCTATCCGGAATGGTGATGCTGGTCAGGCTGCTGCATTCCGCGAACGCATATTCCCCAAGTCTGATGACGCTATCCGGAATGTTGACGCTGACAAGGCTGTCGCAATTGTAGAACGCACTACCTGCAATATAGGTTACTGTATTCGGAATAGAATACTCCGTAGCTGCAAGAGTATCGGAGTAACGAACCAGTATCTTCCTCCCGGTGCTAAAAAGGATGGGAGGCAATTGATCACACTCCTCAAACGCCCTGTCTCCAATGCTGGTCACGCTATCGGGAATCGTGATACTTTTCAGGCCGCTGCATTCCCAGAACGCCCTGTCTCCAATGCTGGTCACGCTATCGGGAATCGTGATACTTTTCAGGCCGCTGCATTCCCAGAACGCCCTGTCTCCAATGCTGGTCACGCTATCCGGAATCGTCACACTTGTCAGACTGCTGCATCCGTAGAACGCGTACATCCCGATATCGGTCACGCTATAGGTCACCGAGCCTTGGTTGACAGTGTCGGGAATCGTTACCGCTCCGGAGGGAACAGTATTCGATTGTTTTGCCACCGAAACGGTGCCGGCCGTTCCTTCTTCCGTCAGGACTGTGTATGTAAAGTTGTCATCGGTGAAAGTATCGCCCACGGCAGC
Source organism: Verrucomicrobiota bacterium (assembly GCA_023230105.1). GTDB lineage: Bacteria > Verrucomicrobiota > Verrucomicrobiia > Limisphaerales > UBA1412 > UBA1412. Next base: position 52,104 of record JALNXY010000018.1, read on the forward strand.
TCGTGATTGATTTGCACTCAGCAGGAAAGCTAAGGCAATGACGGTCATAAAACCTAATTTAAGAGCATTCTGAGAACGCTGAACTAAATTCTTTTTCATAAGATTTTTTCTGTTTTGAGATGGACCAAGGAGCGTCGGGATAAGAAACATATTTTACATATAGTGAAAGTGGGGTGAATTTTCAAGTAATTTCTTAAAACCTTGCATACACCCCCTGCAAGGTCGTGCGTGGTCTCTCGTGGATGGTAGCCCGGAGTCAAAAGACCCCGGGCTATGAGAATGCATCCCTGTTGATTGAGACTCTATTGGACTACACGGTAGAACGTCTTGCCTGTCGCGGGGAGTTCCACTTCGTATATACCCCCAAGGGCACCCTCTACCGGGTTCCAGTGAGTAAGGTCACTGCTGGCTTGGAGGCTGCCACCGCTGTAGGTCAGGACGAGTGTACCCCCTATCTCCTCAAAGCTCAATAACGGCCCGTCCGAGGGTTTCCACGTCGCCGTGCGGTACCCATTCCAGGTAGGCGTTGTCCAGCCGGAAGCTCCCTCAATGTAATAAAGAATCGGGTCGCTGGTAAAGGCCTCTCCTTCCAGATTCGGAGCATCGCCCTTGAAATAAACCGACTCCAGATTGTTGCAACCGTTGAACGCATCATATCCGATGTAGTTCACGTCCTCGGGAAGATTGACGCTGACCAGGCTGCTGCAAAATCCGAATGCATAAAACCCGATGCTGCTCACGTTACCGGAAATCGTAATGTCGCTCAGGCTGTCGCAACTGAAGAACGAAAAATCCCAAATATCGGTCACTCCACCGGGGATATGGACGCTCGCCAGGCTGCTGCAACCGTAGAACGCAGATCCTCCAATGTGGGTAACGCTATCGGGTATCGCAATGTCGGTCAGACCACTGCAACCGGAGAACGCTCGTTCTCCGACGAGGAGCACGCCATCGGGAATCGTTACGCTCTTCAGACTCTCGCATCGATAGAACGCATAATCCCCAATGCCAGTCACGCCATCGGGAATGTGGACGCTCGACAGGCCGGTGCAACCGTAGAACAAATTATCCCTAATGTCGGTCACTCCATCAGGAATATGGATGCTCGCCAGGCCGGTGCAATAACTGAACGCTCCACTTCCTATGCGGTTCACGCTATCGGGAATCGTAATGTCGGTCAGAGCGCTGCAATCGTAGAACGCGCTACTCGCAATATAAGTGACCGTATCCGGAATAGAATATTCCTCAGCCGTATTTGAGGTAGAGTAGCCAGCCAGTATTCCGCCTCCGGTGCTCAACAGGATGGGAGGCAGCTGTTCACAACCATCGAACGCTCGAACTCCAATGTGGATCACTCCATCGGGAATCGCGATGTCGGTCAGACCACTGCAACCGGAGAACGCTCGTTCTCCGATGAGGAGCACGCCCTCGGGAATCGTTACGCTCTTCAGACTCTCGCATCGATAGAACGCATAAGCACCGATGCCAATCACGCCAGTGCCGATCTCCAAATCCGTCAGGCTGCTGCAACCGCTGAATGCTCTATTTCCGATGACGCGCACGCTATTGGGAATCGTGATGTCGGTCAGATTGCCGCAACCGCTGAACGCATAATCGCCAATGCCGGTCACGCCATTGCCAATCACCAAATCCGTCAGGCTGCTGCAACCGTAAAATGTTTCACTTCCTATTTGCGTGACGCTATCGGGAATCGTGATGCTGGAGAGGCTGCTGCAACCATAGAACGCTCCATATCCGATGTCGGTGATACCATCGGGAAGCCAAATGTCAGTCAGGCTGCCGCAACCGGAGAACGCTCCACCCGCAATATAAGTGACCGATTCCGGAATAAAAAATTCCTTATCTGTATTTGAAGTGGAGTAGCGAGCCAGTGTCTTGCCTCCGGTGCTAAATAGGATGGGAGGCAGCTGTACACAACCCTCAAACGCTCCGGCTCCAATTTGGATCACTCCATCGGGAATCGAGATGTTGTTCAGGCCACTGCAACCTGAGAACGCTTCACTTCCAATGTTGGTCACGCTATCGGGAATACTGACGCTGGTCAGGCCGGTGCAACCATAGAACGCAGAAGATCCGAGGCTGGTCAAACCATCGGGAAGCCAGAGGTCGGTTAGGCTGCCGCAACCTGAGAACGCTTCACTTCCAATGTCGGTCACGCTATCGGGAATATTGACGCTGGTCAGGCCGGTGCAACCATAGAACGCAGAAGATCCGAGGCTGGTCAAACCATCGGGAAGCCAGAGGTCGGTTAGGCTGCCACAACCTGAGAACGCTCCACCCGCAATATAAGTGACCGATTCCGGAATAGAATATTCCGTAGCTGTATTTGAGGTGGAGTAGCGAGCCAGTATTTTGCCTCCGGTGCTAAATAGGATGGGAGGCAACTGTTCGCATCCATCGAATGCACCATTTCCGATGTTGGTGACGCTATCGGGAATCGCAATACTGGAGAGGCTGCTGCAACCGGTGAACGCTTCACTTCCAATGTCGGTCACGCTATCGGGAATCGTAATGTCGGTCAGCATGCTGTTACCGGAAAAACCCCACATCTCAATATGGGTGACGATATAGGCATCCGTGCCGCGGAGGACAGCGGAAGGAATCTCTACGGATCCGTAGGGAACATTCATCGATATCTGAGCCACCGAGACGGTGCGGTACCATCCATCTTCCACTAGAACGGTGTATTTGAAATTGCCATCGGTGAAAATATCGCCCACGGCAGCTCTTGTTTGATTTGCGCTCAGCAGGAATGCCAAGGCAATGACGGCGGTCATAAGACCCCATTTAAAAGCGTTCTGAGAACGCTGAACAATTTTCTTTTTCATAATGAACTCCGATTTGAGTTGGATAAGGGGCGCTTAAATATGAATTCAGCCTCAACATAGTGAACGTGGGATGAATTTGCAAGTTATTTTTTTAGAATTATTTAGATACGCTCTCTCCGACGGGCAGTAAACGTTGTGCAACAGGCACCCACGCACCCGGAGGGGTCGCATCCCTGTTAAGTGAAAATCTATCGGGCTACGCGGTAGAACAATTTGCCTGTCGCGGGGAGTTCCACTTCGTATTTACCCCCAAGTGCACCCTCTACCGGACTCCAGAGAATGAGGTCGCTGCTGGCTTCAAGGTTGCCACCGCTAAAGGTCAAGATAAGCTTGCCCTCCTTCACCTCGAAGTTCATAACCGGCGGTTCTTCGGGAACCCAGGTCGCCGTGCGGTAGCCGTTCCAGGTAGGTGTCGTCCAGCCGGAGGCTCCCGCGCTATAATAAAGAATAGGGTCGCTGTCAAAGACCTCTTCCCCAAGTTCCGGAGCATCGCCCTTGAAATAAGCCGACTCCAGATTGTTGCAACCGTTGAACGCATCATATCCGATGTAGTTCACGTCCTCGGGAAGATTGACGCTGACCAGGCTGCTGCAACCGTAGAACGCATAACCTCCAATGCTGGTGACACCACTGCCTATCACCACACTGGTCAGGCTGCTGCAATTATGAAACGTATGATTTCCGATGCTGGTGACGCTATCGGAAATCGTAATGTAGGTCAGACCAGTGCAACCGTAGAACGCATAACCTCCAATGCTGGTGACACCACTGCCTATCACAGCACTCATCAGGCTCCTGCAACCGAGGAACGTCCGAGTTTCAATGCTGGTGACGCTATCGGGAATCGTAATGTCGGTCAAACCGGTGCATTCGTAGAACGCACCATATCCGATGCTGGTAACGCTATCGGGAATCGTGATACTCGTCAGGCTGCTGCAATTATGGAACGTATGATTTCCGATGCTGGTGACGCTATCGGGAATCATAATGTCGGTCAGAGCGCTGCAATCGTAGAACGCAAGACCTCCAATGCTGGTGACACCACTGCCCATCACAGCACTCGTCAGGCTCCTGCAATTTTGGAACGCGGAATTCCCGATGTCGGTCACGCTATAGGTCACCGGGCCTTGGTTGACTGCGTCGGGAATCACTACCGCTCCGGAGGGGATAGCAGTCGATTGTTTTGCCACCGAGACGGTGCCGACCGTTCCCTCTTCGCTCAGAACGGTGTATTTGAAGTTGTAATCGGTGAAAATATCGCCCACGGCAGCTCGCGATTGATTTACACCCAGCAGGAAGGCTAAGGCAATGACGGTCATGAGACCTAATTTGAGAGCGCTCAAGGAGTACAGATTTATATTTTTTTTCATAACGATTTCTCCGTTTTTTGATGGAACAGGATGCGTCTTGATAAGAAATATGCTGTATATATAGTGAACGTGGAGCGAATTTGCAAGTTATCTTTTCAGAATAATTTAGACACGCACCCACCGGAGGCGCATCCGATTATCCCTTCAAAAAATCTGTGCAAATCTGCGTCATCTGCGGTTAATAACTCCTCATCTGCGGTTAAATCGTTTTCCCTCGCATCCACCAGGAGCGCATTCTTGTAGTATGCGGAAGCGTTTTGTGTCCTCACCGGTGTAACTCGTTTTCCTACTGCACCCCTCTCGGGGTGCAGCATTCTTGAGGTATGCACAGCATCCCCCATCTCATAGCTTGGAACTTTTCCCTATCGGGATTCGTGCCCAGAGGTTCTCCATGCCCGGCTGCCTTCGTGTCCGTCGGTCTACACGCCCATCACCTTCCCGCACCAAACGAAGGCCTACACTTAGGGCTGCCCTCGTGTCCATCTGTCTACACGCCCATCTGTCTTCGTGCCCATTTATTCCGTGCCCGGAGGGCACACGCCTCGGAGAGGCGAATGTGCATAACCGTAGGTGCGGCTCCCGCAGGGAGACGTACCTACGGATCGAAGCGCCCCCCCGTGCTCCGCCTGAAGGGCGGTACTTCACAACCTGAACTTCTCATTTAAAAAAAATCTGCGTTCATCTGCGTAATCTGCGGTTAAAACGCTTGCATCCCCTCAAAAATCATCCACAATGCTCGGTGGAATATTTGTATAAATGGTGGAAGCCCATATAAACTCGAAACGCCCGAAATATCAGGTGACTGATCAGGCTACAGCTTCGGATGGTAATAAATCTCTGGTGCGCGCGTATACGTGGGGATTGGATGCCAGTGGTAGCATGCAGGGAGCCGGGGGAGTCGGAGGTCTGCTGATGGTGAATGCAGGAAGCGGCAGAGTCCATTTCCCGAGGTATGATCTCAATGGGAACGTGATGGGGCTGGTCAATGCCACAAATGGGATCATCTCGGCCAAATATGAGTACGGGCCCTTTGGGGAAGTATTCTGCTCGGTGGGAGATATGGCAAAGGTCAACCCCTTCCAGTTCTCCACCAAATACACCGACAACGAAACCGACCTCGTCTACTACGGCTACCGCTACTATTCACCCTCCCTGGGCAGATGGCTCTCCCGCGACCCCCATCGAAGAACAAGGCGGCCTCAATCCCTATGGCTTTTGTGGCAATGCGGTTCGGGATAAGATCACAGGCTTGACTTATTAGTTTTCTTGACTTAGGTTGTACTCAGAGTATCAACTAGAGTATCAACTAGAGTATCAACTAGAGTATCAACTAGAGTATCAACTAGAGTATCAACTAGAGTATCAACTAGAGTATCAACTAGAGTATCAACTAGAGTATCAACTAGAGTATCAACTAGAGTATCAACTAGAG
>JALNXY010000037.1 GCA_023230105.1 Verrucomicrobiota bacterium
ACTAGAGTATCAACTAGAGTATCAACTAGAGTATCAACTAGAGTATCAACTAGAGTATCAACTAGAGTATCAACTAGAGTATCAACTAGAGTATCAACTAGAGTATCAACTAGAGTATCAACTAGAGATTGAAGTTTGAGATAATAAGATATGAAAAAACTATAATAGAAATGGAACAGAAATTTCTTAATCAAATACTTTCTTTTTGCATTAACTTGGTGCGTTTTGAATCAATGGATAAGATTGAAGAACCAGCAGGATGGGCAACGGGTTTTATTGTTTTGCACAATGGGATAAAATATCTTTTGACAGCGGGACACGTTGCAGAGAAAAACACAACCTGGTATTGGGAGTCTCCGTTAATTAACGAAAAAGAACGTCATGTGGTTCAAATTCCTGTTGGGCCATTTCAACTCATGAAGATTGGTAAAATTGGTAAAAGTGCAGAAGAAGCTACTGATGTTGATTTCGCTTGGTGCAAGTTTTCACGTATTGAACAAGAATATCAAAAAAAGTGTAAAGAACTGATTTTACAAGGAATTAGTAAAAAAGATGAATGGGAACAAAAGTACTATCAAGGCCCATTAGATAAAGACCCTATCTTAAATAATGAACCCTATTCCTATGCAGCATGGAATCGTGCAGAAATGTTTACATGTGATGCTACCCTTAAAAGATATCCTAGTTATGAAACAGACATGACTTATGTTGGAAAAGACGAACAAGGCATATATTTTTTTAAACTGATCGAAAAACACAAAGGGCACGACTATTATCGTGGAGCAAGTGGTGCCCCGATTGTGGATCATGAAGGGGCTATTGTTTCGATGGTGCTTGGGGGCGATGAAGCAAATAATTTGATTTTTGGAGCTCCGATCTCTGAGTATTCAAAAATACTGGCTTGTACTTGTCTATAAAACAGAAATCTGAGCATTAAATAGCTCTTCACTCTAATTCGATAACTTTTGCAAAAAAGGGCACAGGAGGATTTAGATTTGTAATGGCTAATGAATTTATGTTGAATAAAAGTCACTGGATCTGAATGCGTATGGCTCAGGTTTCACACTTTCAGATCAGTAACCTCCACAAGGACATAACGCATAATAAAAAAGAGAACCAAATAAAAATCGTAAATAATCTTTTATGGTTTATTAAGATTATTATGGAAGAAATTCAGTGGGAAGATAATGGAAAGCTAAAGCTTTTAATCATTGTAGGCACAAGATCAGAGATTATTCGTTTAGCCGCAGTGATGAACAAGTGTCGGAAATACTTTGACACAATACTCGCTCACACTGGTCAAAACTATGATTTACACACCTGAACGATGTATTCTTTAAGGACTTGTCTTTAGCTGATCCAGATGTCTATATAGACGCTAGTTGAAATCGAAAACACGCGAGATGAACCCGGCTTTAAAGAGATTGGAGTGGATTAAGAAAGCGTCCTTTATACTCGGTCTTGGTGTTATTATTTTGGAAGTGTAATAGGAAAACCAAGCTTTATTAGCATCATATAAAGAGCAATGATTATAATAGACAGAAGGACTGTCGCTAACATAGATTCAGCTACGCCAAACCAAAATGCTTTCTTACCTGACGGGATTGCTTCTTGAACAGCACTCTTTATATTATCACAGTTTTTTCTTAATATCTCCACTTTAGCGTCATCCATTCTCTGGATAGCCTTATCATCCATCGCTTCAGCTATAAAACGTGTAAGCATCTCTTTTGCTTCTTTTTTTATTTTTTTGTCTGAAAACGTAGAATGAAATATCCGCCAAGCTTTATCATCAGGAGGCTTGCCATTGCTTTTTTTATATTTCTCTATAAAAAGTATCTCATCTCTTTTATAAATAGAAAACGAAACATGCCCGACCATATCGCTATCAGAATCAACTAAACGACGATATATCCCATTTGATTTTGAATCTGGCATTATATGACGTCAACTATTGGACGTTGTTCTTTTTATTACGCTCTGCAAAGACTTTGTTGCCGGCTTCAATAATCCTCTTGATCGGCAAAACATAGACACCATTTTTGCCAAGATTGGATTCTCGTCCAAAGTAAACATTACTAGAATCCATCGTTATCCCTTTCCTTAGAAAAACTTTGGTTCCTGAAAACCCTGTTTTTTTTGATGTAATCCTCATAATACCCACCGTTTTAGTCTACTCTTTTTTTTTGCTCCTGTCCACTTAATTTCACCAACACTCCCTCATTCCATTTTCGCTGCGATTTTTTTAAGGCAGTAAGAAAATATCAGGAGACATCAGTCCGTTGTTGCTACTGTTTCTATTCAAGTATAGCTTTAATTATCGCGATAATAATCAAAATTGGTATTGATATGCCTATTACATAAAGGCCCCACAGATCAGGGATTCTGCCTTTTACTTTTACAACCATTTGTTTGTATTCCTCTGTCTCTCGTTTACTGATATTTTCTCGTTCTCGAATTATTTGATAGCTTTCAGCATAAAAATTCGACGGCACAGAGAACGATTGCAAATTCTTGTTTTAATAACCCACATATTCGGGACACTTGTTATATGCTTTTGCCCGGCAAAAAAAACACTGATTCCCTCCGGGGGTTAGTTGAGAGCCCTCTGATTTCGAAGATGTAATAATCCCTCTGATTTCCGTTTCGAGCTCACTCTCGTTGTTAAATGTGAATTGCGATCTTTTGTTCAAATTTGGATAGTAAATATAAACGGACACACTCTTCACGGAAAACTCTTGCATGATGGCCAATACGTAGGCCTTCATTTGCAGATTGTCTTGAACTGAGTCTAACTCATATATTCCGGTTTTCCAGTCTATTACTACTATGGAGCCATCTTGTCTGCAGGCGATAATATCCGTTGTTCCATTATAGAGCTCTTCTTCTCCTTCCATAAAGCGAACTCTTCGTTCCACCTCAACCCACTGTTCATCAGGTCCCACCACCTTGCGATAGAATTTACAACACTTTTTAACTAATCTTTCATCCTGCCAGCTCAGATGGGATGTTGACTCAGAGATTGAGTTTTTTATAGCTGTTGCAATGAGCCCGTGGTAGTGCAGTCCATACATGCCTGCCTCAGTTCGTACGTCAGGTAAATCCATTTCCATCCAATAGCTTCCAGGGCATAGTGCACGCCTTTCTAACACGGACGGACAAAAAGGGTGGTCTTCAGGAAGTATAACCATAGCCGGCTCATGAACAGGCGGCAGAGCAGAGGTTTCGGCAGGCGATTCGCCGTTTTCTTCAAGATACGATGCATAAATTTCAGCAAATGACCTACTCTCCGGTTTTTTGTATTCTATTATGGACTTAAATAAAATTTTTATTATTGTCTCGAACATAGCAATCTACCTAAACCCTCTACCGGTATTGGAGAAATGTCAACTGTTTTTTTGCATGACGACTCAATCAAATTCCGTCGATACATGCCGTAGATTTGATCGCTTCCTTTACACGGAAGAGGTCAGAAGTTTGAAGCTAGCGGTTCAGGCGGGCGCGGACGCTCTCCAGGAATTTCATGACTTGCGGCAGCCGGAGGGCATAGGCTCCCAGGAGGTAGCAGATGCCGGCCAGTAAGGCAGGCGCGAAGACCTCGCCGATTTTCGCGAAGAGGTTCGCATTGCCGACATAATTCCTCCAGACACCCAGACCGGCCCAGGCAGCCACGCCGGCTATGGCAGCCAACAGGAACAATTTGGCCCCCATTTTGAGCAGCGGAGTGTAGGTGAGTTTGGAGAGCTTACGCCTGAGCGCCATCGACAGAAGCACCATATTGAGGAACGAGGTCAGGGAATTGGCCACACCCAGCCCCGCCTGTTTGAAGCGGAACACCAGAATCAGAGAGAGGATCAGGTTCACCCCCAGGCAGAGGATGCTGATTTTGGCCGGAGTCTTCGTATCCCCCAAGGCGAAAAAGGCGCGGGCCAGAATATTGACGCTGCTGAAAAAGACCAATCCCGGTGCCAGGCACATCAGCGCCAGGGCTGAGCGGTGTGTCGCTACGGCTCCGAAGGCACCCCGTTCAAAGAGCAGGCGCACGATCGGCTCGGCCAGAACCACCAGAAGCACTGCCGCCAGCGCGTTGACGAAAGCCAGATACCCCAGCCCTTCCGTCAGAGTCGAGCGAAATTCATCATATTGCTTGCGCCCGGCCATCCCGGATAAAGCAGGCAGCATCCAGGTCGCCAGCGAGATGCCGAACACCCCCTGAGGCAGCTCCATCAGCCGCACGGCGTAGTCAAAAGATGCCACGATATAATCGGCCACAAAGAAGGAAAAACAGCTGATCAGGAGCACGTTAATCTGGAAAGCAGCCACGCCCAGAGTCCCGGGGATCATTTTGCGGACCACCTCTTTCACGATCGGGTTGCCCCAGGGCTTAACCCAGCGGAACCGGAAGCCCTGACGATGCAGGAGCGGAGCCACGAAGCTGCTCTGGGCCACACCGGCTACCAATATCGCATAGGCCAGCGCATAAATCTGCTCGCTCAGAGTCTCCCCCATCATGGGAGCCGCCACCAGTACGCTGGCGATCGCCACCACGTTGAGCATCGTCGCGCTCATGGCCGGAATAAAGAAATAGCCTCTGGAATTGGCCATCCCGATCAGAACCGCCGCCACGCAGACCAGGAGCATATAGGGGAACATGATCCGCAGTAAGCTCAGCATGAGCCAGGTATCGGGCCCCATCTCGATAAATTGAAGCGTTAGGCTCAAGCCCAGAAGGACCACCGCCACGATGGCACCGGCCGCAACCAGGAGCCCGCTCAGAACCGCATTGGCGCAATTCCACGCCGCGGCCTCCCCTGCCTGAGCCTCCTGAGTTTTGAAAATCGGGATAAAGGCGGCCGTCAGAGCCCCCTCGCCCAGGAGGCGCCGGAAAAGATTGGGTATCTGAAAGGCGACTTTGAAGGCGCTGGCCACGGCCGAATCCCCCATGAAAGAGGCATAAACCATCTCCCGGACCATTCCCAGAATGCGGCTCGTCATCGTTGCCGCACCCATAGCGCCCGAGGATTTCAACATTCCTGACATGACTTACCAAGCGCCTCTGCCGGAGAATTCACCTCCCCGGAAGATGACAAATCCCTTCCCTGATTGCATTTTACTGATATTGGTGATGTCTACCCCTTTGGCCCTGTTCGTCATTTGCCTGCCGTTTTCTCCAGCCGTTTCAGCTCATGAGTGACCATATCGCCGATCATGGCCGAGAAGGAAATCTGCGGCTCCCAGCCGAGCTTCTCCTTCGCTTTGGCAGGATTGCCCACCAGAGAATAAGGCTCTACGGGCCGGAAGAAACGAGGATCCTGGCGGACGTATTTCTCCCAATCGAGCCCGACCACGCCAAAGGCCTCTTTCACCATATCCTTTACGGAATGGAGCTTGCCGGTCGCGATCACGTAATCATCGGGCTTATCCTGCTGCATGATGAGCCAGAAAGCACGCACGTAATCGCGGGCATCGCCCCAATCGCGCTGTGAATCCAGGTTCCCCAGGGAGAGATGCGTCTGAAGCCCCATCTTGATCTCCGCCACGGTCCGGCAAATCTTGAGCGAAACGAAATGCTCACCCCGCCGGGGCGATTCATGATTGTAGACAATCGCATTGGAAGCAAAGAGATTGAACGCATTGCGGTAGAAGCGGACCATGTGGGCCGAGAAAGACTTGGCTATCCCGTAAGGATTGACCGGCAGAAAGGGGGTGTTCTCATCCTGCGGACTGGCCGCGGGCTGCCCGAAGACTTCGCTGGATGCCGGGTTGAAAAACTTCGGCTTCTGAGGCATATCGCGCAGAATCTCCAGAAGCCGCAGAGTCCCCATCGCCACTACTTCGCAGGTCGATTCGGGAATTTCAAAGCTCAGGCCGACATGTGTCTGGCCCGCAAAGTGATAAATCTCCTGAGGCTCGATCTTGAAGAGCAGCCGCCTCAGAGTGGTCACATCCTCCAAGTCGGCATGATGCAGGAAAAAAGTCTTCTCGAAACAATCCTGACGGTCGCACAAATGGGCGATGCGCCCCCGGTTGCTGAGGCTGCTTCGGCGCACCGTTCCATGCACCTCATAGCCTTTGGCTAGGAGGAGCTCCGCCATGTATGAACCATCCTGCCCGGTAATTCCCGTGATGAAAGCCTTGGGCCGGGTCAGGTCTGAGATAGAACCCATCTTAGAGGGAGCCCCCTTCCTTGAGTTTGGTAAAAACCTGATTGGCCTCTTCTAACGCCTCTTTGGAACCGATATCATACCACAAACCTTCCACTTTCCAGGTATAGACCGGAATCTGAGGGTAAATCCAGCTCATCAGGTTGCCCGGCTGATCCGTGTTGTTACCCTCGCCAATATAGCGGTCGATCAGGTGAATCATTCCCTTGGGGTAGTAATAGAGCGCAATCCCGCTCCAGGTCGAGATGGGACGAACCGGCTTTTCCTGGAAAGAAACGACTTTGCCTTCGGAGTCAACCCCGACGCTGCTGTATTTCTTCACCAGCTCCAGGTTGCCCACGTCATAGATGCCCAGGACGGGACTCTTCAAGCCCCGACAATATTCTCCAAAATTCTTCAAACCCTTCTCAAAGAGGTTATCCCCGGCCAGAACCACGATATCATCTTGAATCCTCTTCTGTGCCAAGACGTAATGGATATCCCCAACGGCACCTCTCTTATTGGCGTCATTGGACGTCCGGTCGTCGAGCACGGCTATCGGGTTACCTCCAAACCGGTGCGGGCTCGCATCGGCCCACTCCTTGAATTGGGAGTAGAACTTGCTATTGGTCACCACGATAACCTCGTCAATCCCCTCAATGGGCGCAACAGCGTCCAATATGTAATCCAGCATGGGCCGCCCGGCGATAGGCAGAAGCGGCTTGGGACAATTCAATGTCAGCGGATACAGGCGGGTGGCATACCCCGCAGCCAACAAAATAATTTTCATAAGTTTGACTAACGTTCTACAAACAGTTCTGGGGCGACCTCACGGACAAAATCAGAAGAAAGCTTCATGATCTGGGCCGGGTCACCCATTTGCAATGCCTGACAGGCCAACTTGTGGCAATCGTTAAAATATACGCGCTGAATCACACGACGCACTTTCATCATATTCGGCACCGAGATACTCAGTTCATCAATTCCCAACCCAATGAGGAGCGGTGTCAACTCGGCATCCCCGGCCATTTCTCCGCAAATACATACAGGGATTCCCCCGTGTCCATTGCCGTGGCGCGCACCCTGCACCGTACTGGAAATGAGGCGGATAATCGCCGGATGCGTCGGCTTGTAGAGATAGTTGACGTTCGGGTTCATCCGGTCTACAGCCATCGTGTACTGAATGAGGTCATTGGTCCCGATGCTGAAGAAAGAGGCCTTGCGGGCTAATTCCCCGGCACAAATCACCGCTGAGGGAATCTCGATCATGACACCCACCTCTAAGTGCGGATTGTAGGCCTTTCCCTCCCGGTCGAGCTCCTCCATACATTCATGGAGAACCTTCTGAGCCGCATCATACTCCTCCACGCCGGAAATCATCGGGTACATGATTTTGATATTACCGGCGACCGCCGAGGCCCTGAGCAATGCGCGCAGCTGTGTCTTGAAAACGGCACTGTTCTGCAGGCAAAAGCGGATAGCCCGATAACCCAGGAAAGGATTCTCCTCGAACGGAAACTCCAGGATCGACGTCTTCTTGTCGGCACCCAGGTCCAGAGTACGGATTACCACCGGGCGTTCGCCCATAGAGGTGGCGACCTTCAGATAATCTTCGTACTGTTCATCCTCATTGGGGAGAGTATTGCGATTGAAAAAGAGAAATTCGGTTCGTAACAGGCCGACACCGTTGGCTCCGGCTTCCACGGCATGTGCGGCCTCGGCCGGCTGACCCAGGTTCGCCGCCAAAGTGATATTGCGTCCATCCAGAGTCGCCACCGGTTTGGCCGCGTCTTCCTCCAGAGAATGAGCCAGTTCGCGCTCCTGCTCCACCTGCACATCGTAGGAGCGGATTTCCTCCTCGGTCGGCGAAAGGATGACGATTCCCCGATACCCGTCCACGAGAAGCTGCTGGCCGGTTTTGAATATCTCGGTGGCCCGATGCATTCCGGCTACCGCGGGGATTTTCAGGGAGCGTGCCAGGATCCCGACGTGAGAGGTAATTCCGCCCTGCTCGGTCACAATGCCGGCAATCATCTGGCGGTTAATCTGGACCGTCTGGCTCGGGGTCAGGTCCGAGGAAACCAGGATAGAGGGCTCAGTCAGCTGGGTATACCCGTCATGCTGGCTCCAGCCGGTGAGGTTATCGACCAGCCGGGTCGTGACATCCCTGATATCAGCCACGCGCTGACGAAAATATTCGTCGGGGACGTTCTCGAAAAAGTGGACATATTTGAGGGAAACCCTCTGAGCCGCCAGGTCCGCAGGCATGCATTCGTCTCGGATCATTCGGATGACCTCGTCCAGGAACATCTGGTCCTCCATCACGAGCTGATGGCTCTCAAAAATGCTGGCGCTATCGCCTCCCAAAACCTCCTTTACCCGTTCGGCGACTTTCTGAAGCTGCTCTGAAGTCTGGATCAATGCCTTGCTGAAGCGCTCCACCTCGCCTTCAATCTCCTCAGGCAAAATCTTACGCTCGGCAATGGCGGGACGCTCTCCATACAAAACAACGCAGCGCGCCATGCCCATCCCCTCTGATACGGAGGTTGCATGGAACACCCGGCCGACTGCATTCTCTAGCTCCACCTTCACACGACCGGATTTTACAATTCCCGTCCCCAAAAGGAAAGCCCAAAGCGAACTCCATGAGCAAATTTTTCCCCTGTCGGTAAAAAGATAATTCTTAACCGTTTTTTTTGCACAAATCCCCTTTTCCGCGGGGCTTCCTCAAGACGGTATCTTCTGCGCAAGTCTTTTCCATCTGCATCTGCAAAGCAGATAGTTTTTTATCATTTGACAGCAGGAATCAAGAACGCTTAGAATTCAAATCGCTCATTGAGCACGATACATAATGTATCAAAATGTGAACGAGTGCCCCATGCCACGGCTGGGGAGAATAGGGAAGCGGGTGTGAATCCCGCACGGTAGCGCCGCTGTAACGAACGACGAAATGCCAAAAAGCCACTGACTGAAATGTTGGTAAGGCTGGCAGAGTAGGATGACCTCGAAGTCAGAAGACCTGCTTGTTTGCACTCATCAAGTCCTGCGTTTTGTGATGCAGGCAACGGTTTCGCCAAAAACCGGATGGGGGAAAAGACGAGCTTGTATATTTATGCCCGACTTCACTCCCTCGCGAGTGGCTGCGGGTTTTTTTGTGCCTCCATACTCCGTCTGCATCGCGAGTGATTTCCCTCCGAAAAAAACGCGGCCCGGCCCGCCGCAAAACGAAATCACTCAATATGCTGCATAAAAAAAATGCCAGCCAGATTCAACTGGCGCAACTCCATACATTCCAAGGTCAAACTTTCTCCGTTCGCAAACGTGATGGCCGTGTCGTCGCCTTCGACCAGACACGCATCGCACTGGCCATCGCAGCCGCCTTCAAGGCCGACGCTGGATTGGTACAATACGACGCATTACCCATCGAAACACAAGCCAGCGTCGCTCGTATCACAAATGCGGTCGTGCAGATTATTCTATCCCGGGCAGTTAAAGGTGAAATATTGGAAATCGAATCCATTCAGGATTTGGTGGAACAACATCTGATGGAAGCGGGCTATCACGGTGTGGCCAAGCGCTATATTCTTTACCGCGAAGAACGCCGCAGGTTGAGGCTGATGCGCGACGTGGGCGAACCGCTCGTACCAACTGTTTCGTCCATTGACGAATACTTGAGCGAGGCAGACTGGCGTGTAAACGCCAACGCCAATCAAGGTTATTCGCTAGGCGGAATGATTCTAAACGTGTCAGGCAAAGTGACGGCAAATTATTGGCTGCATCACGTTTATGGCGGGGAAATAGAGAAGGCTCATCGCGAAGGAGATTTCCACATACACGATCTGGATATGCTGGCTGGTTACTGCGCGGGCTGGTCCTTGCGACAGTTGCTCTGGGAGGGGTTTAACGGTATTTCCAACAAAGTCGAAGCCGGTCCGGCAAAACATTTACGCACGGCGCTCGGTCAGATGGTCAATTTCCTGGGCACATTGCAAAATGAATGGGCCGGGGCACAGGCATTCAGTTCTGTGGATACCTATCTGGCTCCGTTCGTTCGCAAGGAAGGACTGACCTATCCCGAAATTCGCCAGTGTTTTCAGGAGTTCATTTATAACCTGAACGTGCCCTCGCGCTGGGGCACTCAAACACCCTTTACCAATCTCACGTTCGACTGGACCTGCCCGGCTGATTTACGCGAGCAGCAACCCTTCATCGGCGGCAAGGAATTGCCATTCTGCTACGGCGATTTGCAGGCGGAAATGGATTTAATCAACCGTGCTTTTATCGAGGTAATGACAACTGGAGATATAAAAGGGCGACTGTTCACATTCCCGATTCCGACCTACAACATCACCAGTGACTTTAATTGGGATCACCCCAACACGGAACCGTTATTCGAAATGACGGCAAAATATGGTCTGCCCTATTTTCAGAACTTCATCAACTCCGAATTACAACCCGGCATGGTGCGCTCAATGTGCTGCCGGTTGCAACTGGACCTGCGAGAATTGCTCAAGCGAGGCAATGGACTCTTCGGCTCGGCAGAACAAACCGGCTCTGTCGGCGTTGTTACCATCAATTGCGCGCGCCTCGGCTACAAATTCAGAGACGATAAAGCACGGCTCTTTGAGGAGCTCGACCATCTGTTGGACCTTGCCAAACAAAGTCTAGAAATGAAGCGCTGCGTGATCGATGAGCGTATGAAGGCCGGACTGTATCCATTCACAGAACGTTATCTTGGCACACTGCGCAATCACTTCAGCACCATCGGCGTTAACGGCATCAATGAGTGTATCCGCAATTTTACGTCCGACCGCGAGGACATTTCCACACCGGAAGGCATCGAGTTCGGCCTGCAGATGCTGGATCACGTCCGTGCCCGCATTGTCACTTTTCAACAGGAAACCGGCCACCTCTATAACCTGGAAGCCACACCTGCCGAGGGGACGACCTACCGTTTCGCACGCGAGGACCGTAAGCGCTTCCCCGCCATTCTGCAAGCCGGTACCACGGATGCTCCTTATTATACAAATTCCTCCCAACTACCCGTGGGGAAAACCGATGATCCCTTTGCCGCAATGGCGCATCAGGAGGCGTTTCAGCGCAGGTATACCGGAGGCACGGTATTTCACCTTTATATGGGCGAGCGCATTTCCAGTGCACACGCCTGCAAAGAACTTGTTCGCCGCACTCTTACCCGCTTCCGCATTCCCTACATCACAATCACGCCAACGTTTTCGATTTGCCCAAAACACGGCTATCTCGTTGGAGAGCATGAGTTTTGCCCGAAATGCGACGAGGCGTTGCTGACCCAAAAACGGTTGGAAGGCTGCAGCGAAGCGACGCAAGAAAAAATTTTGGAGTGTTCCCTGTGAACACCCCAGAACCAACATAACAGAGGTACCTTATGCAAACACGAAACAAAATTACCCTCAAGGAACAAGAACGTCAGCGCTGCGAAGTCTGGACACGCGTGATGGGCTATTATCGTCCCGTCTCACAGTTCAATCGCGGTAAACAAAGTGAATTCGCCCAACGGCAGTTTTTTGTCGAAACCGTGCAGATTCCGATTGCGAAATGACAGATATTCCCGAAAAGGGTACCATCCCCGTGGCCGGCGTTGTACCGCTGACCACGGTGGATTATCCGGGGCGGCTGGCGCTGGTCGTATTCACGCAAGGCTGCCCGTGGCGCTGTGGCTATTGCCATAATACAGACTTGTGGCCCATCGGCCAGACGACCTCGTGGCGATGGCAACATGTCTGCGATTTACTTGACGAACGTCGCGGTTTCCTGCAAGCCGTTGTTTTCAGCGGCGGAGAACCAACGTTGCACAAGAATCTGGCGACCGCGATGCAAGACGTGCGCAAGAAGAATCTTCTCGTGGGTTTGCACACCGCAGGCATTTTTCCTGACCGTCTGGTGCGGCTGTTGCCGTGGCTCAATTGGGTCGGCCTCGACATCAAAGCACCGTTCGACAAACGCTATGTACAGATCACCGGAGATAACAACAGCGCGCTTGGGGTACAGGCCAGTTTACGTATATTACAAATATCCAAAATTCCGTTTCAATTACGCACAACCGTTGGGGCCGGCGCATTGAGCGAACCTGATTTCGCTGAATTGTGCCAGCAGCTTCGCCGGTTGGGGGCACCCGAACCTCTCAGGCAGAATGTCCGTCCACCTCAATCAAAAATCACTTTATGATACTGAACGACTCTCAAATCAGCCGATTCGCCCGCCAGGGGATGATTCGGCCTTTCACAAAAAAATTGGTGCGCCACGTCGCAAACAATCCTGTTCTCTCGTTTGGCTTGTGCAGTTTCGGCTACGACTTGCGGCTCTCCCCCAAAGAATTCAAAATTTTTCGCCATGTACCAGGCAAGGTGGTTGACCCGAAATGTTTTTCTCCGGACAGTCTGGAACCAGCCAAACTTCATCGTGACGAACATGGACGTTTTTTTATTCTGCCCGGACGCAGCTATGGTCTGGGTGTGGCTATTGAACACCTGCATTTGCCGGAGAATATCAGCGCGCTCTGCCTGGGCAAGAGTACTTATGCGCGCTGTGGCATCATTGCCAACGTCACTCCCGCTGAAGCAGGTTGGCAGGGGCATTTGACACTGGAATTTTCCAACAGCAGCGCAGCTGACTGCCGCATCTACGCAGGAGAAGGAATCGTGCAAATGGTCTTTTCCCAGGGCGAAATCTGCCAGACCAGCTACTCAACACGAAATGGAAAATATCAGAGGCAAACCGATCAAATCACCCTGCCTCTTGTCTGATCTCAATTCACCGCTTCCCGTGAAACCCCTTTCAGAAACAAACATGACCCACTTTTCTCTCCACTTTAACACTCTTTGGGCAAGACGGTAACATAATAAACTACTGAATATCCCGGGAATGCTGAAAACAGTTCCACCGTTTTTTTGCACAAATCCCCTTTTCCGCGGGTCTTCTTAAAGATGGTGTGCCGGTGTGGTTTGTCCGAGCGCCCGCAAGGGGGATAATCCTCACAAAATAATGCCGCGGATTTTACTTATTTATATTGTGAGCAGGCAGAAGGGTAGCTACCATGAGCCCTTGAGTCCGGGCAACGGTCCATCGTAGATTATTTTCATCAAAATGAGTGCTAAACGCAGAAGAAAGGGTAAACTTTTTTACGGTTTCTGGGCGCTGGTGATCATCATCATCGCCGGTTTTTTCGTCTACAGAGCTTTTTTCAAAAAGGAAACGCCGATTGAAGTCCAGGTCGACCTGGTTCAGAAGCGCGATATTACTGAATTAGTGATCGCCAACGGCAAGGTCCAGCCGGTGACTTACGTGAAGATCAGCCCAGAAGTCTCGGGCGAAATTATCGAGCTGCCGGTCAAAGAGGGCCAGATGGTCAAGAAGGGCGACCTGCTCTTCAGCATCAAGCCCGATCTCTATATCGCCAGCAGCAATTCCGCCGCAGCCAATCTGCAGTCAGCTATGGGCAGCCGCGATATCGCCTTGTATTCTCTGGAAAAATGGCAGGCAGAATGGGAACGCGCCAAGGGGCTCTTCCAAAACAGCCTCCTTTCTCAATCTGATTTCGACAACATCAACAACTCCTACCTCACCGCCCAATCCTCCTATACGAATTCGCTCCATCAGGTGACCATGTCCCGGGCCGCACTGGATAGAGCCAGCGAAGACCTGAGCAAGTGCATCATTTTCTCGCCTCTGGACGGCACCGTCTCCAAACTCAACTCGGAGCTGGGCGAGAAAGTCGTCGGCACCGGAACCTACACCGGCACGGAGGTCATGACGATTTCGGACCTGAACCACATGGAAGCCCGCGTGGAGATCGGGGAAATGGATATCAACCTCATTAAGCTCGGCCAGAAATCGTGGCTGGAGGTCGACGCATTCCGGGACCGCAAATTCGCCGGCACCGTTACCCAGATCGCCAATACGGCCAGCGGCACCAGCGGTACCGATGCCACCAAGTTTGAAGTCCGCATTCTGATTGATGAGAAGGAGGCCTTCCGTCCGGGAATGTCCGTCACGGCTGAGGTCGAGACCCGTTACCGCACCAACGTGCTCGCGGTTCCCATTCAGGCGGTCACCACGCGCATGGGGGCTTCCGCAAAGCTGAAGGCCGAAAAAGAAGCGGCCACCCCGGAAGATAAAGCACCGGAAAAAGCCGACTCCAACGTCAAAGCCAAAAAGGATATCGCCACCGGGATTGAAGAAATCGTCTTCATCGTCAACGGCTCCAGCGTTCTCAAGCGCAAAGTCGAGCGAGGCATCAGCGACGACAACTATACGGAAATCGTCAGCGGCCTGGAGGAAAACGAGGAAGTCGTTATCGGCGGCTACAAAGCCATCAGCAAGGACCTGGAAGAAGGCAAGCTGATCAAGGTTCTACCCACAACCAACTAACATGGCCGAGGCTTTAATTCAACTGCAGGATGTCTGCAAGAGCTACGACATGGGCGCCGAGATCGTCCATGCCTTGCGCGGAGTCAGCCTGCAAATCACCCGGGGCGAATACGTGGCCATCATGGGCCCCAGCGGCTCGGGCAAATCCACGCTCATGAATATCCTGGGCTGCCTGGATACGCCCACTTCCGGGATATTTATCCTCAACGGCAAAGCGGTCAGCGATATGGATGACAATGAGCTGGCCGATATTCGCAATCAGGAAATCGGCTTCGTCTTCCAGACCTTTAACCTTCTGGCTCGCAGCACCTCTTTTCACAACGTGGAGCTGCCTCTCATCTACGCCGGAGTCCCCGCTTACGAGCGCGGGCAAATCGCGACCAAGGTCCTCCAACAGGTCGGCCTGGGCGACCGCATGACTCATAAACCCAATGAGCTCTCCGGCGGTCAGCGTCAGCGCGTCGCCGTGGCGCGGGCTCTGGTCAATGGGCCCTCCATCCTCCTGGCCGATGAACCGACCGGCAACCTGGATACGGCCACGGGCGACGAAATCATGCTCCTTTTTGATAAACTTCATCAGGACGGCAACACCATCATTCTGGTCACGCACGAAGAGGATATCGCCCAGAGAGCCCGCCGCATCGTCCGCATCCGCGACGGCAAAATCGCCTCCGACGAGTCTCGCACCTCCCCTGTTCCCCAGAAAATCTGAACCGGCCTCCACGGAATATAAATGAACCTTAGAACCGAAATCGCCGAAAGCCTGCGCTTCTCCTGGAGCGCTCTCATGGCCAATAAAATGAGGGCGATTTTGACGACTCTGGGCATCGTCATCGGCGTCGTCACGGTTTCGCTCATGAGCATGGCCATCGACGGCGTCTCCAAGAGCTTCCTCAAAAGCATCTCGATCTTGGGTTCCGACATTCTCTACCTGGAGAAGAACGCCTGGATGGATAACGAGGATTGGTGGAAACGCCGCGGTAGAAGGGATATTGATATAGCCCAGATCCGTGAGCTCAACCGCTTGCTCAGCGACCGCTATATTATTTCTACTTTCTCTCACCATGTCACGGCTGCTAAGTACGGCACCGAGAGTGTTTCAGGCATTATCATTGAAGGAAACTCAGCTGAACACTCCCTAATACAGGACTATTCCTTCACCGAAGGCCGCTACTTTGACAACAACGAAGTAGATGGTTATCGGCCCGTCTGCGTCCTGGGCTACGGTACAGCCGAGGCTCTTTTCAAGGGAGCATCGGCCATCGGCAAAAAAGTTAAGCTCGATGGCATCAATTACGAAGTGATCGGCACTATGGCCAAACGAGGAACCTTCATAGGCATCGACATGGATAACAATATCTACATCCCCGTGACCCGTCTACTAAGCGATTTTGCTTGGCGTCCCAATGTCAGCGCAGCCATCAAAGTCCCCAACATGAACGATGTGGATGAAACGATCGAAGAAATCCGCGGCGCCATGCGCAAAGTCCGCCGTCTGGAGCCCGGCCAGGCCGATGATTTCGCCATCAATAAACAGGAAGTCCTCCTGACCACTTTCAACAAGGTCACCGGCGTCATCGCCAGTGCGGGCCTCTTCATCACGGGGCTTTCTCTCTTCGTCGGCGGCATCGGGATCATGAACATCATGTTCGTCTCGGTGGCTGAGCGCACCAAAGAGATCGGACTGCGCAAAGCGCTCGGGGCTCGGCGCCGGACAATCCTCCTGCAGTTCCTCATGGAAGCGCTCATGATCTGCCTCTGGGGCGGCATTATCGGCCTGGGCCTGGCCTGGTGTCTGAAGCCGATTATCAATATCTACATTCCGGCCTCCATTTCCTTTAAAACCGTGGCATTTGCCCTTTTCATCTCTGCGGCCACCGGGGTCATCTCCGGTTACATCCCGGCTCGGCGCGCAGCGAAAATGGACCCGGTCGATGCCCTTCGAGACGAATGAAAAGGCAGATCCGATTTTTTAGCGAAGTACAAGAGAGCATCCTGATGGCTTTCCGCGCGGTCATCTCTAATAAACTGCGCTCCATCCTCACGCTCCTGGGCATTCTCGTCGGCGTCTTCTCCATCATTCTCGTCATGACCGCCATGCGCGCGCTCCAGAGCTACGTCGAGAACGAGCTCTCGGGCCTGGGCGCCAATACCGTGCAGATCAAGAAGTGGCCTTCCATCAATTTCGACGGTCCCTCGAGCTGGCAGAAATACGCGCGCCGCACCGATCTGGATTACAACCAGTTCAAGAAACTCCGCGAGCGCGCCACTCTGGCCAAGGGCGTCAGCATCATCGAGGGCTTCCGCACCGATGAAGCCTCGTCACGCTTCGAAACATCCAACCCCAATATCAACCTCCAGGGGGTCACCGCCCAGACCTTCTCCGCGCGCAACATCGTAGTGGAAGAGGGCCGCGCCATTACCGAAACCGACGTTGAGAGCCGCCGCAACGTCTGCCTCCTGGGCTACGAACTCGCCAAGAAACTCTTCCCCTATACCTCCGCGCTGGGCGAAACCGTCCGCTTCGACAGCATCAACTATCTGGTCATCGGCGTACTCGAAAAGAAGGGCTCGCTCTTTGACGCAGGCAGCGACAACATGATCCTGGTACCCCTCACGACCGCCATGAACTACTACGGGCACAGGCGCAGCATGAACTTCCTCATTGAGGCGGCTGACCGCGCTTCCTACGAGGATACGATCGAGCAGGTCCGGGGCGCCTTGCGCAGCATTCGCAGGCTCAAACCCGCTGAAGAAGACGATTTCGAGATTGAATCCAATGATTCGCTCATCCAGCAGTTTCAGAACGTCACCCTTTCCATACGCATCGGCATCACGGTCGTGAGCTCGATTGCACTGGTCGCCGCCGGTATCGGCATTATGAACATCATGCTCGTATCGGTCACCGAGCGCACTCGCGAAATCGGGGTCCGGCGCGCCATTGGCGCAAAGAAGCGCAACATCATGATTCAATTCATCATGGAAGCGGTCGTGCTCTGCCAGATGGGCGGCATTGCGGGGGTGATCCTGGGCGTCCTGGGCGGCAATATCGCCGCCAAATTCCTCAGTGTACCCATGACGGTTCCGGTCGATTGGGTCGTGATCGGACTGGTGATCTGCTCGGCCGTCGGCATTATTTTCGGATCCTACCCGGCTTGGAAAGCCGCTAACCTCGACCCCATCGAAAGCCTCCGCCACGAATAATCCCGGCCCTCTCTCCTCTTACAAATTATCCGCCCACATCTCGCACTGTTTAATCACCGTGTCGATTGCGGCCTCTTGCCCTTCAGGCGGGTACTTGTATTTTTTCAAGAGTTTCTTAATCATCCGGCGCATCCCTGCGCGAGCGGATTCTTTCTTCTGCCAGTCGATTGTGCAGCTTCTGCGCAGCTCTTCGGTGAGTTGGCGGGTCATCTCCACCAGCACGTCATTCTCGTAAAAATCCTTCACGCATTCGGGTCGGGTCAGAGCATCATAAAACGCCAGCTCTTTATCTGTAAGCTCCAGCTTTTTGGCCTCCTCATGAGAAGAAACCAAATCCTCTGCCATCTCCATGAGCTTGGCGATGACTTCCTCATTGGTCAGCAGGCCGTTGATATATCTCTTCATCGCGCCGGAGAGTATCTCCGAGAATTTCTCACTCTTGACAAGGTTCGTTCTGCGATAGATCGCCACCTGTTCCGCGAGGAGCTTCTTCAAAATTTCGACAGCGAGGTTGCGCTCCTTCATCCTGGAGATTTCCTCGAGAAATTTCGGGTCAAACAGAGAGAAGCCCGCATCAATTCCCGCAAACAGGTTGATAACACCCTCACTCTTGATGCTCGCTTTCAAAAGCTCATTGATGCGCTCATTAATCTCTTTCAGCGATAAAGTTTTTCCCTCACCCGTGATGCGGGTGAGGAGCGTCCGGACCGCTTCAAAGTAGGCGGCTTCAAAACGCTGTTTCTCATTAACGAGCGAGCGGCAGAGAGACAATGCCTGACGAAGAAGCTTAGCCTCCTTGATGAACAGATCCTTCTTGCTCAGTTTTTTCTCTCCAGACCCTTGAGACTGAGACGCGGCCAGTTCAGGTTTTTCAACCGCAGCCATAAAGTTCACGCCGCCGCTGATGGCTTTTGCACGGGTGAGGTTGCTGGCATCCCCTCTCATGAAGCTCGAGTAATTAAAGCCATGCAGGAGTCCCCGGCAGACCTCCAGCTTCTCATCAAACCGCCGCAAAGCGGTACTGGAAATATCCATATCGCCGTATTGGGCCTTGTCACGGCGGGTGTAATCGTTCATCGCCTGTTTGAGGGCCGAAGCGATACCGACATAATCGACCACCAAACCGCCAGCCTTATCCTTGTAAACGCGGTTGACTCGGGCAATCGCCTGCATGAGGTTATGCCCCACCATCGGCTTGTAGACATACATCGTCGCGAGCGAGGGCACATCAAAACCGGTCAGCCACATATCGACCACGATGGCGATTTTCAACGGGTCTTTATCATCCTTGAAGCGCTTACCCATTTCATCCCGGTGGCGCTTGTTGCCGATAATCCCGCTCCATTCTTCCGGATCACTGTTGCTCTGGGTAATGACGACACCGACCTTCTCTGACCACACGGGGCGCAATTCGAGCAGCTTGTGGTAAACATTGATCGCGATTTCCCGGCTGTAGCAGACGATCATCGCCTTGCCCGTTAGTTCATTCTGCCGGTTCTCCTCATAGTGCTTGACGATATCCTCGCACAGGGAAGTGATTGTCTCCTGAGCTCCGAGGATGCTTTCCATATTGGCCAGTTCCCTCTTGCTCTTCTCGATGGCGTAAGCCTCGGCATCCTGCGCCATGATCTCATACTCCTCGTCAATGCGCTTTAAAACTTCAGCGTCCAGTTTCAAATGTATAACACGGCTCTCATAGTAGACAGGGACGGTCGCTTTATCCTCGACCGATTGGGTCATGTCATAAATATCTATGTAGTTCCCGAAGACTTCCCGGGTCGAGCGGTCTTTGCTCGAAATCGGCGTGCCCGTGAAACCAATATAGGTAGCCATAGGCAGACTCTCGCGGATAATGAGCCCAAATGATTTCTGGATTCTCCCGGTCAGTGGGTCCACCCGCTCATTGATAAACTGGCTCCGATGCGCTTCATCCGCAATCACGACGATATTCCGGCGCTCCGAGAGTTTTTCTTCGGATTCTTCAAATTTCTGCGCTGTGGTAAAAATGATCCCGTTTGCCTGCCGTCCCTCAAGTAGTTTTTTCAGGTGAGAGCGGCTTTTTGCCTGCTGGGGCTTCTGCCTGAGGAAATGTGCACACTTGGCAAACTGCCCGAAGAGCTGGTTATCCAGGTCGTTGCGGTCGGTCAAGACGAC
Source organism: Verrucomicrobiota bacterium (assembly GCA_023230105.1). Taxonomy (GTDB): domain Bacteria; phylum Verrucomicrobiota; class Verrucomicrobiia; order Limisphaerales; family UBA1412; genus UBA1412. Next base: position 19,908 of record JALNXY010000037.1, read on the forward strand.
GATCGTCGGCGAATTCAACGCCTCCTGCAACAGGTGCGCATAAAAAATCATCGAGAGCGATTTACCGCTCCCCTGCGTATGCCAGAACACTCCTCCTTT
>JALNXY010000010.1 GCA_023230105.1 Verrucomicrobiota bacterium
TATGTATGAATGAGGAATGTGATATTACTTACTACAATACGAAATCTAATATTAAGGTTAATAAACAACAGGTTAAAGTCCCAATATGGTTTAAGAAAGATGCAGATCCGAAGTATGCTTGTTATTGACGATCCTGTTTCCAGCTTCGATACGGAGAACAGGATCGGAATTTTGTCGTTTCTGAAATATAAGCTGAGTGAATTCTTGGAGAAAAATCGGAACACGAAAGCTCTCGTAATGACACATGACTTAATGACATTCTATGATCTCCACAAAATTTTTAGGGAAATCGTGGCAGCGTGTAAGCAAAGGGGGGCTCAGCCTGAGGCAAAAATCAACCTTTTTGAGATACGCGAAAGACGTCTGATAGATTTCTCGTTCGATAAAAGACATGAATATACTGAAATTTTAAAAAATGTTTATAAATATGCAAAAGACCAAGCCAACAATTTCGAGCTGGTTATCGGAAACATGATGCGTCAGGCATTAGAAGCGTTCTCGACATTCGAATACAAGAAGGGTATCGAGGGCGTTTCAACAGATCAACAAATTCTTAATCTGTTGCCGAAGCAGGAATATGTCTTATATTATAGCAATTTAATGTACCGATTGGTTCTCCACGGCGGTAGCCATATGGAAGAAAGGGTAAGGGCCATGAAAGATCTCAATTTTTTCAATTTCATATCGGAGGAGGAGAAGAAGAGAACGGCAAAAGATATTCTCTGCTTTATTTATTTGCTGAATGAAAGGCATTTATTGGAACATTTGCGAGAGTGCGAGAATGTTGAAACAGAACTTAAAAGTTGGTGTAAAAATATTTTGAAATTGGCGGCAAATAATTGAGCAGAATTTAAAAATAATTCGAATTGTTATAAATTATATTTTTTATTATTATAATAATTGTTTTTCGCAAAAATTTCAAAAGAGGCGAGCCTCCACAATAGATTTAAAAAGTTACTGCACCCCGTAAGAGGGGTGCAGTAAGTTCAAACTTTTCGCTACAGATTCTATTTTCCTGTGTGTGAAAAGTTGTGGATTTCCCGGAGGTCTTCTTCTCATTCGTGTCCATTAGTGTTCATTCGTGGTTCAAGCAGGAGTGGCTTTGGTGCGCAGATTTTGAGGCAATGAGCGGAGTCGTTTGATGTTTCTTTTGTAAAAGGGGTTGCATAGGGTGGGAGAGTGTGTATAATGGGCGGGAAGGTTATTCATATCATGAAGAAGATGTTGTTCTATGGGATGGCAGGCGAGAAAATGTGTTTCCTGCACATTATTTTGAATGCTCTTGATTTGTATGCCGGCGGCGCAGAGGTTAAAATAATTTTCGAAGGCGCATCGGTCAGGCTGGTTTCGGTTTTCGAACAGGAAAAGAATCCGCTTTACCTCAAGGCAAAAGAGAAGGGGCTCATCGCGGGCGTCTGCATGGTCTGCTCCAAGACGCTGAATGTTTACGAGGCGAACCTGACCTCCGGCCTGCCTATGCTGAGCGATATGTCCGGCCATGCCGGGATGCGCAGCTATATTGATAACGGTTACAGCGTCGTCAGTATCTAGGGCAGGGCATTAGAAATCGAACAAAAGGAAGCCGATGGTAGAACCGAAGAATGAGCCGCAGAGCTCCCCGGGCGATTCGATCCCCGCAAACGGCAGGCCGCTGAAAGTGGGAGTCGTCGCCGATACGCATAACGTCTTGAGCGAGACCGCGCGCAGAGAACTCCGGGGCGTGGATATGATTCTTCATGCGGGCGACGTGGTCGATCCGGCCATCTTGGACGACCTGAGCCAGATAGCGCCGGTGCGTGCGGTCCGGGGCAACTGCGATTACCATGAACCGGCCTACAGAATCCACGTGTTGAGGGAAACGCTGCAGATACAGCTCGGGGGGTATCGGATTTTCGTGGTTCACAAGCTGCCCGAGGCCGAGCCTTCGCTGATGACGCCGGAGCTTTACACCCGCTGGAAGAGCTGGAATCCGCGGGTCGCGATTTTCGGGCATACGCATTACCCGGAGAAAGTCGAAAAAAACGGCACCCTCTTTTTCAACCCGGGTTCGCCGAGCCGTCCGCGCCGGAGTCAGGCCTCGATCGGCATTCTGCATCTCTGGCCCGAGGGGGTCGTTGCCGAGCATATCGTGGTGGGCTAGAAACGGGATGTTTTTTCCTTTGTGTATTGCATTCACGCCCCCGCGCCGATAGGATGCGTTGCGAAATCATTTCCAATAGGGAGTAAAGAATCCTGAAATGAATTGAATGGAGAGAGTGGCAGCAGTGAAAAGAAAACAGGTGGAAAAAGGAGTGCGCGCGTGATTACAGGCGAGCTGAAAAATAAAGTAGATAAATTATGGGAGATGTTCTGGACGGGCGGTCTGACCAACCCGCTGGATGTCATTGAGCAGATTACATATCTGATGTTCATCCGTGATCTTGACCAGACGGACAACACTCGCCAAAAAGAAAGCGCCATGCTGGGCATCTCATACACCAGCATCTTCAAAGGCAGAAAAAATTTGAAATGGTCTGTGCTGCGGGACAGGCCTGCGGAGATTCTGTATCAGACGATGCAGATGGAAGTATTCCCCTTCATCAAGGAATTGAACGGCACCAGCGGCACTTACGCCAAATATATGGCCGACGCCATTTTCAAGGTACCCACGCCCCAGCTTTTGGAGAAGATCGTCACCTCACTGGATGACATGTATGCCTATATCGATACGCTGCCGGATAAGAAGGATGCACGGGGCGATCTTTACGAATATATGCTCTCCAAGCTCTCCACGGCGGGCACCAATGGCCAGTTCCGCACACCGCGCCATGTTATCCGTATGATGGTGGAGCTGCTGGACTTGCAGCCGGGCGACACTATCTGCGATCCTGCTTGCGGTACCAGCGGCTTTCTGGTGGCGGCGGGTGAGTATCTGAAGGAGCGCTTCCTTGAAGAAATTTTTTACAACAAGGAGGCAAAAGCCCATTACGACAGCACCATGTTCACCGGCTATGACATGGACAGAACCATGCTGCGGATTGGAGCCATGAACATGATGACCCACGGCATCCAAAATCCGCATATTATTTACAAAGACAGCCTGTCCGATCAAAACAGCGATACGGGCAAATATACCAAAATATTGGCCAATCCCCCGTTCAAGGGCAGTCTTGACTATGACATCGTATCTACCGGCCTTTTGAAGGTTACCAAAACCAAAAAGACTGAGCTGCTCTTTCTGGCGCTCTTTTTGCGGATGCTCAAAAATGGCGGGCGCTGTGCCTCCATCGTGCCGGATGGCGTGCTGTTCGGCTCTTCCCGGGCGCATAAGGCGATCCGCAAAGAAATTATAGAACATCATCGGCTGGAGGCTGTTATCTCCATGCCTTCGGGCGTATTCAAGCCGTATGCAGGGGTGAGCACCGCCGTGATCGTGTTCACCAAAACCGGCGCGGGCGGCACCGATAAGGTCTGGTTCTATGATATGCAGAGTGACGGCTACAGCCTGGACGACAAACGCACGGCTCTGGACGGCAGCGATATCCCTGATATCGTCGAGCGCTTCCATGCGCTGGAGGCGGAGGAAAGCCGTAAACGAACCGAGCAGAGCTTCCTCGTGCCAAAGGATGAAATCGTGGGCAACGGCTATGACCTCTCCATTAACAAATACAAACAGAGCGATTATGTGGAGGAGGAGTACCCCCATCCGTTGGAGATTATGACAGAGATTAACGAGCTGGAGCGGGAGATCTCCGCCGGACTGGCAGAACTGGAGGCGGCGCTGCGTGAGTAAGTGGGAGATGGTACGGCTGGGGGATGTATGCCATATCCTCAATGGCTACGCATTTGATTCTAAATTTTTTAATACGGTTGGCGAAGGAATGCCAATTATCCGCATTCGAGATGTAGTGAGAGGATTTACTGAGACATATATAACCGAACCCTATAAAAAGGAGCTTATTATACATCAAGGCGACCTGCTGATTGGTATGGACGGCGAGTTTAATATCGCACCTTGGAATAGTGATGACGCGCTACTAAATCAACGAGTGTGTAAAATTACATCAAGTTCTAATAAGCTACTTAATAAATATCTTTACTATTTTTTACCAAAAGCACTTAAAGAAATTGAAGCTGTTACAGCTTTTGTTACAGTTAAGCATTTGTCATCAAAAATAATTAATAGCATTCAAATTCCCCTTCCGCCGCTGGTGGTGCAGCAGCAAATTGTCGATGTGCTTGACCGTGCCAATGCCCTCATTGAAAAGCGCAAGGCGCAGATAGAGAAGCTGGATTTGCTGGTAAAATCACAGTTTATCGAAATGTTCGGCGACCCTGTGACGAACCCAAAGGGGTGGGAGAGTGCGAAGTTGTCTTCTTTGGGTGAATTGAACAGAGGCGTCTCAAAACATCGACCAAGGAATGACCCTAAACTATTAGGCGGCAAATATCCGCTTATACAAACGGGTAATATCGCAAATGCTGATCTTTATATTACTTCATATTCAAGCACATATTCAGAGATAGGCTTAGCGCAGAGCAAACTGTGGTCAAAAGGTGCACTATGTATTACTATTGCTGCAAATATTGCAAAAACAGGGATTTTAGCCTTTGATGCATGTTTCCCGGATAGCGTGGTTGGATTTTTGCCAAATGACAAGGCTAACATTTTGTATGTTCACTATTGGTTCAGTTTTTTTCAAAAAATTCTTGAGGAGCAAGCACCAGAATCAGCTCAAAAAAACATTAATTTAAAAATCCTTTATGAATTGAATGTGACTGTTCCACCTATTATCTTACAAAAACAATTTGCCGATTTCGTCCAACAGGTCGAAACCCAAAAATCTCTGTTTCAGCAATCTCTTTCAAAACTAGAACAAAACTATAAATCATTGATGCAAAAGTGCTTTAGGGAGGAAATATTTAATGAGTGATCTTGGTTCTACAATGGCTGATATTACAGTCCAATTGGCAGCTTTAGCGGTGAAAGGAACTGCTACTGCCATTTTTAATAAGATTAGAGCTGCTAAAAATATTAAAGATAACGAAAAACTGCGGAATATATATGATGAAATAATAAATGAACTTCTTAGCGAACGTGATGAAGCAGTGAGGATTGCGCAGGTATATAAATCAGAGTTAGATAGAATTGTCATTAATGATGAGGATATTAAACATTTATATGCTACTATTTCTAATCTTATTGATATAATGAAGGATATTTCTCCTAACACTTCTATCGATGCATTTAACCAAATCAAAAGCTTGATTAGTGTAGATACCTTGAAAGTTATGCAGTTATTGGGATTTAATTATAAGGCTGCTATTGGAGAACCTCTAACAAATATTTGCGCCGATGCTATTCATTCTTGGGGAAATAAAAAAACACAGTTCGCTGGGAACAAAGCACAAAGCCACCGCAGATAAAAACTTTTTTTAATAACAAACTGACCGGCATGCGCACCAACTTTGATTTTTTACTGCAAGAGCCGCGGTTTGAAACCTTTGCCGAGGCTGCCGTCTCGGCTGAGCGTGTTCTGTCTATTTCTCCAGCCCTGTGCGCCACGGCCTGCCGGACGGCGCTTGAGTTTGCGGTGAAGTGGGTCTATAGCGTGGATGATACGCTCTCTCGTCCTTATGAAGAGACGTTGGCTGCGCTCATTCACACAAACGATTTTCGTGATATGGTGCCGCAGGGGTTGTTCCCCAAAATCAATTCGCCGATTTCGTCCAGCAGGTCGAAGCCCAAAAAATATTGCTCCAACAATCCCTTTCAAAACTGGAACGAAACTATAAATCACTGATAAAAAAGTGCTTTCACGTGGAGGTGTTCTAACAAAGAATAAGGTAAGGGAAAGATAGCTATGACAAACGATTTAACAACATCAAAAATTGACCGCCAGAATATTCTCAACAACGAAATTGCTGTTGCGGAGCTTCAAAAGAGTTTCAAAATTGATTGCATCTTTTTTGAAGATAAGCTCCATTTCACAAAAGAAATGTTGGCCAGATTTTTTGATGTTGATACCCGCACGATTGAGAGATATGTCAGCTCGTTTTCAGCCGAGCTTAAAGAGAATGGATATAAGGTGTTGCGTGGGAAGCGGCTGCGAGAATTTTTGAATCTTTACACGGCCCATTTTGGTACCGACATTGATGTCGGTACCAAAATCACCGTTTTGAGCGTGTTTGATTTTAGATCATTTTTGAATATGGCGATGTTGCTTGTGGAAAGCGAGAATGCGCGTGTAATGCGCCAAGCTATATTGGATGTTGTAATTGATTTGATAAATCAAAAAACAGGGGGTTCAACAAAATATATTAATCAAAGGGATAAAGATTTTATTGGTGCCTACCTGCAGGAAGAAAATTATCGTAGGGAATTTACCGATGCTCTTCGAGACAGCGTTGACATGGGAAATTTTAAATACGCTATTTTTACAGATATGATATATCAAAGTATTTTCAAGGAGAAGGCACGTGAATACAAAGAAGTCTTGAAACTTTATAAAAATGATAAAATAAGAGATACCTTGTATTCGGAAATTTTAGATTTAGTCGCATCCTATGAGTGTGGACTTGCAGAGACGATAAAAACAAGATCGGAAGAATTACAGCGAAAATTAACAAATTGGGAGGTACAGGCTTTATTTAAGGAATTTGAAGATCTTCCTCATTGGAAGCCTCTTATTGTCCGCGGTCGTAATAAAATGGCCAGCCGTGATTTGGCCCTGAGGGATGCGTTTCATAAGAAATTAGAGGAATATATTAGACCGCTGGAACAGGCTGAGTATGAAAGGTTTCTTGGTACAGAAGGGGATGAAGTTGAGCGCTTGATGCAAGAAAACCAAGAAAAAATTAAAGAAATTCGGGGTGCAGATTTGGACGCTTTGCTGGATGCGAACGAAGATGTCCTGAAAAGGCTAAAGGAGCGCGAATAGCATGCCTGAGTTGTGTTATATCACGCTGGAAGAGGCGGTCGCAATTCATGAAAAGACTATTGAGAAAAGTGGCGGAGGTGCCACCGGACATCTTAATTTAGGTAGATTAGACAGCGTTTTACAGAATATCCAGAACGATGATTATTATCCGAACTTTGCAAAAAAGCTAACGCATCTTTTCTTCTGCACCTGTGAGTTTCACTGTTTTAATGACGGTAATAAAAGACTGGCAATCACATTGTCCGCGCAATTCTTGTTGTCAAATGGTTATATGGCGTATGCGAATTCTTTTTTTAGAAGCATGGAAAATATCAGCTATCATGTTGCTGCTGGAAGAATAAGCAAAGAACTACTGGAACGAATTATAATTGCGATATTAAATAATACTTATGACTCTGACGAAGAGTTAAAGCTTGATATTATGCGAACGATCTCTTAGTTTGAAGTGACCGGCATGCGCACTAACTTTGATTTTTTGCTGCGAGAGCCGCAGTTCGAAACCTTTGCCGAGGCTGCCGTCTCGGCTGAGCGTGTTCTGTCTATTTCTCCAGCTCTGTGCGCCACGGCCTGCCGGACGGCGCTTGAGTTTGCGGTGAAGTGGGTCTACAGCGTGGATGGTAGGCTCTCCCTGCCCTATGAAGAGACGTTGGCTGCGCTCATTCACACAAACGATTTTCGTGATATGGTGCCGCAGGGGTTGTTCCCCAAAATCAATTATTTGCGCAAAGTAGGCAATAACGCCGCCCATAACCCCAAAAGTATCAGCCGCGACCAGGCGGTACTGGCGCTGCAAAACTTGCACAGCTTTCTGGATTTCGTAGCCTACTGTTACGCTGAGGACTATATCGAGGTTCCCTTCGATCAGGCGCTGCTGGAAGAGAAGCGGGAGCCGGAGGCCGAGCCGGTTACGCCTCCAGTCGCCGAGGAAGTGAGCCTTGAAAAGTTGCTGGATGAAAACTTGCCTAAGCGAGAAGAGCTTACCGCCAAGCGTGAGGAGCAGCTTAAGCAGGGTTATACGGTCAAGCCAATGGATATGACCGAGGTGCAGACCCGCAAGGCGTACATCGACGTGATGTTGCAGGATGCGGGCTGGCAGCGCGGGGTTAACTGGGTGGACGAGTATCCCATTGACGAGATGCCCAACAAGTCGGGTTTTGGATCTGCCGACTATGTTCTGCTGGCTGATAATGGCCGGCCTTTGGCGGTCATCGAAGCCAAGCGCACCAGTTGCAGCGTGGAAAAAGGGCGCCAGCAGGCGGTGCTCTATGCCAACTTTTTAGAGAAGAAGTTTGGCCTGCGTCCCGTCATGTTCATGACCAACGGTTATGAGACCCGCATGTGGGACGATAAGCATTACCCAGAGCGGATGGTGTCTGGCATTTACTCCAAACGGGATTTGGAGAAATATTTCAACACGGTGAAAGAGCGTGCGCCGCTCAAGGGTGCGCGCATCAGCGACGCCATATCGGGTCGCTATTACCAGAAGGAGGCGATACAAGCGGTGTGTGACGCTTTTGATGGTAACCGCCGCAAGGCCCTGCTGGTGATGGCAACCGGTAGCGGTAAGACCCGCACGGTGATCTCTCTGGCTGACGTATTGATACGCCACGGCTGGGTGAAGAATCTGTTGTTCCTGGCCGACCGCAACGCTCTGGTGACTCAGGCCAAGCGTGCCTTCCACAACCAGCTTCCCAACCTCTCGCTGTGCAACCTCACCGAAGGCAGGGAGGAGGCCAGTGCCCGCGCGGTGTTCTCCACCTACCAGACCATGATGAACTGCATTGACACTACGCGTGACGAAAAAGGTGAGCGGCTGTTTACACCCGGCCACTTTGATTTGATAATCGTGGATGAGGCGCACCGCAGCATCTACAACAGGTATAAGGATATCTTCACCTACTTTGATGCGCTGCTGGTGGGGCTTACCGCAACGCCCAAGGATGATATCGACAGGAACACCTATAGCATTTTTGATTTGGAGAGCGGCGCGCCAACTTATGGGTATGAGCTCTCCCAGGCAGTGCGGGATGGGCATCTGGTGGACTTCGTGACCATTGCAACGTCGCTAAAGTTTATGACCGACGGCATCGTTTATGATGAGCTCTCCGAGGTGGAGAAAGAAGAATACGAGAACACCTTTACCGATGAGGATGGGAGCCTGCCCGCGGCGATTGATTCGAGCGCCCTCAACGAGTGGATATTCAACAGCGATACCATTCGCAAGGCACTCAATACGTTGATGCAGCATGGCCAGCGGGTGGACTTCGGCGAGAAGATTGGCAAAACCATCATTTTTGCCAGGAACCATAAACACGCCGAAAAAATACTGGAGGTGTGGAATCAGGAGTATCCGGATTATCACCCTCATTATGCGCGGGTGATCGACAACTACACCAACTATGCGCAAAGCCTGATTGATAATTTTTCCGAGAAGAGTAAGCTGCCGCAAATCGCCATCTCGGTGGATATGCTCGATACCGGCATCGACGTGCCGGAGATACTCAACCTTGTATTCTTTAAAAAGGTGATGAGCCGTGCGAAGTTTTGGCAAATGATTGGGCGCGGCACCCGCCTTTGCGAGGGGTTAATAGACGGCAAGGATAAAGAGCAGTTTTATATCTTCGACCTGTGCGGCAATTTTGAGTTTTTCAGCCTGCACTCCAAAGGACGCGAGGCGGGAACGGTTGCCACCTTGCAGGAGCGCATCTTCAATACCAGGGTGGAAATGGTCTATAAGCTGCAGGAGCTGGGCTTTCAGACGGAGGCATTGCAAGCTCACCGTGAGGCACTGGTGCAGGATTTGGTGGCACAGGTGAAAGCGCTGCCACGGGATAACTTTGCGGTAAAGCAGCATCTGTGCGTCATTGACAAATACCAGAGCGTGGAGGACGTTGCCACGCTGACCTACGAAAACACGCTGCAAATCGCTGAACACATCGCGCCGCTGGTATTGCCCTCCGACGAGGACGCCGCCGTTGTGCGGTTTGACCAGCTCATTTACCAGATTGAGCTTGCACTGCTGTCCGAAAAGAACTGCAAGCGGGGAAAGAATGACGTGCTGCGCAAGGCGGAAGAGCTTTCAAAATATGGCACCATTCCGGACATTGCCCGGCAGAAAGATTTGCTGGAGCAGATACTTCATAACGATTATCTGGAGCGAGCGGGGATTGCGGAGTATGAAAATGTGCGGTTGAATTTGCGTGATCTGATCAAGTTTATCCCTGAAAGCGAGAAGGTTCGCTATGACATCGATTTTACTGATGATATCCTCTCCGTCGACTGGAAAGAATCGCAGCTTGATAATGACGATTTGGCGCAATACAAGAAAAAGGTGAGTTATTATCTGATTCAACATCAAGATATTCCGGTGATTTCCAAGCTGAAGGGAAATAAGCCGCTGACAAAGGAGGATGTACGCTCACTGGAGCATATCTTGTGGAATGAACTGGGCACCAAAGAACAGTATGATGCTCAGTATGGCAAAAAGCCATTAGGCGAACTGGTGCGCTCTATCGTAGGTCTGGACCTGAAGGCAGCCAATGAGGCGTTTTCGCTTTTTTTAAATGACGCAGAATTGGACAGCAGGCAGATGCACTTTGTACGGCAAATTGTGAATTATATCGTGAAGAACGGCATGATGAATGACTTGTCGGTATTGCAGGGAAGTCCGTTTACGGACCAGGGTGGCATCATCGAGTTATTTGATGATACGGCTGTGTTCATGAAGTTACGGGCTGTGATTGAGGAAATCAATCGGAACGCGTTGGTGGCGTAAGAGTGTTATCGATTGAAAGGCTCGCCCAGCCGTCCGCGCCGGAGCCAGGCCTCGATCGGCATCTTGCATCTCTGGCCCGAGGGGGTCGTTGCCGAGCATATCGTGGTGGGCTAGAAACGGGATGTTTTTTCCTTTGGGGGTTGCATTCACGCGCCTGAGCCGATAGGATTCCGAACGACGATGACGGATTATTTCGCGCTATTGAAAGAACCTCGCCAACCCTGGCTCGATGCCGGGGCGCTGAAAGATAAGTTCATGGCACTGAGCGCGCAATGTCATCCGGATAAATTCCCGGGAGTTTCGCCCGAGGAAAAGGAGGAGATCGGCAATCGGTATTCAGAGCTCAACACGGCCTATCAATGTCTGAGCCAGACCCGCTCGCGCCTTTTGCATCTTATTGAGCTCGAGGCCGGTACGAAGCCGACGGATGTGCAGAGAATCCCTCCCGGCACCGGAGAGCTATTCATGGAGGTCGGGCAGACCTGTTCGCAGGCCGGAAAATTCCTGGAAGAGAAGCCCTTGAGCGATTCTCCGATGTTGAAGGCCCGTCGTTTTGTCGAGCAGATGACCTGGACCGATAAGCTCACGCAGCTGCAGAATAAGATCGGTTCGCTGGCTGCGGTACTGGAAGACGAGCTTAAGCAAATGACTGAGGCTCAGGTACAAGGGAGCCCTCTGCCGCTGGTGCGTCTGGAAGAAATTTACCGCTCCCTGAGCTATATACAGCGATGGAATGAGCAAATCCGCGAAAAAATAGTGCAACTAGCCCTTTAGGAAAGAGACAATTCATGATGCAGATACATAAAAGAAACTGGGCCAGGAGAATGCTGCTGCTCGGATGGGTGGCAGGATTTTTCTTTTTATCCGGGCAAGTAGACCTTCTCTGGTCGCAATCCAAATCGATCTCCCTTCCGGTAAAGAAAAGAACCCAGGCCGCACCTCCTGCAAAATCCGTTTCCGTTTCGCCGAGCGGCTACCAGAGCATCATCACCTGGAGCAAGAAATATGGCTTCAGGGCCTACTGGGTCAAGAAATCGAAGGTGTTGCGCCTCTCCAATAGTGCCAATACGCTGGAGTTCGAGGTGGACCGCAGCTGCATCGTGATCAACGGAGTTCGGGTCTGGATCGGCAAACCGGTCAAGATCGTTAGCGGGCGTATCTCCATTGATGCTCAGGATATTGCCACGGCGCTGGACCCGATTTTATCGCCCAAGATACGCAAAACCGTAAAGGTCGTGCTGCTGGACCCGGGCCACGGCGGCTCGCATCCGGGTGCGATGTACCAGGGAAAGAAAGAGAAAGATTATGTCTTCCTGATCGCCAAGGAGACTCAGAGGCTTTTGCAGCAGAAGGGGTTGAAGGTGGTGATGACGCGGTCCGGCGACCAGACTCTGGGGCTCTCGGCCCGCTCGGATATGTCTGCCCGGACCAAGGCGGATCTTTTTGTGAGCATTCATCACAATGCGGCTTCGAGCAGCTCGGCCAAGGGTGCGGAGGTCTTCACGACGACTCCGGCCGGTGCGCAATCGACGAATCCGGACCGCTCCGGGAGCCGCTCATGGACGGCCGGCAATGCCAACGATGCCTATAATGCCCTCCTGGCCTATCAGATACAGCAGGAGTTGACGCGCCAGATCGGTTTTGAGGATCGAGGTGTGCGGCGTGATCGGCTCGGGGTATTGGTGAGCAATCCGGTGCCGGCGGTGTTAGTGGAGGCCGGGTTCATGACGAACCGCGAAGACCAGAAACGGATTTTCGTGAAGAGCGAGCGCGACAAGGTGGCCCGTGCGATCGCTGACGGCATCCTCAATTACAAGAAGGCGGTCGAGACAGGGCGCTCCACCGTGGGCAGCCCCACATCCAAAGGCACCGTCGTCAAAAAGCTTTAAGCTTTATTTACGCGAAAGAACCACAGATGAACACCGTTAGCGCCTGAGAGTGTCCATCTGTGGTTCTTGCTTTTCTTCTACTTCAAACTCTTGAGAAACTCAGCAAAAAGTTCATCCACAGTTTGTTGAGTCAATTCCTTGAAGAGCTCGTCCTTGTAAGTCCCCTGGCGCAGAGCCGCATTGAGTTTAGTGACGATCTGGGGATCTTTTTCCTTAACGAGCCAGGCCATGAAGGCAGCGCCGCTCTTATAACCATCTTTGAGCGAGGCTTTTTCCGGGTTCACCGGAGGCCGCGGCGCATTGGGTTCGAAGACATAGAGCCGGATATAATCGGCGATGGCCTCGGTAATCCAGGGGATATACTTGGGATAGGCCTGCACGACGTGGGTCAGCTCATGGATGACGGCGCCGGCATCGGTTCCGTTACGCGTGAAGAATTCCCTTGAAAGGAAAATGTTCTTGCCGCCGGTTCCCGCTACGCCTTTGGGGTCGCTGCGCACCGTGAGGTTCACTTCGGGATAGGGCTTGAAGTCGGGTGAATTGAGCTCGGCCACGATTTTCGGATACCATTCAATGCAAAGAGCTTGCATCGCTTTCATCCAGCCTTCCATTTCGGGTGCGTCCTTGTACTGGATATTGATGGTGTATTTAAAATCGGGCAGAGCCACGGGAGCGGCAGCCTCTTTTTTGACCTCAGCGGCCAGCCCTTCCTGGTAGTCGGTAAGCCGACCCTCTGACTCGGCCGCCATGGCTGAAGAAGCCAGGAGCAGCGCGCCGGTTAAGATTGCAAATAATTTTTTCATATACGTATTCCGTGGGCGTGAGATTAACGGAAAAGCGGGCATCGGGCAACCCTAAAGAGAGGCACCTCATTTCTGCAAAAAAAAGGGGCCGCCAGAACAGCGGCCCCTTGCTATGAGTTATGAGTTTATGATTAGAACAACAAAACTATGATGCGTCGGGCTGACCCTTGGCTACGGAGAGCGCATAGTCGCGGTTCATCCGTGCGATGAAGAGAACGCTCACCTTCTTGGGGCAAACGGCCTCGCAGGCGAAGGTATTGGTGCAGTTGCCAAAGCCTTCCTTATCCATCTGGGAAACCATGTTCCAGACGCGGCGGTCTCTTTCGGGTTTGCCCTGAGGCAAGAGTCCCAGGTGGCTCACCTTGGCGGAGACGAAGAGCATGGCCGAGGCGTTCTTGCAGACGGCTACGCAGGCGCCGCAGCCGATACAGGCGGCAGCATCCATAGCCAGGTCGGCATCCTTTTTGGAGACCGGCAGCGCATTGGCATCGGCCGGGTTACCCGTATTGGCCGAGATATAGCCTCCGGCCTGGATGATTCGATCCAGAGCCGAGCGGTTAGTGATCAGGTCCCGCAGAACGGGGAAGGGCTTGGCGCGCCAGGGTTCGATGGTGATCACGTCGCCGTCTTTGAAGTGGCGCATGTGCAGCTCGCAGGCCGTCGTGCCTTTGTTAGGGCCATGCGGGGTTCCATTGATGACCATGGAACAGGTTCCGCAAATGCCTTCGCGGCAATCGGAGTCAAATGCGATAGGGTCCTGGCCCTGGTGAATCAGCTCCTCATTTACCACGTCCAGCATTTCCAGGAAAGACATATCAGGAGAGACTTTCTTGGCCTGATAGGTCTTCATCTGGCCCGGTGAATTCTGGTCTTTCTGTTTCCAGACCTTTAAAGTTAAATTCATCTCTTTGCTCATTATTTGTAGCTCCTTTGGCTCATTGTTACCACTTCATATTGGAGGGGCTCGATATTGCGAACGGGTTCCTTGCCCGCGCCCTGGTATTCCCAGACGGCCACATGAGAGAAATTTTCGTCGTCGCGCTTGGCTTCGTGATCTTCGGTCTGGTGTTCCACGCGGAAGTGACCGCCGCAAGATTCCTTGCGCTCCAGAGCGTCTTTGCAGAGCAGCTCAGCCAGCTCCATATAGTCGGAGACGCGGTTGGCGAGCTCGAGCGTCTGATTGAGCTCACCGGGACCGCCGGTGACCTTGAGGTTTTTCCAGAACTCCTCGCGGATGACGGCGATCTTCTTAATGGCCGTTTTGAGGCTCTGATCGCTGCGGGCCATGCCGCAATTCTCCCAGAGCAGCTTGCCCAGCTCGCGGTGGAAGGAGGTCGGAGTGCGCGAGCCCTGAATGGAGAGCAGGCGCTTGAGGTGTTCGTTCGCGGCTTGCTCGGTCTGTTTGAATTCAGGAGCATCCGTGCTGGGAACGAATTTCTTGGAAGAACCAAAATAGTTGGCGATCGTGTAGGGCAGGACGAAGTAACCATCGGCCAGACCCTGCATGAGCGCGCTGGCACCCAGGCGGTTGGCGCCGTGATCGGAGAAATTGGCTTCACCCAGGACGAAGAGACCCGGGATCGTGCTCATCAGATTGTAATCCACCCAGAGTCCGCCCATCGTGTAATGGATGGCAGGGAAGATACGCATGGGCGATTCATAGGCGTCTTCGCCGGTGATGCGCTCATACATCTCGAAGAGGTTGCCGTAGCGCTCTTCAATCGCCTTTTTGCCCAGGCGGCCGATCGACTCAGCGAAATCCAGATAAACACCCAGACCGGAGGAACCGACGCCGCGGCCTTCATCGCAAACCAGCTTTGCAGCGCGAGAAGTCACGTCGCGGGGAGCCAGGTTGCCGAAAGAGGGATAGCGGGTCTCCAGATAGTAATCGCGTTCGCTCTCGGGAATCTGAGAGGGCGGACGCTTGTCACCCTTGGTCTTGGGGACCCAGACTCGGCCGTCATTGCGCAGCGACTCGGACATCAGAGTCAGTTTGCTCTGATGGTCGCCGCTGACGGGAATACAGGTTGGGTGAATCTGCGTATAGCAGGGGTTGGCGAAGCCTGCGCCGCGCTTGTAAGAGCGCCAGATGGCCATGGCGTTACAGCCGCGGGCATTGGTGCTCAGGTAAAAAGTGTTTCCATAACCGCCAGTGGCCAGAACGACCGCATCAGCAGAATAGGAGCTGATCTTGCCGGTCACCATGTCGCGAACCACGATGCCTTTGGCCACGCCATCGACCAGTACCAGGTCGAGCATCTCGGTCCGGGAATAGATTTTGACCTGACCTTTGGCGACCTGGCGGCTCAGAGCCTGATAGGCGCCGAGCAAGAGCTGCTGGCCTGTCTGGCCGCGAGCGTAAAAGGTACGGGAGACCTGTGCGCCGCCGAAAGAGCGGTTGGCCAGGAGTCCGCCGTATTCGCGGGCAAAGGGGACACCCTGCGCAACGCTTTGATCGATGATCGCGTTGCTGACCTCAGCCAGACGGTAGACGTTGGCTTCGCGGGCGCGGTAATCGCCGCCCTTGATGGTGTCATTGAAAAGACGCTGAACGCTGTCGCCGTCATTGGGGTAGTTCTTGGCAGCGTTGATACCGCCTTGAGCAGCAATGCTGTGCGCGCGGCGTGCTGTATCCTGATAGCAGAAGCAGGTGACTTTATAACCGAGCTCACCCAGAGAGGCCGCGGCAGAGGCACCAGCCAGACCGGTTCCCACCACAATGACGCTGAATTTGCGCTTGTTGGCCGGATTGACCAGCTTGCATTCCTCCTTATAACGGCTCCACTTCGTAGTTAGGGGGCCCGAAGGTGTTTTGGCATCAAGTTTCATGATAAATTTTATCCTTTCTAATGATTTACTTCAGGATTCCCAGCATACAGACGATCGGAATGAGCGACATTCCCGCGAAAAGAAAGATCACCGCCGCACGGGCAGCGAGTCTGATATAGAGCTGGTACGTTGAATTTCTCAAGCCGAGTGACTGGAGAAGACTCTCCAGACCGTGCCAGAGATGCAGAGCCAGAAAACAGGTGGCGACCAGATAGAAGAAGCCGGCGATCGGATGGCCGATTCCCTTCAGGACGACATGGTAAACATCGGTTACTTCCTTTTCCCCGAGCATCGTTTTGGCTTCGGTCAATTCGGGGCGAACCGCTCCGGCCGTCAGGTCCAGTATGTGCCAGATGACAAAGAAGAAAATGGCCACGCCGCCCAGAACCATCATCTTGGAGGCGAAATCCGCATAGGGATGAGTATTGACCACATATTTGACAGGACGCGCAGCCCGGTTTTCCACCCAAAGGCTCAAGGCCACAACAATATGCACCAGGGCGATTGTTCCCAGTCCCAGCCGGTAGCCCCACAGAACGGCGAAGTTGGACTTCAGTAACACCGCATACTTGTTCAGGGCATCAGCCCCTAAAAAAAGCTGCAAGTTACCCAATAAATGCACAAACACGAAAGCCGCCAGGGCGACTCCGGTGATTGCCATGATATATTTTCTCCCGATGGAAGACAGGAGGATAGCTTTAATGAGATTCATGCTTTTTATAGTTAGTCTCTGGAAAAAACAAATGCCAGCGAAGTACTCCACGTGCTTTTTAAGGGAATCTTGCCAGCCCTCTATTTTTGAATGGTTAGACGTGGAACCGTCAAACTCGCGAAGAGTGAAACATATTCAGAAACGAATGACAACGAAAAAAAATGTCGAAACAAACGATCTCCGAATCGATTGCTCACTCCATCCTCAAACCTCGTCTCGGGACGAATCGGTCCTATTCGACACAGACCATAATCTAGCCCGCAGAGCAGGCACTCTCGAAATTCCAGGTTCTGCAGCACATCCCGAGGTTTGAGGGGATAATCTTAAAAACGGCCTCAGCGGTGAGGATGGAAGGAACTGCTTTTTTACCCCGATGCAATTTCAGAAACGCTTAAAATATCTCTAAGATGACTCCTGAACCTGTAGGGAATTGATCTCGCATCTTTTCAAGATATCCTCTGGCAAATCCAAGTGGTAACCAGTTTTGACAGGACTCATTCCAATAAAAACGAGCCAGTATTGGAATAGCAGGAAGCGGTTCCTTTCTTTTTACAAAACAGTAAACATTGGCTAAAAGGAAGTCATGAGTCTTCCTAAAGGTTTCCCTCAACGGGGTAGCCTCTATAAAACATGGGTTTTCAACAACAAAAAACTCCAAAGGCCAGTGACCATATTTTTCTGCCTCCACGTTATTCTTTTCTTCTATCAGACGGTAGTATTCTTCTCTGTTTTCATCTAACGTCACTCGTATGTCACTTTTAAATACACTAAACTCACTTATTTTTTTAATTTCAACTCCGAATTTTAAAGGGATGTTTTTTTCAATTTTTTCTAAACGGGATTCCATTGCAGTAGAATCAAAACAAACACCCAGCCAAAAATCTTTATAATAATCACCTCCGGAGGCTTTCAAAATAATTTCATCCCTTAATGTTTCATAAGTTAAATGAAGGTTTTCATTGTTTGTATCTGCTGTCTTCTCTTTGTTTGCAAGCCAACTGCACAAGAGATTATATTCTAATTTCCATTTGGGGCCCTGAGGTGTACGAAAATTCAAATATGTTTTCAAATTACCTTGATTGTAGGCAAGAAACATATTGTATAAACTCGCTTGGAGCTTTTTGCTTTGTCCTTCTGTTAAGTCTTCAGTTGCTTCCCCTTGAAATTTAATACTCTCAATATATTCTTTAAATGAATTATTAGTTGAAATTGTTTGGTATGGCAATTCTTTCCATCGCGTTAATACTTTCATTTTTTCCTGGTGTATGCCTTCCAGCTTGGCTTGATATTCTTTGTTAGCGTCTTTCATTTGAGGATCTTCTGCGAAAATAAAAATGCTTGACATCGAAAGTACTATAAACAGCAGTCGAAGCAAAAAATTGATTCTATTCATATAAATTGTTTTTTTAGGTTGTAATACTGTATTCAACTAAAAGACAAAAGACCTTCCAGGTTTTGAGAATTCGGGGTTTTCCATGGCCATCCAGTCTCCCCGAACCATGCTCATCGGAATCCACTGGGTTGTTTGTTCATCCCAAACCCATTGCACTGCCAAAGATATCACTGGGTCCGGTTGTGAAGGTTTTATAAAGAAATAGAGGCTGACGGATAAAACTTTTTCAGATGCAAAAGAATCTAAATCTTCCATTCCATTGGGATAAAACCTGAAAAAAGGCCCAACAGTTAAAATCCCATTGGCTGTGAACATGTTATAAAAGTTCCCTGCCCCGTTATTCATGTTCCACAAAAAGTCCCGGGTTACATAGATACCGGCATGGGCTTCCTGATCCAGTAAGCTTTTGGTGCCCAGTTTCTTATAAATATCGCGGCTATCCAGGCAAATCTTTTTCCAATAATCTTTATAACATGTTCCCTTGCTTTGTGTAAGAACGTTCCATTGAAACAATTCAAAATCGTTTGGAATCTCACTGGGAGTCGCTTTCGGATGAGATTGATACCAATCCATCGCGATTTTCTCCCACTCTATTTCATTGAGTTCATAAGGAATTCCTTCCGGAATTCGGAACTTCTTATAAGCATCGTATGTTCCCTGACTATATGCATCACACATCGTCACAATAGAAGAAAATAACGTGTCCTTCTGAATCGGTGAAAGCAAATCTTCGCCCGATATGGGTAGGCTCTTTAAGTAAGAAAGCAATTTACTTTTGTCAGATAGCGATGTAAAAGATAATTTCTCCCATGATAATAGTA
Source organism: Verrucomicrobiota bacterium (assembly GCA_023230105.1). Classification (GTDB taxonomy): domain Bacteria; phylum Verrucomicrobiota; class Verrucomicrobiia; order Limisphaerales; family UBA1412; genus UBA1412. Next base: position 19,143 of record JALNXY010000010.1, read on the forward strand.
TGTTTTCAGCATCACGTACATTTTCTGGAATATCTTGATTAGAGCGATTTTTAATAGAAAAAAGAACAATCAGCAATATTGGGAGAGACATTACTAATAGTAAATAAATACTTTGTTTTGAAGTTTTTTTGTTCATCATTTTCTACGGCACTAATTATAGGATAAGGAGCTCATTCAGCGGCAATACGATACAGAAGGTGTCCCATCATACAATTAAATTCATCACAAGATGATCGGCTCTTTTTCTGACACCCCATGTTTCCTGGTTCAGGACAATATCAACCCGGCACCACAACCACCCGCTTTCAGGTTATAATACTTCTTTCGGAATCTAATTCAATAAAAAACTTCGCACTGCCTCAAAAAGATGCGAAACGAAAAGGGAGAGAGGGAAGAGTGGTTATATAAAAAGAAAAAAACTTCCTGTGTTTTTCACGGAAGCCTGATGTTACCCCAGAATAAGAGCGAATCACCCAGAAATTCAATGGGTTAAAAAGTGTCTTTAGAAGACCGTCTAAAAGCTAATCCAGATCGCAGACCACGCGCATGCCGTACATCTCGTGGTTGTCTTCCGGGTGGCCGTAACCGCGGTTGGCCGAGCGGCAGCTGCGTGCGCTGACCAGCCAGCATCCTCCGCGCAGGACCAGAGTCTGAGCGTCGGAGACTGAAGAGCCATCGGGGTCGGTCACAGGGCCGGAAGGGTAGGGTGCGTAGGTATCCGAGCACCATTCATAGATATTGCCGTGCATATCATGGAGTCCCCAGGCGTTGGGTTTCTTTTCGCCGACCGGATGAGGTGTTTTGACCGCGTTGCGTCCATACCATGCAAGCTCTTCCAAGTTCGGGCACATGTATTCATCGGTAATGTTTTTGCCGCTGTTGAGGGCGGTTTTGGTACCGGCACGGCAGGCATATTCCCACTCAGCTTCGGTGGGTAGACGCCAGGTTTTGCCGGTCATCCGGGAGAGTTTGCTCAGGAAATCCTGGCAGTCGTTCCAGTTGAGGCTATCGGCAGGGACCTTCGGGTGCGGCTGGGCAAAGAAAGAGTGCTCGTCACCCATGACCGCCTTCCACTGGGCCTGAGTCACGGGATATTTGCCGATTTTGAAACCGCGGGTCAAGGTCACTTCATGCTGGGTTTCATCGCTCAGACGGCCCAATTCGCCTTGGGGACTGCCCATGAGGAATTTGCCGGGAGGAACTTCGACCAGCTCGATTCCCGGGTCAAGAGCCCGGGTGGTCTTTTTCCCTCCGAAGAGTGTTTTCAGGAAACCTTTCAATGCGCTCATCTGTATATTAAGTAAATCCTTAACGGTGGGTATACCGTAGAGAGGCAGGAGAAAAGAGCTCCCGCCCTGTGGCACATAAGTTAGCACGAATGAGAAAACTCTCAAGACGAAAGGAGTTTTTTCTTCTCCATGCTCCCCAGCGGGCGGGTGTTAAAACGTGTTCTCTAGTTCAGTTCGATAATGCGGCCGGGCTTGACAAAGGCGACGTATTTGCGGCGTACCGGCAGGTGGTAAATCGCCTGCATCGCAAAGGCGTAGAGGTTGATCTGGGGTGCGTGCGAGAGGGCTTTCTCAGGGCAATCTTTCGCGTCGACCTGGTCGGTTTTATAATCCAGGACCCAGATTTCATCCTTGCCCAGCATCAGGAGGTCTATGACACCCTGGACAACGATTGATTCATCGGTGCCGGTCAGGATCGAGTCGAAGCCGACCCGGGCGAGGTCCTTATCTTTGAGCAGAATGGAGAAAGAGACTTCACGCTCCACCCGGTCCCAGCGCTCCAGGAAGGCCCGGGCGATATCGCTCTGCCAGAACTGCTCGACCTGTGGGAGCATCTCCTCGCTTGCCGTCTGGGCCTCTTTCGGTGACAGGGTGCCAGCTTCCGTCATTTTCTCCAACTGCATCCGGTAGAAATCCGAAGATGGAGGCGTCTGAGTAAACTCGGGCAGGAGCTCCAGCCGCTCCATGATTTTGTGGAAGAGCGAGCCTTTCTCGGCCGCTTCTTGCATCGCATCCGAAGAGGGCATCGGGCGGCGGTTCCGGTCAGTGCCTCGCCGCAATTCGGAGATTTTTTTGAGGCTGGTCACCGAGTTTTTGCACGGGATATCGACGATGGATTCATAGGGATAGACCCAGGGCGTAATTTTTTCGCGTTTCTCCCGGAGTTGTTTCAGGTAGTTATCGATCAATATCTCTTCGGGGATGACCTCTTCTTCTATCTCCGTTTGACTCACCTCGCTTGAAATTTCCAGCATGACCTTGAGCGGAGGATCGGTCGGGATCGTGATCTCTTTTTCTCCCACTGCAAAAACGTCCTTCGCCTCATCGGCAGAAATATATTGGTTTAACCAGCCCAGGAACCATGCGGCGTAGGTGACTCCCTCCAGGAGGAGACGTTCGGCAGAGAACGGGCCTGCGACTTCGGGAGTTTTTTTAGCCTTAGATTTTTTTCCGGTTTTTTCAGCTTTTTCGGGTTCTTCAGGAATCTGCGATTCGTGAGCCGGGGCGCTGAGGCAAAGAAAGAGATAATCGCGTGCACGGGTCATGGCCACGTAGAGAATCCGCATCTCTTCGCCAATGAGTTCGCGCGTCTCCTTCTTCTTATAAGACCAGACGCCGAGCGTATCCAAACGTTGCGGGTAACCCTCCGGAGTGAACCTTCTGGCATGCAGGAAAATTCCGTCCTCCTCATTGAAACCGAGTCCATCTTTGAGTCCGGCCTTTTTTATTTCTTTACCCATGCCGACAAGGAAGACGATCGGGTACTCCAGCCCTTTGCTTTTGTGGACGGTGCGGATTTGCACGGCGTTTGAGCCTGTTGCGGAGTTCGCGCTGGTGTAATCGGAAGAATTGTTTTCCCGGACATCTTTAATGTAATTAAGGAAAAGAGGGATGCTCTGGCTGCCCGAGGGGTCGAAGGTCCGAATGAGGGAAATGAAACGGCGGATGTTTTTGAGTTTCTGTTCCGGAAAGGGCAACGCGTAGAGGCAATCCTCGTAGCCGGTTTCATCAATAATTTTTTCCAGCAGGTCTGTGATCGTCAGGTAGCGCAGGCGGCCTCTCCAATCCTCATATTTATTCCGGTAATCAAGGAGTTTCCCGGTCAGCTCCGGGTAGTCGACGCAAATGGAGTTCTTACTCTCGGCGGCATCCAGGCTCGCGGTGTCAACAGCCTCCCAGAAATAACCGCGGGGATAGAGCGTGCGCAGTTGGATAATTTCAAGCTTGGTAATCCGGATAAACGGCGAGAAGAGAAAGCCCAACAGGGGAATATCCTGCCGGGGGTTATCCAGGAGCTGGATGATGTTCATGAGGTCCATCACCTCCACACAGTCAAAAATCGGGATCCCCGGAGCCACAATGGGAATAGAGCGGCGCTCAAACTCACGGATGAAGATGGGGGCTGTTTCATTCAAGCCTCCTCTGCAAAGCAGTGCAACGTCCGACCACTCCATCGGCCGAGTCGTGGGTGAGTCAGGGCTTGTCTCACCCTTGTGTGAATCCACTCTGATCTTGAGCGTTTCTTTGAGTTTCAGGAGCTTTTCGGCAACCAGTATCGCCTCTTTCTCCGCGTTGGTCAAATCCTCCCCTGACGATTCATCTTCCTCTTCCTCGTTTTTTTTGGCCTTCTTCTCTTTAACGTTCCAGATAATCTGAACGCGCGGAATTTCTGAGTCAACCGCCGGAGCGCTGGCTTCCAGTTTTGAGTGTTCACCAAATTCAACTGAGCCCACTTGCTTCTTCATCAGATCACGAAAGAAAACATTGGCAAAGTCGAGAATATCGGCCTGGCTGCGGTAGTTTTTATTAAGCGGATAGTAGGTCCAGTCTTCCGAGCTCCCATGTGCCTTTTCCTCATACTCGCGGAAGACTCGCGGGTTCGCCAGACGGAAGCGGTAGATGCTCTGTTTGACGTCGCCGACAATGAATCTGTTGTGGTCCGCAACGGCCGAGATGAGGGCATCCTGAACGCTGTCGGTATCCTGAAATTCATCCACGAAAATAAAGTGGTAGTTTTCGCGCAGGGATTCCGCAATCGGTGTCGGCTCTTTTGTCTTCGGGTCGCGCAGGAGCCGGAGCGTAAACTGGAGTTGATCAGAAAAAGTCAGGCCGTTCTGGAATTCTTTCTGACGTTTGAATTCGGATTGAAATTCTTCCAGGAGCTCAAGCAAGAGCATAGCGATCCAGCGGGTTTCATTCCACCGGGAGGTGAGCCCTTTTTCTACCTGGTCCCAATCGAGAGGTGTCTCCGGAGCCTTCTTGGGATTCGGTTCCAGACCGAAGTAGTCGAGAATTTCGATTATTTTATCTCGGAACTTCTTGATCCCTGTGTTGAGGCAGCTCGAGTAGCTTTCCGTGGCCATGACAAATTTCCCCAGAAGAGTGATCTGGTTTTCACGGCTGGGGTGTTTGAAGGCATTTGCGAGGGCTTCGCGCATCTCGTCAGTTGCTTTTTCTCCCCAGATATCGTTTCCATAGAGTGAGAGGAACCGGAGAAATTCTCCCTGCTCTTCGTCGCCGGCGCCAAAAAAAATCTGCTCCCATTGGTTGGGGTAGGTTTCCTCACAGAGCTTTTTCTGTTTTTCAATCCACTCTTCGGGGTAGGCCAGCGACTGGGTGTAATCGTAAATTCTGAAGAGCATTTCCCGGAGAGTGATCTCCCGGTTGTCGAGATGGTCTCTAAGGAAAAGTACGAGCGGTTCGCCCTCCTTCTGTTCCTTCCTGAGCCGGCTATCCTCTGAATAATGCTTCTTCATAACCAGAGTGAAGGCCTCCTTCATCAGGATAGAAGTGTTCGATTCATCCAGCGCCGAGGGGTTGCTGCCAAGGTTGAGCCCCAATCCGGGAAGGAGGTCGAAATGTTCTCTGAGAAGCTTCAGGCAAAAGCTGTGAATCGTGCAGATGCTCGCGGTTTCCAGATGGACGAGCTCGCTCTCCAGTCTCCGAACCGTATCTGAATAACCCGGTTTTTTCTCCACACGGAGCTCATCAATCCGGCGGTTGATCTCCTCACGGATGCGATTTTTCATCTCGGCTGCGGCATCCTTCATGAAAGTGATCATCAGAATATTCTGAAGGCTGGCCGGATTTTTTTCATCAAGGATTTTTTCCAGACAGCGGCCGACCAACACGGAGGTTTTGCCGCAGCCCGCACCGGCCGATACGATCGAGTTGCCTTCGGCCTGAATCGCTTGTTGTTGTTGCTCGTTGTATTTCATGAAGTGAGGAGATGGGGGATCCGTTTTTTAAAGTGAGAGAGGGACGAAGTGGAAGCTTCATCCCTCTCCAAGTCACGAAGAGACTCTATTTGACCTTCTTGCCATTGAGCATAATCTGCTCAAAGCCGGCCAGAGTTGGGTTGCTCTTGAACTCCACCTGCACTCCCTCGGGCGCATTGCAGGTAATGTTCAGCACCTTATTAGCCTCGATTTTCCAGCGGACGCTCACGACGCCGCGGGTGGTGAGAACGCCGCCCTCGGCCCAGGTGAGGTCATAGACACGCGGGCTCAGCTCCACGGTCGCGGCTGCCGGAGCGGTGGGAACGATTCCCAGAATCACGCGCGGCAGGAACCGGCTGGGCGCAGAAGACCAGGCATGGCAATGACTGCGGGTCGGGAATTTCGGAATGGTGGTTCCGCCGGGGAAGCTCTCCCAGACCGTTGTGGAACCGACCTCAAGCATCGGCAGATAGTTCTTATAAATCTGCTCGATGATGACATCCTGATGGCCGAATTTCTCCAGTGTTTCATAGAGATAGAGAACGGCGAAAGGTGAGCCGATCTTCACCATGTTGTCCGGCGGATTCAGGACGTTGTTGAGAAGCGCCTCACGGTTCTGCGGCTCAGCAATATCGTAGAGCAGAGAGAGGAAGCTCGTATGCTGGCAGATGCTGGAGCTGATTTTGCCGTCATTATGAATCGAATCGGGATAGGATTTCTTGTTTTCATCCCAGAGCTTGTTGATGGCCTGGACCATGCGTCCGCGGGTCACCCGCAGCCATTTGTCATCGGGCGTACCTCCGATGGCGCTTGAGAGGTTCAGCGCGGCATCAATGGCGCCTACCATGAACATGCTGTTATGGGTGACGGTGTCGGGGCCCTGATCGGCTCCGGACCAGTCGAACATATTCCAGAAGGGTCCGCTGAAGAGTCCATCCTGGTTGATATGGGCGGCAGTGCCTCTCAGGTTCTGCATCACGGCCGGGAAGTATTCTTTGACGAATTCCTTGTCGCCGGTCTCCCAATAGTAATCCCAGACGGAGATGCCCCAGAGGAAGCTCCAAGCCGGCAGAAGCGTATCCCAGCAGCTGGGAGTCTGGCACCCGGCGAAGGGATAATGCTCCAGAGATTGGGCGGTGATATTGATGCAGCGGCGGGCCAGGTCTTCGGCACCGAAAACGCCATAGCCGAAGAGCGACTCATTGCGGGCATCGCCCACCCAGTGGGTCTGTTCATAAAGCGGGCAATCGACGTAGGTATCTTCCATGCAGAGCTTCAGGGTGCGTGTGGAGATATCCCAGATTTGGGAGAGACGCGCATCGCTGCAGGCGAAGCTGCCCTGGTAATCAACCGGGTAGGTTGATTCAATGAGGTGGAAGTTCTGAATTTCCACCGGGCCGCTCATCTGGCGAAGGGTCAGGTAAATATAGCGTCCGCTGCGGCGTTTGAGCGAGATCATCTCGTTGACACCCTCTTTGGCGATGTAGCGCATCCCGTTGCGGTTTTCACGCGGGATCTGAATTTCTCCGCCTTGGGAAATATATTCAAGCTGGACGATATCGAGGATCGTTCCGGCCGGTGCTTTCATGCGGAAAGAATAGTAGCCGCAGCTCTGCTCGCCCAGGTCGTAGGCCAGTTCCACGTCTCCACGAGGATCGGGATAGACGGTGGTCGCCTGGGTGTTATTGTGGATGAGCCCGGAGGGATTTTTGACCAGTGCGCGGGCATCGGCCTCCAGGACCGATTTGTCATAAAAAGGCCAGTAGAAATCCTGAAGCAGCATCTGGCTGCTGGGGTAATTGCGCAGGCGCTCGGCGGCTCCGGCAACGAATTCCTCCGCCGTTTTGATTTTGAGCATGTTGGCCACGGCTTCGGAGTAGAGTCTGTTCTTCTGGTCGACGTCCGGCAGCGGCCGGGTGTAGTCGTTGGTGGCGTAATAGCATTCGGGCAAATGGATATAGGTCCAGGGATTCTCAAAATCCGCCTTCAGCGGGTTGACGAGTTTGAAGCCACTGGTGTCGCCTCTGAACCGGAGCGTTTTCTCGCGGTCATGGCCTGCAATCCCTGCCGAGAAAGCGCAGATGAGATGCTTGCCCGCCTCAAGCTTCATTTTGCCGCTGCGTTCGACACCGTCCACTGCGATGCGGAAGCGCTCAGCGCCGCGGATATCGCCCGTATGGAGATCGATATCGCAAGCCTCCTTGTTTTCCAGGAGTGTGATCATACCCCCGGCCACACTGGTGGTGTGGCTGGCTTCGATCATGCCCGGGTAATTCTGCTGCGTCGGCTGAATGCAGAAATTGAGCCCCTCGGATTTGACCACGCTCGCACCCAGAAAGCTCTTGAAGAACATCGGCGTGCGGCTGAAGAGGGCTACGTCGCGCGGGTTCAGGTCCTTCCAGGGACCACCATCGGCAGGGAAGAGCTCCGCGGCCGGGGTGAAGCTGCCTTTGTTTTCCAGCCGGGCATCGTACCACTCGCAAGCCTCCATCTGGATGCTCGCTTTGGGGGTATTGGAAACCCATTGCGGCAGGTCGGCTGCCATCCAGGTGCCGTCGGTGCCGAGGAAGGTTTTTCCGTCCAGGTCCAGCTGGGCCAGTGCTCCGGCCTGCTGCGGGATGACGTGGAACGTGCCGACACCGAAATATTTCGCGATAATGGTGATTCTGTTTTCGGCATTGGGTTTCAGGTATTGAGCTACATCCAGCTCATCATACTGGTAATGCTCGGGCCAGGCGCGGCAGGGACCATCGGCGACCCAGGTGTCATTGATGGAGAGCCGGTACCAGCTGTCGGCCGTGATATAGAGCATGGCCTTTTCAAAAGAGGGGATTACCGCGTTGCGGGTCAGGAGAACGGTCTGGTTATAGCCTCGATAGGCCGGGAGCTCGCCTTGAGCGCTCTGGGGCTTCCATATCCACTTGGCTGAGAGCTTGGGCTGAGCCGGCTCAGTCCCCGTATCGGCAACTGTTTGCGCACAAAAGCTCAGAGAAATTGCGGCACAGAGGGCGATCGCCCCGGTGAGGAGCCTTCCCGGGCCCCATTTAGTCCAAAACGACTTCATTGAATCATTCATATCGCCGCCTTATATACCACAAGGGGAATATGATTTCAAACAAAAGCCCTTATCGTTTCATGATCGCTTTGACGCGCTGAAGCCTTTTCTTCCTGGAATAGAATACGATAATAAAAAAGATTGGTAGGATGAGAAGGGAGCCGATCGTATAGCCCAGAAAATTCTTTTTCTTGCTCGGTGCGCCCGGTTTCCGGATGGGCTCCCGGGCGGCCCGGTAGTCGGCATCCAACCAACCCAATTTCTGATAATCTGCGGCTTTTGCTTGGAAAAAATCCCTCTCTATCACCCCAACCGGGAAGCCCTTTTGCATCAAGTCATGAATCAGAGAGAGTTTTTGCGCCGCCTCGGGGTGTTGCCCCATCTGGTTCAAAGCATGAACCTCCAGCAAGAGGAACCGGACCCGGTTGGCTTCATAATAATCGGGAAAAGTCTTTTCTATTTCGTTCAATATCTCGAAACCGCGGATCTGGTTTGTCGTGAGAAAGGCCGTTTCGGCGGCGGATTGCAGCGCGGAGGCTTCTGCCGACTGCCGGAGGGCATTTTCCTGTTCCGGCTGGGGCAGCGGATCTTCTGCCATAGCCGGGCCCGGCATCGCGGCCCAGATAAAAACGAAGAGAATAAAAAGTTTAAGCCTCATAATTACGATAAAGCCCTCTCAAAAACATCGCTCTAGACGCTCGCATTCCCCGGGAAATTTGTCGAGTAAATTGTGTCTCGGGCCGGGGTGCTGCGAGAGGAATGGGCAGTTCATTCTTGACCTGAGGCAGCTGCTGCTATTGAATCGGGTTCGCGAAAGAGGAAGGTCAAGATGGGTAAGAATATTCTTTTAACGGGTGGAACGCGCGGGATCGGAGCCGCGATTGCGGAAATATTGATCAAGAGCGGGCATCGGGTTCTCTGTTGCGGACGAGGCGAGGAGTATCACGGGCCGGCGGAGTATTTCCGATGCGATGTGTCGCAGAGCCGGGATCGGGAGCGCCTTGTGGAAGAAGCGCTGCGGCGGATGGGCTCCATCGAGGTCCTGGTGAATAATGCAGGCGTGGCGCCGGAGGTGCGTGCCGATCTCTTGGAGGCGACCGAGGAGAGCTTTGAGCGGGTGATGGCGATCAACCTCAAGGGACCCTTTTTCCTCACTCAGAAAGTGGCGCAGGCGATGTCCGCAGCCGGGGTCGCTTCCGGGAGAATGGTGATCAATATCGGCTCCATTTCCGCGGAGGTAGCCAGTGTCAACCGCGGCGATTACTGTATGAGCAAGGCGGCCGTCGCGATGGCGACTCAGCTCTGGGCTGTGCGGCTGGCCGAGTTCGGGATCAATGTTTACGAGATACGCCCGGGGGTGATTCATACCGATATGACGCGCGGGGTGAGCAGCCGCTATGATGCCCTGATTGAAGGCGGCCTGACGCTTCAGCCGCGCTGGGGTGAGCCCGAGGATGTGGCGCGTGCGGTCCGGATGCTGGTCCAGGAGGAGCTGCCCTATTCGACCGGTCAGGTGCTGCGTGTGGACGGGGGAATGTTCGTTCACCGGCTTTAAACCGGGGTGAGTGTTGCGCTTTGGCTCTTTTTACATTAAACTTGCCTTCGCTTGTGGAGAGAAGAGTAAAAAAGTCACAGCCTACGAAATCTGTCAGACTCCCGGCCGAGCTTATCGCTCTGGTGGAGTCTGCGGCGCGGGCAAAGAGGAGAAGCGTACCCCAGCAGATTGAGTACTGGGTACGCCTTGCGATGGCGATGGAAGAGGAGGGCGGTTCCTCCCCGGACGGCTCAAAGGAAGTTGAAAATTATTAACGGTGCGCAAAGGTTCTTTTCATACGCTGGTGGTCGGCTCCGGTGCGGCGGGTTTGGCATGTGCCTGCCGTCTGCGCGCCGCGGGCATTGAGTCGGTGGGGCTCTTGACCGAGGGGCTCAATTGCGGCACCTCCATCAACACCGGCAGCGATAAGCAGACCTATTACAAGCTGGGGCTTTCGGGTGAGACTCCCGATTCGCCTGTGCTTCTGGCGCGGACACTTTTTGAAGGCGGCTCGGTCGATGGCGACGTCGCTTTTGCCGAGGCGGCCTGTTCGGCCCGGGCCTTTATGAAGCTGGTCGAGTTGGGCGTTCCTTTCCCGCGCGACCGCTACGGAGCTTTCCCGGGATATCGTACCGATCATGACCCGGTGGGACGTGCGACCAGTTCCGGACCCTATACCTCTCAGGCGATGTGCCGTGCCTGGCAGACGGAGCTCAGGCAGCGGGAGATACCGGTTCTGGAAAATCGCCGGGTGGTTTCGCTTCTCAAAAATGAAGAGCGGGTTCTGGGTGTGCTGGCCTGGAGCCAAGTCGATCAGAGCTGGGAGGCATACCTGGCGCAGAATGTCGTTTTCGCGGTCGGCGGCCCAGGCGCACTTTACCTGAGCAGCGTTTACCCGCAGCGGCAGAAGGGCGGCATCGGTGCGGCCTTGCGTGCCGGGGCTCTTGCGCAGAGCTTGCCCGAATCTCAATTCGGGATGGCCTCCACGAAATTCCGCTGGAATGTTTCGGGCTCCTATATGCAGGTTTTGCCGCGGGTCGTTTCCCGAAGCGCGGATGGTTTGAGCGATGAGCGGGAATTTCTCAGAGATTATATTTCCGATCCCGGCGAGCTTTATTCTCTCTTGTTCCTCAAGGGATATCAGTGGCCTTTTGACGCGAGCAAGGCCCGGAGCGGCTCCTCCCGGATTGATCTCTGGGTCTATGAAGAGACGGTTCTCAAAGGCCGCCGCGTGTTCCTGGATTACCGGCGGAACCCCGAGGGCTTTTCGCTTGATCAATTGAGCAGGGAGGCCGGAGATTATCTCGCGCGCTCAGGGGTGCGAGTCGAGCTTCACTGGACTCCGCTGGAGCGGTTGCGGCAATTGAACCCTGCCGCGATTGAGCTCTATAAACGGCAGGCGATTGATCTGGCTGAAGAGCCTCTGGAGATCGCGGTTTGCTTTCAGCATAACAATGGCGGGCTTTCCGGGAATCTCTGGTGGGAATCGCCGACGCTGTCTCATTTTTTCCCGATCGGGGAGGCCAATGGTTCTCATGGTGTTCGGCGTCCGGGCGGCTCGGCTCTGAATGCCGGGCAGGTCGGTGCCTTGCGCGCTGCCGAATATATCGGCGCCTGTTATCGGGCCCGGGAGAATCTGGAAGCTCAATTTGAAAGCGCCCTGGAAGCCGAGGCGATGCGCTGGGAGAATTTTTCCGCCGAGCCCGAAGGCGACTGGGAGCGTGAGCGGCGTGAGCTCCAGGAACGGATGAGCCGCGCGGCTGCTCATATCCGCGATGAAGAGCTTTTGCGCAAAGCCATCCCGGAGGCCTGGGAGCAATTGGAACGCATTGAGCGCAAGGGCGGCGGGCTCGAGAGCCTCGTTAATCTGGACCTCGCGCTGACTCAGGCCGTGTATCTGGAGGCGATGCTTTATCAATCCATTTCCGGGGTCGGCTCACGCGGCTCTGCTCTGCTCCGGCGTGAAGGGATAATTTTGCCTGAAGATGAAGCGTTCAGAGGCCGGGTTCTGGAGAGCCGCTATCTGGGAGCAGGGAAAACGGAGCATCACTGGCGTCCGGTGCGGTCCCTGCCCTCGGGAGAGAGCTGGTTCGAGAGCGCCTGGGCGGAGTTTGAAGCCGGGAAAATTTATCAGAAGTCGAATGGCAACTTATAAGAAAATAACCGAATTGAAATCACCCGAAGATTTTCGTGATTTCGTGGAGGAATCGGGCTGGAACATTCCCTGCCGGGCCGCCGGGCTCGAAGCGTTTTCGAAACCGCTGGCTCATGGCTCTGGGAAAATCGGTAACCGTTGGGCGATTCTCCCGATGGAGGGCTGGGATTGCGAGGACGATGGGAACCCCTCGGCGCTGACCGCCCGCCGCTGGGAGCGTTTTGCTACGAGCGGTGCCAAGCTGATTTATGGGACCGAGGCCGCGGCGGTGATGTACGAAGGCCGCAGCAATACGCGACAGCTCTGGATTGCTCCGCATACTTATGATAGAATCGCTCGGCAGCTCGAAGTGATGCGCGAGGCTCATGCACGGCGCTTTGGCTGTGCGGATGATCTCCGGGTCGGACTTCAGCTGACTCACTCCGGACGCTACTCCCATTCCAATGACGATATGCGGCTCGAGTCGCGCATCGCCTATCATCATCCGCTCCTGGATAAAAAATTCGGGAACACCCCCAAAGACCTGGTGCGCGATGACGAACTGCGCCGGATTATTGATCGCTTTATTGAAGCCGCGCAGTTGGCGGAGCGTGCCGGTTTTGATTTCGTGGATGTCAAACATGCCCACGGCTACATGGCCCATGAGCTCTTGAGCGCGGTGGATCGCCCGGGCGCTTTCGGCGGCAGCTTTGAAAACAGGACGCATTTTTTCCGTGAAGTGGCCGACGGCATCCGGAGCGCAACCTCGTCTCTGGAGCTCTCCCTGCGGCTCTCCCTGGCCGATTTTATTCCCTTTGAAAAGGGAGATGAGGGTGTCGGGACTCCGATGAAGTGGCCCGAGGAATCTGCCTATCCTTACGCCTTTGGCGGAGACGGCACCGGCCTGGGGTGGAATCTTGATGAGCCGATCGCGTTCCTGAACCTGGCCCGGAAGTATGGCGTGAGGATGATTTGCGCCACTCTGGGCAGTCCCTATTATTGCCCGCATATTCAGCGGCCGGCTTACTATCCGGTCTCAGATGGATACGCACCGCCCGAGCATCCTCTGCGCGGAGTCGCCCGGCATATTGAAGTGACCGCAGAGATCAAGAAGCGCTGCCCGGAGCTCCGCATTGTCGGCTCGGGTTACACCTGTCTGCAGGAATATCTGCCGCTGGTGGGTGCAAGCGCGCTGGAAGCGGGAATGGCTGATTTTATTGGCATTGGGCGCATGGTGCTTTCCTATCCGGAAATCTGCGCCGATGTCCTGGAAGGAGCTCCGCTGAGGACTCAATGTATCTGCCGAACGCTGGGGGAATGCACCTCTGCGCCGCGGGCCGGCATGGTTTCGGGCTGCTATCCGCTGGACCCCTTTTACAGAGCGAAACCTGAAGCCCTGAAGCTTCGCGAACTCAAGAAAGAACGACAAGAAAAAGAAAGTTAAGAAACAGAACAACAATCAACTCTATGGATAATTTAAAATCACTCTTCCCGGATTTGACAGCACGTATCATCCCGGTATTGGTCCTGGATAAAGTCGACGATGCGCTCAAGATGTGCGAGCTGCTTTGCGAAAACGGACTCCCCGTGGCCGAATTCACTTTTCGCACGCCGGAGGCCAAGGAGCTTATCACCCGGACCGTCGAGCACTTCCCCGATATGCTGATCGGTGCAGGGACTCTTCTGAACCTGACCGATCTGGAACGGGCCCGTAATGCCGGCGCCAAGTTCGGCATGGCACCGGGCTTCAACCCACATGTGGTTCAAACCGCGATCGCGAGGAATTTTCCCTTCATTCCGGGGATTTGCACTCCGAGCGAACTGGAACAGGCGGCGGCTCTTGGCTGCCGTATCTTCAAGTTTTTCCCGGCTGAATCCGCCGGGGGGACAGCCTTCCTGCAGTCCATTATCGCACCGTATCGTCACCTGGGCATCCAGTTCATCCCGACTGGCGGGCTCACTCCGGCTAATGTAAAGGAATATCTCAAGATACCCGAGGTGATCACCATTGGCGGCACCTGGCTGGGCAAGGATATCCCCGATTGGAAGAAGGTGGCCCGCGCGATTCGCAAGGCGGTGGAAGCCGTCGAAGAAGTCCAGAAGTAGGAGAGAAAAAAATATCCGGTGTCATCCTTATTACGGGAAACACCGGATATTTCGTTTCGTCAATCTTTAGCAGCTGATTCAGGGAATCTCCACAAAGATCAGGCGGTCAACCCAGAGATTGCCGGCAGCTTCATTCTTCGCCGGAGCCACATAGAAATAGATATCCGAGTTGAGCTCGGTTTCCATGATTTTTATCGTCTTGTAGTCTTTGCCTGCAATCTCGCTGGCCTTACCTGCCATGCTTTTTCCTTCGCGTGAGCTGGTATTGTAGGTGCCCGCCGTAAAGGCATTGCCTTCCGCATTCTGGTCGCAGCGCACTTCCAAATGGATTTCATATTTTCCCTTGGGAGCGGATTGGAATTGAACAGCCCACTCGGAAGTGGTGTTGGGGAGACGGGCCGCCTTGCCGCCGTCGGCAGCGGTGTCCTTATCGGGGAAGACGAAGAGGCCCTGGCCGCACATACATTGCTCGGCAGAAATCGCGAACCATTTCTGGTTTTTTATGAAAGCGGGTTTCGGTCCCGTGCTCTCGAAAATATGATTCAGCCTCTCGATATCTCCGCGCACTCTCTCTTCGGTGACGCCGCCTTCGCTATAGATGCGCGTGCCGGCTTTGCGTGACATTTCAATGGCGTGCTCAATGAGCGCTTTGACGTCGGTTTTTTCCAGACTCTTATCCCAGAAAGTTTCCGGGCGCTCGAGCATTGCGAAGGTGATTGGCAGCGCGGCGAATTCCACCCGTTCTTTGAACTTCGGCTCTTGCGCGACTTTCGCTTTGGCCTTCTCGAAAACGTGCCAGGCAGCGACGAGATTCTCGTGGCTCAGCCAGCGGATCGTCGTGTTCTGGTAGCACATGAGCTTGAACTCCGGATGCTCGGCAATGGCGCGCTTCATAATCGTCAGATACTCGGCAATCTCCGGAGCCGCAGGACCGTAAAAGCCATCCAGAAATTCCTGAATGATCTCGTTCTCATCCCGGTCGGGATTCCACATGAGCTTGCTCAGGAGGTAGGCGCGCAGTTCCGGTAAATCGGCAACCTTGAGAGGACCGCTGGAGCCCTGTTCGAAGAGGCCGCGCACCTTGTGAGCAAGCAGGAAGCGGATATCGCCTGCCAGGTTTTCCCAGTTGGGCTGGGGCAGATAATACTTGGTGAAGTTGGTGACGTAGTTCCAGATGAAGAGGACGGGCGCCACCTTGGACCATGCGCGCACGTCATCGGCGAAGGTGCGATTGCTATCCGAATCAAGCGGACGGCCAAAATCGCATTCAATACTGCAGAGCCGGATCATCACGTTTTTACGCGGGAAGATGCTTTTCGGGGCTGAGCGGGTGTATTGATAGGCCAGAGTCTCCACCATTACGTTGGGGAATTCCTTCTCAATGGCTTCTGCGACGTAGTTCACCAGGTCGATCAAAAGATCGGATTGATTGCCGTGCTCTTTGACAAAGGCCTCGCATTTCTCGCATTGGCAGAAGAGCTGATTATCGTTCTGGCTCAGGTCCAGAATGCGCGTATTGGGCTCACTGCGCAGACGCCTGAGGATTTCTGCCAGGAGCGCTTTGCGCATCTCTTCATTGGTAAGACAGAGCTGGGAATAGCCTTCGTGGCGGCGGTTGTCGCGAAAGGCGTACCACTCCGGGTGATCCTTGTAGTGAGTATCGGTCGGCAGATAGAGGTTAAACGTATGGCAGAAACCGTGCAGGCTCAGGTGTCCGCCCCAGTCTTCGGGGATATTGATGCAATGGCCGTTATTGCGTGCGCGGACGGCAAACTGCGGGTTGTGCTGCAGGACGTCGTAGTAGCCCTCGCGATAGAAGAGGGTCGGCGCGTAGCGGTGGTCAAGCGCCGGAAGCTCCAACGTTGTTTTCTGGGGGACATCGGTCGTATCCAGACTCCAGAAGCGAACACCGAACTCCGTCTCCAGAAGCTCATAAACCGCATAGAGACTGCCGCGGGGACGCTCGCCGCAGAGGATGATATCCTTGCCCACCGTTTTCAGGATAATCTCGTCGCTCTTTAATGATGCGAAATCAAGTCCTCCCAGTGCCTGGCTGACCTCCGGCGATTGGCCGACCAGAATGGAGGGCTTGGAGCCTTTCTCCTGAACAATGGGCAGCGTGACCCCGGTGATTTGGGTGAGGAAATTTTGCAGCTCTTTGGCTGCCGTGACTTCAGAAGAAATCGCGCCATCAGAGAGAACGATCTGGTAGTCAGATTTTCCCTCTTGAATCAATGCCGCGTGCGCCTGTAGTGCCAGGAGCGCCCAGGCAGCGCAGCAGAGAAGGACTGAGGTAATTGATGTTGTTTTCAGTTTCATGGTATTAGCTTTTTCAGGGTGTATCAGAGAGTCGGTGTAAATTCGTTGCTGGCGGCAGATTCCGGAGCCGTTTCTTCAGGCGGTTCGGTTTTTTCTTCTTTGGCGGAGCGGCTCGGGGGCGGAAGGGTTTGGAGAAATTTCTTCAGGCTCTCCCAGTATGCCTCTCCGGCGCATCCCTCGAGATTGGTGTGGTCTCCGCCCGGTACCCAAAAGCGGTATTTGGGTTCATTGGCACGCTCAAACATTTTTTGCGCATGGCTGAACGGGACGATATTATCGCGGTCTCCGTGGATGAAAAGAACCGGGCAGTGAATATCGCCAATGCGCCGGATATTGGGGAAAGCCTCAAAGGGGAGAATCCTGACGCGGGTGACCACTCGGGTGATGCTGGAGAATCCGCACTCGAGCACGAGTCCGCCCACCTTCGGATGCATCTGCGCCAGATAACAGGAGGGACCGCTGCCGATTGAGCGCCCATAAATAATAATATCCTCCGGGCTGACTCCAGCCTCCTCCGTCAAATAACGATAGGCGGCCTCCGCTGCGGCATAAACGCCCCGTTCGCTCGGGCGGCCGGTGCTCATACCGTAGCCCGGGTAATCATAAGCCAGGACCGAAAAGCCGTTCTTCTGGAAGAGCGAGAGCATCCACGCGCGGTCCCAGATATCTTCCGCGTTGCCGTGACTGTAAATGAGCGTCTTGGAGGGGCCTTCGGTTTTGAAGTGAACCGCAGAAATCCGGTTGCCGTCGGCCGCGTTCAATTCAATGAGCTGCTTTTTGAAAGGCTCGGAGCAATGCGGCGCCGGCGGATGAAACATCAGCTGGTTAAAAAAAAGAAAACTTCCCGCGGCGATCAGGAGGTACACGAGAAGAATCGCTCTGCCCAGGTATAAGAGCCCTCTTTTCCAGAAACCGACTTTCATTGATTCTCCTTCTCCTTTCTATAAAAAACCGCATGGGATTTTTCCCAACTGTTTTTCATCCGTCTCAAAAGCAATAACAAAGAATCCACGCCCGACAGGATAAGCCCGGGAGTTTTATTTATCAATCAGGAAGAAGAGGGAAGGGGGAAGTTTTTTGAATTTCGAAGGGCGCGGCAGTACAAAAAAAAGACCACCCCGATCCATGCGGCACCGGGGCGGCTTCGTTATATAATAACTAATAAGTTATTCGTCAAATTAGTCGCGGCGACGGAAGAGCAACAAGCTGCTCAGACCGAGGATACCCAGAGCGATGGTGGTCGGCTCGGGAACGCTGTACGCATTCACGCTGAATGCACCGGTTTCCATAGCAACCGGAGGTAATGCCAGAGGATCGCTCGGCGCACCAGTCTTGTATGAGAACGGAGCAGAAACACCCCAATAGATGCCGTCAGAACCGCCTGCATAGAGCTGGCTCTTGTCGGCAACAGCCTCATAAGCGGCGTTGAAGGCTTCCAGTGTGAAGGTATAGTTAGCACCTTCAGCCAAACCAGCAACAGCAGAAGTCGGACCGGCCAAAACACCTTTAGCTTTGCCTGTTGAGGTCACACCGAAATTGGCGCGGCCAATTTCTTTGCCTTCATACATCACAGCACCGATAAAATCGGAACCGAGATAATCACCCACTGCATAAGCGGTCTCACCGTCAGCGACGGTTGCGAAGCTTGCGCGACCAGTGGAGGCCGAGGTGAAGTTCACCGTGCCCTGCGCATACATGGTCGTCGCAGCAGCCAATGCCAAGGAAACAATAATCAGTTTTTTCATATTTCTATTTTATTATTCAGTATTGCGATTGCGATAAAACTTACTTGATTTCGAAATTTCTCGTCCAAGTTGTAGCAGCGCTCTTCTTGATGAGGAAAGCCTCTCCGACAGCGATAGTCTGCACAGAGGACCACTCATCGAATTCTTCATCATAGGAGTTACCAGCGAGGTAGCTTTGTGCTGTCGGATTCCAAGCAAACACTTGGTCAGCATTACTTACGGCCGGGGCCGTGAGACCGATATCAGCTAAAGTTCCAGCGACCGGAGTCGGACTGGCAACCATGGACCATCCAGCCGGAAGATCTACAGAGTGCGCACCCGCCTTCACTTCACCCACAAAGGTGATCGTGCAAGGTTCGTTAACTTTCACGAACATTCCCTCTCCAGGATTGATTTCGTAATTAATGCTCCACTCTTCGAATTCGGCATCATAACTGGAACCGTTCATCCAACCGCCACTTGCGAACTTAAACACCTGAGTGGCATTAGGAACTCCCTGCATGAGGTTATTGAGGGTATTCACCCCGGCATCCAACGGGTTGGCAACCATGTTCCAACCTGCTACCAAGTCAAGGTTTACATAACCCACGACATTGGAGGAATAAATGGTCTCAGCAGAAGCCGTGACTGCCGTCACTGCCAGGGCTGCACCTACAAGTAATACTTTTGTTTTCATAATTACTCAAACATCACATGTGAACCTTGCTGACAAACGTCGTCTATCGGCGTGGGGTTCACCACTTGCTCACACAACTTTCTTCAGGTCAGGTCGTCCGACCTTGAGCTGTGCCTCACGAAAAATATACGCTCTTGAGTGAAATTCGCAAGAAAAAATTTCACTTCCGGGGTCTTCCGTGATGAGAAATCTTTATAAGTAGCTCTAAATAAGACTGATATAAACATTACAAAATTGTAATTTTTTTTGTTAAAAAGGGGGTTGTAAGGCCCCTTTTTAGGGCCAAAATCGGCCCAAAATGGCCCGGTTTATTACAGAAATGTAATCTTTTTGGGGTTGCCTCTTTTCTTGAAAAGGTGTTATTTGGCGGAGTGGCTCGTGCGGGGGACAGCAGTTCTACATTTTGTCCTTCATTTTCGATGGCCCCACGCCTTAAGTCTTATCCCCGGTTAGCGGAGGCTGACCCCAAGGGGATTATTTAAAAATCCGCTATTGAACATTGAGGCGCTCCTCTTTATCCTTTCCTTTTTGCGTTGTTTGCAAACAAGCGCATTTACAATCAAGAATTTGAAATGAAGATCACGCTCAATTGGCTTAAACGATATACTGACTATCAGGGAACGCCCGATGAATTGAAGGAGCAGCTCACCCTCCTGGGCTTGGAGGTTGAGGATATGAAGCGGACCAGCGCCGGCTTTGATGGAATCGTCGTCGGGCAGGTGCTTGAGAGCAAGCGCCATCCCAATGCCGATAAGCTCTCGGTCAACCGCGTCGCTGATGGCCGGGGAGAGCGGACCGTCGTTTGCGGCGCCAGCAATTTCAAGGTCGGCGATAAAGTGCCTCTGGCTCTACCCGGATGCGTGATGCCGCAGACCGATCCCAAGGAAGAGCCTTTCATGATCAAGGTGAGCAAGCTGCGCGGAGTCGAGAGCCAGGGCATGATGTGCAGCGGCAGCGAGCTGGGTTTGTCCCAGGATCACAGCGGGCTCATGATACTGCCCGAGGATGCGACTGTGGGTCAGCCATTCTCCGAGTATCTGGGCCGCGGCACAGGAGACGTGACTTATGATATGGAGATCACGCCCAATCGCCCCGATTGGAACAGCGTGATCGGCATCGCCCGGGAAATCAGCGCCCTGACCGGGACACCCTTGAACATTCCTCCCGTTTCCGATGAAGCGCTGGAGGCGATTACCGATCCCGGTCAACCGGTCGAGAACTATGTGGGAGTCCGCCTGGAAGATACCGAGCTCTGTCCGCGTTACGTGGCCCGGGTGATTCGCGGCGTCAAGGTCGGGCCCAGTCCTGATTGGCTCCGGGAGACTCTCGAAAAGGTCGGCCTGCGCAGCATCAACAACATTGTTGATGTGACTAATTTCATCATGCTCGAGACGGGCCAGCCGCTTCACGCCTTTGATTACCATCTGCTCAAAGCCGCCGAAGGAGCGACCAAGCCGGTGATTGTGGTTCGTCATGCCGCCGAGGGCGAGAAGTTCACGACGCTGGATGGCGAGGAGCATACTTTGAGTGCGGAGATGCAGGTCATCGCTGATGAAACCCGCGCAACGGCTCTGGCCGGCGTGATGGGCGGCCTCAATACCGAGATCAATGACCAGACGGTGGATGTGCTTCTGGAGAGTGCCTGCTTCAAACCGCAGAATATCCGCGCGACCTCCAAAAAACTCGCCTTGCGTACCGATGCCTCCTACCGTTACGAACGCGGCTCGGATGTCAGCATTTGCGAATACGCCAGCCGTCGGGCGGCTCAGCTCTTTGTACAGCTTGCCGGTGGTAAAATTTGCAAAGGCGTCGTGGATGCCTGGCCGGTGCAGCCGAAGGAAAAGAAAATCTCTTTGCGTTATGAACGCACGGATGCGCTCCTGGGTGTAAAAATCGCGCCTGCAAGGCAAAAAGCTTTTCTGGCGAGCCTGAATCTGACCCCGGTGCCCGAAGCGACTCCCGAATTGGAAGCCACTCAGGTGACCGTGAAGATTCCGACCTATCGCGTCGATCTGAAATGCGAGGCCGACCTCATTGAAGAAGTGGGCCGCCTCTACGGTGTGGATAAAATCCCTTCGCGCCTCATGATTGGTTCCCTGGGCTCGAACCCCTACGACAAGGTGGTCGATTTCCTCAACGATGTTCGCACGCTCCTGGTCGGAATGGGCTTTTACGAGACTCAGGGGCAAACCCTCATTTCCAAAGCCTCGGCGGGATGCGTCTGCCCTCGTCCGGTGGAGCTCAAGAATCCGCTCAGCAGTGACATGGACGTGCTGCGGCCGAGCCTCATGCCCGGCTTGCTCACCTGCGTGACTCACAACATCAACCACGGCACTCCGGATGTGGCGCTCTTTGAAATCGGGCGCGCTTTCATCCCCTCGAACGAGAAGCAATACATGGAGCAGCTCAAGTTGGGGATGGTGATGACCGGTCAGCGCTCTCAAGCCTTCTGGAGCGGAGCCGAGCGCACGGAAAAATGTGATTTCTTTGACTTGAAAGGCGCTCTGGAAGTTTTCGCCGAGCGGATGGGATTGAAAGGTTTCGTCTTCACCCGTTCAGAGGAGCTGCACCCGCTCTTCGTGGAGTGGGGCAAGATTGTTCAGGGCAAGGCGGAGCTGGCACGCTTCGGGCTGGTTTCCCCGCTTCTCTTGCGCAAGATGGATATGCGCGACCCGGTCTTCCTGGCGGAGTGGAATCTGGATCTGGTTCAGGCTCGCAGCAATTCCTCACGCAGCTTCAAGCCGATGAATGATTTCCCCGATAGCCGCAGAGATGTCGCTATGCTGGTCGATTCGAACGTGACCCATGAATCGGTGCTGACCGTCGTTAAAAAAGCGAAACCCTCATTCCTGGAAAAGGTGGAGCTCTTCGATATCTTCAAGGGGAAAGGAATCCCGGAAGGCAAGAAGAGTATGGCCTATGCCTTCACCTACCGCCACAATGAGCGCACTCTGACGGAGCAGGAGGTTAATAGCGACCACCAGAAGGTCCTGGAAAGCCTCCAGCGCAGTCTCCATGCGACCCTGCGTTAGACTTTGAGACTCTTTGACCTTTATCGGGCGGCAGAGTAGAATCCACCTTAGTTATGGGCAAAAGTATGCAGAATGTTGTTTCCAGAAGCGGACGCTTTTCGGAGGGACCGGCGCAGATCGTGGCCGAGTTCACCGAATCCATCTCCTTTGATTATCAATTGGCGCAGGCCGATATTGCCGGCTCCAAGGCTCATGCGGAGATGATTCACTCGCTGGGCATCCTCAGCGAAGAGGAGAACCGGGCCATTCAGACGAACCTGGATGTAATCGCCCGGGAGATCGCCGAGGGTACTTTTGTCTGGAGACCGGAGCACGAGGATGTCCACATGAATATCGAGTCTGAGCTGACCCGCCGCACTCCGGCCGGCGCCAAACTCCATACGGGCCGCTCGCGCAATGATCAGGTGGCCGTGAGTATGCGTCTGTGGCAGCGCGGTGCGATGCAGAGCCTGGGGGAGAGTCTCCTCAAGGTTCAGAAAAGCCTGCTGGCTCTGGCTCAGGCCCATTCGGAAGTGATTATCCCCGGCTACACTCATCTTCAGAGAGCTCAGCCGGTTTATTTTGCCCATCATCTCATGGCCTACATGGAGATGTTTGACCGCGATTATGAGCGGCTGGGCGATGCGTATAAGCGGGTAAATGTCTGCCCGCTGGGTGCAGGCGCTCTGGCCGGCAGTACGCTGCCTCTGGACCGGGAAAAGGTTGCCCTCCTTTTGGGGTTCGTCGATGCGCAGGGACGCCCCCGGGTGTCGCGCAACTCCATGGATGCGGTCAGCGATCGCGATTTCATGGTCGAGCTCTGCGGGATTTGCTCTCTGATCGCCGTGCACCTGTCGCGGCTTTCTGAAGATTTCATCCTCTGGAGCAGCAGCGAATTTGATTTTATACGCGTCTCGGATGCCTTCACTACCGGCTCTTCGCTGATGCCGCAAAAGAAGAATCTCGACGTGGCCGAATTGAGCCGCGGCAAGACCGGCCGCGTCGTGGGCAACCTCATGGCACTGCTCACGCTCCTGAAGGGGCTGCCGATGACCTACAATCGCGATCTCCAGGAGGATAAGGAGCGGCTCTTTGACACCTTCAAAACCGTCTGCCTCACTCTGGAAATCTGGGCCGCCATGCTTCGCGAAGTGACCCTGAAAAAGGAGCGTTGCCGTCAGGCGGCTTCGGACCCGGCTCTTCTGGCCACCGACCTGGTTGATTACCTCGTGCGCAAAGGGGTCGCTTTCCGTCTGGGCCATCATGCCGTGGGCGAGCTCGTCGCCATTGCTGAGAAGAAAGGTGTCCTCCTGAACGAACTTTCTCTGGAGGAATTCCGGCAGGTGAACCCGCTTTTTGAAGCCGATATTCTGGAGACCTTCCGGCTGGAAAAAGCGATGAGCAAGAAAACCTGCGTCGGCTCCGGCGGCACTCAACCGATAAATACGGAGTTTGCGCACTGGCAGGAACGCCTGGGGGCCTACTCCATAGGTTTGAAAAAATCGTAATTTGCGCTCACCCGCAGAAACAACGCAAGGGAGCCACGGGATGCAATCCAAGCCACAGCTCATGAAACTTCTCAAAGAAGTCTCGCGCTCGTTTTACCTGACGATGCGCGTGCTGCCCGGCTCCATCCGCATGCAAATTTCCGCGGCTTATCTCCTGGCACGTGCCACCGATACGATCGCCGATACGGAGCTGATCCCGGCGGAGGTGCGTGTCGAAGTGTTGCAGCGGTTGCGTGCGGCGATTCTAGCCGGCCAGAGCAGCTCATTTGTCGAGGGCGATTCGCAAGTCTCAGCTCTGCTTCAGGCCCAGGGGGAGACTTCGGAGAAAACCTTGCTCGAGAATGTCGGCGAGGTCATCCGCAGAGTCGAGAAATTTTCCGCCGAAGACCGGGCCGATATTCACACCGTTCTGGAGACGATTACCGAGGGTCAGCTGATGGACCTCAAGCGCTTCGTCGTGGGACGCGAGCCCGAGACGGTTCGCGCGCTTCAGACCGAGGAGGAGTTGGATGAATATACCTACAGCGTGGCAGGCTGCGTGGGCGAGTTCTGGACCCGGATTTGCCGCCGCCATCTCTATCCCCAGGCGGAGATCAACGAAGAAAAACTCTTTGAAAACGCCATCCATTTCGGCAAAGGATTGCAGCTGGTCAATATCCTCCGGGATTTGC
Source organism: Verrucomicrobiota bacterium (assembly GCA_023230105.1). Lineage (GTDB taxonomy): Bacteria > Verrucomicrobiota > Verrucomicrobiia > Limisphaerales > UBA1412 > UBA1412. The sequence continues at coordinate 43,129 of JALNXY010000010.1, forward strand.
CCGCAGACCTGAAGAATGGCCGCTGTTACCTGCCCGAGAAATCGCTTCAGAAACTCGAGCTCTCGGTTGAATCGCTCAAGAATCCCGATTCCTATCCCATCCTGCGCACCTACTATAAATGGTACCTGGCCAAGGCGCTTTTCTACCTGCAGGATGGCGCGCAATATCTGGAGGATACCCCCGGGCGCTGGCGGACCTGGCTCATGAGGCTCGGCTGTACCTGGCCCATCCTGATCGGCGCCAAAACGCTCAAGCTCCTGGGTGAAACCAATCCGCTTGATCCCACCCAGAAAGTGAAGGTCTCTCGCAAAGAGGTGAAATCGATTCTCTTTTCAACGATTCTGCGCGGGTTTATCCCCGACGGCTGGAAGGATCTTTTCGAGCAGACTTTTAAAGAGGCCAATCGCAGCGTCGTCTGTCATAACCGGACCGAGCTGCCCCGCGAAGAGCCCTCGAAAAATTGAGCCCGGCCCGCCTCAGGAGCCGAAGAAATTATCCCTTTCAATAATCCGCTCAATCTGCGGTTAACATTTTCCCTATCGGGATTCGTGCCCGGAGGTCTCCACGCTCATCTGTCTTCGTGCCCAGCGGGCACACGCCTCGGAGAGGCGAATGTGCATAACCGTAGGTGCCTCTCCCGTAGGGTGAGGTACCTACGGACAGAAGCCGCCCCCACATACCCCCGCCCGGAGGGCGGTACTTCACAACCTGGACTAAAAAGAAGATGTGTCTGCAAAGGTTTTAGGCCCATTTATCCCGTGCCCAAGGTTCCACGCGTCAATTTCCTACTGCACCCCTTCCGGGGTGCAGCAATTCCGAGGTATGCTGAGGTGCCTTTGTATTCTCCCGTGTGTAAATCGTTTTCCACCGCATCCGCTAGGATGCGCATTCTTGAGGTATGCGGAGCATACCCATCACATAGCCCGGGGTCGAAGACCCCGGGTACCCGATCTCCCACATTCTTCCACGACCCCGGAGGGGTCGCATCCGATTCCTTAAAAAATCTGTGCAAATCTGCGCAATCTGCGGTTAAAACATTTCCCTATCGGGATTCGTGCCGGGAGGTCTCCACGCCCATCTGTCTCCGTGCCTGGCTATCTCATGACCATCTGACTCCCTGCCCGGAGGGCACACGCCTCGGAGAGGCGAATGTGCATAACCGTAGGTGCCTCTCCCGTAGGGTGAGGTACCTACGGACAGAAGCCGCCCCCACATACCCCCGCCCGGAGAGTGGTACTTCACGCCTGGACTAGAAAGAAGATGTGTCTGCAAAGGTTTTAGGCCCATTTATCCCATGCCCAAGGTTCCACGCGTCAATTTCCTCTGCACCCCTTCCGGGGTGCAGCAATTCCGAGGTATGCTGAGGTGCCTTTGTATTTCCGCCTGTGCGAATTGTTTTCCTCTGCACCCCTTCCGGGGTGCAGTAAATCGAGGTATGCGGAGCATACCCATCCTATAGCCCGGGGTCGCAGACCCCGGGTAAGACATCCCCCACATTTTTCCCCCGACCCCGTAGGGGTCGCATCCGATTCCTTAAAAAATCTGTGCAAATCTGCGCAATCTGCGGTTAAAAAATCGTCATCTGCAAATAAAACGCTTGCATAACCTCAAAAATCATCCACAATTCCGGGTGGAATATTTTGTGCGTAACTCTTAGAGAATGCTGGACTTGCCCTAAATAGAACGAGAAATGAGAATTTTTTGGAAGATAGCAAAGTGGTTCGTCGTCATTTGGATGGCTTTCATCGTATTTGGAGTATCTCTTAAAATATGGGATAGCTGTAAGTATTCATCTCATATTAATGAAAAAGTATTTATAAATCAATGCGCAAATTTGCTTTTCCTAGAATATTGTCTGGAAGGTTCATTGCCGTCACCGTCAAAAGCGGATGATAGTGAGGGGTTTGTGTTGTTGAATAAAAAACATGGGGAGCGTCTTATATATAGAATTATTGACGCTAAATCAAATATATTTTCACTTTCTTCGAAGAAGCTAAAATATATAAAAATGTTTTTTCAAATAAATGGAACAACAAATGATCCAACATTAACTAAAATAGAAGGAGAAAATCTGATTCAGATTCGCGAATTCTACTTTAATAAAGAAGGGTCAGAAGAAGGGGAATTAAAATAGGATGGCAGAATGAAAATAATTATTTTAATAATAGTATTATGGGTCTCTGCGATTCTTTCTCTGATATTCATCAAGCGCCTATCCATTAGACGTTTTTTAGTGATATCTTTGTTTTTAGTAATTTGTTTTTTATATGGTCAGTTAGGTGTATTCTGGGGAAATACAGTTGCTACTTTAGATTATTCGAGGGCGTTTTCTGAAATAATGAATGCGCTATATAACTCTTCAAAAACGAATAATATTATTGTTCTTCAAAAACAGATTTTGTATTTAAACGAAAACTTTCAAAAATTTACATCTGAGAATGAGAGCTGTCAGAGCATAATCTTGGGCATGGAAAATTATAAAAGTAATGATTCTGAATTGAAATGAATAAACTATTTAAATTATTTATAAAAGCATTGAAAGCGTTTATTCTGTGTATCGTGTGGTTAGTTTCTCTTCTGATCATTATTTTTCTTTTAATCAGTGCTATTTGTCTTTTATTCAATGCTATTACGGTTGGAGATCTCCCTTTTGACCCCAATACTGTTAAATCTGTTGTCTTCTATGAGTCTTTTCCTACTTCAGTAGACATGGACTATGAACAAAATCCAGATCTTGAAAAGGAACTTTCTGAAAAGAAACCGATCTATCGATTGGACGGCCAAGATGCGCAGATGTTTTTTAAAGAGACAAAAGCAGATCATAAACTTATTAATATAATAGCCATAGAAGTAAGATTTATTATTGACATTGAAACTGAAAACCGTCATTACTATGGTACTATAAGATCCAGAAGATGTACTTATCGAATTAATGGCTGGAATGGACGTTTTATAGGAAAATCCCAACAGATAGTTAAGGAACAAAGAGAAATTTCTTATAGAAAATCAGAAGAAAGATCAAGAGAATTTGAATGACTCTGCTGTTGTCAATAAACCTAACAAAACGCATCACCTTTGAGTACGACTCTCAAAGGGGAAGAATTGCCAAGAAAGTGTGGAAAATATGTCTATTCTGTTGCAAATCGATTCAAATTAACGAAGAAAAACACAATAGAGGAATTAATAAATTTTGAGATTATGTTAAACAATTTCGCGGATATAAATGTCAATATATTTTATATTACACAAGATTCGATATTGATATTAAATAGCTATGAATATTTTTATTAAGAGAATTGCAATTGGCCTGACGATCGGTTGTGCTCTATTTTCAGCACATCTTTTTTGTGCTCTATTATTCGCACCCGAATGGGCTGGGGTCACTACTTTGATTTTAGTACTCCCTGTCATTTTACTCCTTAGTGCATGTCCGGGGATAGATGGGGCTATAGAGGCTTTTATAAAGGCTTTTGGTGGTGATTCTGATATGGCTGGTTTTGGTATCGCAATCATTGCGTTCCCGTTTATCGGGGGATTGTTGGGCGTTTGTCTAGTCTTTCTCAGCTCATTCTTCTCAATTCCACAAAAGTGGAAAAGCTGCCGTATGGTTGTTTTTATTGTTGAAGGAACTAGTTCTTTAAAAAATTATTTTCTATTTTTAGGTAAAATTATACTTTTGTTTTCGCCTTCTTTAATTTTAATATTTTTGATTATATATCCTTTAGCTATCTTTGGTGCTCCTCCATTAACAGATTTAGTTGAAAAAATTCTGATCGGTGGTTCGATTATAATTATTTCTGCGATCATTATTTATGGAAATATCATTCATCAGAGGATGGTTATTCGGACTGCTTTGCTTTGTTCGAAAAACTCACAAACATGGTTATCAGAATCCAAAAGATGGTATATCCAACTTATTTTTTCATTAAGCAAATTATGTGTTATATCGACGTATGTAATAGGAGCTATTTTTACGTTTTTAATCGTTCTTTTTCCACTAGCGATGGTCTTCCTTTTTTTTACTAGAGCCTTAGCCTTTTACCTTATTTAGATGATATAAAGCGAAATGAAAACAAAAAGTTCAAAGTAGGTGAAAGGAATGAAATAAACACTAAAATATTAAGTAGGAAAGGACACCAGTATGGATGCGACCCCTACAGGGTCGTATGGAGACGCGGGGTGGATCGTTCCCCGGGGTCTGCGACCCCGGGCTATGGGGATGGGTATGCTCCGCATACCTCAATAATGCGCATCCTGGCGGATGTGGTGGAAAACGATTTACGCCAGTGAGAGAATAAAACGCATCTACGTATCTGGTGTTTGTTGCATTCCGGAGGCGAATATTCCGGGCAACGGATTACCTTATTTTTTTCCGCATTCGCTCATCTCTTCAAATAATCTGCGCGAATCTGCGTAATCTGCGGTTAAAAACTGCGGTTAAAACGTTTCCTTCGCATCCCGGCGGGGGCAGGGGATGAGGGGCGGCGTTATGAGCCTTCTTCTTTTCGCAGGATATCCCGGATGGTAATTTTCTCGGAGGCTTCTTGGACTGTGGCCTGGATGGAGCGATAGACTTCGACTGCGGCATGAGCTCCGGGTGTATTGTCCTGAGCGAGTTCATTGCGTCCCTGCCAGAAGGCCGAAAGAATGCGATGGCAGGAGAGTTTATCGAGCGGCAGGCACGGCAGGAATTGCTCGTGGTCAGATTGAACCGCCAGGCCCGTATTGACGAACTGCCTGAGCACCTCCTGCACCAGACTGCCCGGGAGAACGAGGTTTTCGCCGAGTTCTTTAATCGTGTAGGGCGGTTCACCCCGGTCGAAGCGTTTCCCCATAGCCGTCATGATTCGCAGAGCCGCCAGCTCTTTATCTTTCTGGCCGATGGTTTTGGTGAACTTATGCTGAACGTAGGACTTGCGGTTCTGCCAGGTAAAGGAGACCTGGCACCCCATGAGCACCAGCATCCAGGAGAGATAGAGGCCCAGGAGGAGAATCGGAATCGCCGCCAGGAAGCCATACATCTTGCTGTATGAAACCACGCTGGAAGCATAGATGATACTGTACATCGAGTTGAACTGCCAGAGCACTCCGGTAAAGGTGCCGCCTATAAGCGCGGAGCTCCAGTTCACCCGGGTGCTGGGCATGAAATAATAGAGCAGTGTAAAGCTGACAATCATCAGGGCCCAGGGCAGCCCGCGTAAAAGGACCTCTTTGTAGAAGATATCTCCCACGCCGGGAATGATGCCGAACATTTTTTCCAGGTACCCTAATTTCGCCGTACCCAGGAGACTCAGAGCGAGAAAGATCAGGAGCGGTCCCAGCGAGATCACCCCCCAATAGGCGAGAATGCGCGTGCTCCAGCCTCGCGGCCGGGTCACCCTCCAGATATCGTTAAACGCATCTTCGACCTTTGTCAGAAGGAGAATCGCCACGGCGATGAGAGAGACAAAGCCGGTCACACCCAGCGCGCCACCCCGGACGTTGCTCACCAGAGAGTTGATATACTGGGCGACTTTGTTTTTATCGAGCTGGTCTTCCGAGAAACTATCCTGCATGACCTCTTCGCTGCCCAGGAGGTTGAGCTGAGGCACCAGGAAGGAGATGGCCTTATTCGTAAACTCCACGATCTGCTGCTCGCCGCTCTGGGTCTTGAGCAGGCTGGCCGAGATGGAAATGACGAGGGCCAGGATCGGTACCAGCGCCAGGATGGTCGCATAGGAGAGGGCCGAAGAGCGCACGAAACAGCGGCTCTTGGTGAAACCGCGATAGACTACGAGCCAGAAATAGAAGAAGCGTTTCCAGAGGGATTTGTCCCGGGATGTGTAATCCATGGGGTTCTCGTTTTCCTGCATCAGGCTCACCGCTTCGCGGTGGAAGCGGTTGCAGAAATTCAGAGTTTTGAAAAAATGTTTTTTCATGGCATTGGTTTGTCAGTGCCTTTGCAGGGGTCTCTATGGGCGAGGATGAGTCTGAATTTGCCTGAGGGTTCACAGGCGATGTAATCGGTCTCTTTGAATTCCAGGTTGAAATCCCAGCCCAGAAAAGTCGAGAGATTGCCGTTAATGAGGCGCTTCTCCAGATCCGAGAGCGGCCCCTTATCGTTGCGCAGATAGTAATCCAGGCGCCAGTCGCTGGGATTATCCGCCGATTGAATGAGCTGGTAGTGCAGAATCTTCTGCGACACCGTGATGGCGTCATCGATCCAGGCGACCGGGACGCATTCGCCCGTGCGAGTGAAGGCGGCATCTTTGAGGCGGCCCATCAGGCGGTAGCGGTCCTCGCGTTTGCAGAGCAGGTCGCCGATGCGGTAACGCAAGAGCGGCATGTAGGGGTTCGTGAGCGTCGTGACCACGCATTCTTTCAGGGCGTCATCGCAAGGCAGCGGCAGGAATTCCAGGAAGGCGTTTTCCTTGACCACTTTCACCAGGCCGGCTTCATCCTCCATCAGGAGGTGCCCGGTCTCGGTGGAGCCGTAGAGATTATAGACCGGCACGGAAAAGACCTCGTGCATATAGCGGCGATGGGCCCGGCTCAGATATTCGTAAGAAGAGACGATATATTTGAGAGAGGGGATGCAGACATTCTGCTTGCGGCAGTAGTCGGCAAAGAGCGTCCCGTAAACCGGGTCGACATCCAGGAAGACCGGTTTGAAATCGAGCGTCTCTTCGAGCATCTGTTTCTTCACCTCATCGGTCCAGAGGAAAGGATGTTTGGAGAGATTGACGAAGAGAATCCGGCCCAGTGTGCGCGCTTCGCAGGAGGGGACCCCGGTGAAGGAGACGTCGTTATTGCAGGCCGGCGAAACGATGTTGACCCTGCGCGGAGGCATGGGTGCATTGTCGTAAAAGGAGTCCGGCTCGAAGGTGCTCAGTATCCGCTGGTTCAGGCTCAAGGCGCGCGCTTCCTGCCTGGCCCACCAGCCTTCGGGCAGGATGAGCTCCACCGATTCTTCGGTCGTGCCCGAGGTGTGCTCGATCTCGACTTTCTGATGAGCCGCCATCTCGGTGAGCTCTTCGCGCGTGAAGCCGAAGCTCTCCGGGAAACGCTCGTGCAGGTCGGTTTTCCGGATAAAAGGCATCTCTTCCCAGGCCTCTTCCAGATTTTGCTCAGAGGCTTTATCCAGGAGCTTTTCTATGGTTTCCTGGTAGCGCGGCACCTTGCTGAGAATCGCCAGTTGAGAGATAGGGAAAGGAGGCTGCATTTGATCTGTGGGGTTAGAGTGTCGGTTTAAAATTCATTTCCTTGACCATGAAGGAGAGCGTATCGGCGGCTTCCTGGATGATCTTGGTGGTCGGTTTACCGGCTCCGTGGCCGGCGCTGGTCTCGATGCGGATCAGGGCCGGTTTGGGCGAAGTCTGAGCCGCCTGGAGCGCTGCCGCGAACTTGAAGGAATGTGCCGGCACCACGCGGTCATCATGGTCGCCGGTCGTCACCATCGTGGAAGGGTAGGCGGTCCCCTTTTTCAAATTATGGAGAGGCGAGTAGGCATAGAGAGCCCGGAACTCATCCTCATTATCCACCAGGCCGTAATCCGAATGCCAGGCCCAGCCGATCGTGAAGAGATGATAGCGCAGCATATCCATGACGCCCACCTGCGGCAAAGCCACCGCAAAGAGCTCAGGCCGCTGGGTCATGCAGGCGCCGATGAGGAGCCCGCCGTTGCTGCCGCCCTGAATCGCCAGGCGTTGGCTGGAGGTATATTTCTGGGCAATGAGCCACTCTGCCGCCGCGATAAAGTCGTCAAACACGTTCTGCTTGCGTAGTTTGATTCCCTGCTGGTGCCATTCCTCGCCGTATTCGCCGCCGCCGCGCAGGTTCGCTTCGGCCAGGACGCCGCCCATTTCCAGCCAGACCGCGCGCGTCACCGAGAAGCCCGGGCGAATGCTGATATTGAAGCCGCCGTAGCCATAGAGCAGCGTCGGGTTATCCCCGTTGAGAGTGAGCCCCTTCTTGTGCGTGATGAACATGGGGATGCGTGTGCCGTCCTTGCTCGGGTAGAAAACCTGTTTGGTTTCATATTGGGAGCTCTGGAAATCAACGGTCGGTTTCTGGAAAAGCGTACTTTTCCCGGACTGCATGTCATAGCGGAAAATCTGGCTCGGCGTAGTCTGGCTGGTGAAGGAGTAGAACGTCTCGCGATATTCTTTCTTGCCGCCAAAGCCGCCCACGGTCCCGATTCCCGGCAGCGTCACTTCGCGGACGAAGCGGCCTTCCATGTCGAAAATCTTGACCTGCGAACAGGCGTCCTTCATATAGCTGGCCACCAGACGATGGTTGACGGTGTCAGCCCCCAGCAACGTTTCCGGTGCCTGAGCGATAATCGTCTTCCAGTTGGCCTTCTCCGGTGCGGCCAGATCCAGAGAGATGATTCTGCCGCGCGGTGCTTCAAAATCGGTGAAGAACCAGAAGCGCGTGCCTTCGTTCGCGATGTAGCGGTAATCGGCATCGAAACCGGGCAGGAGCGTCACCGGTTTGGCATCCGGGCTCGCCAGGTCGATGTAGTAGACCTCTTCCAGGGGAGCGGTGCCGCTGTGGGCCGAGATCAGGAGATAGCGGTCATCCTCGGTCACGTTGACCGCGAAATTCAGTTTCGCGAAATCAGGCCGTTGATAAATCAGCGTATCCTCTTCCTGACTTTGTCCCAGCTTGTGGAAATAAATCTTTTGATTCTCGTTGCTGCCCTTGTATTGATTGGCGGCATCGGGTTCATCGTAGCGGCAGTAGTAGAAGCCGCTGCCATCTTTGCGCCAGACGGCGCTCGAGAATTTCACCCACCGGATATGGTCCTCGGTATCCTTGCGGGTCTCGATATTGCGCACGCGCCACTCCTGCCAATCTGAGCCCGAAGCGCTCAATCCGTAAGCCAGCCAGCGGGCATCCTCGCTGATGGAGATGCCCGAAAGCGCCACGGTTCCGTCTTCAGAGAGCTTATTGGGGTCGATCAATTCCTCCATATCGGCCTCCAGACTCTTCATCGTGTAGAGGACACTCTGATTCTGGAGCCCATTGTTCTTATAAATAAAATAGCGGTCTGCCTGACGGGAAGGGATTCCATAGCGCTCATAGTTCCAGAGCTGGGTGAGGCGCTCTTTGATTTTTTCCCGCTCCGGGATCGTATCCAGATAGCCGAAGGTGAGCTTGTTTTGATCCTGGACCCAGTTCTTCAGAGTTTCCGAATTATTATCTTCCATCCAGCGGTAGGGGTCCTGGACTTCGATGCCGTGAAAGGTATCCACCTGGTTGGTGGTCGGCGTTTCCGGATATTTCAATTCCACTTGTTCCGCATTGAGAGAGATGGCAAGAGTCCCGATAAAGGCAGTCATTATTAATTTTTTATTCATAAAGCGTAGGAGGTGTAAAATGTATTTGATGTGTCAGCTAAGTCAGTTTGTTTGCGGTTGATTTTTTCCATAGGCGGCATAGTGGGTCTCTAAACCCTGAGCCAGCCACTGTTTTTCGAAATCGGTCTGGACGCTGCTGAGCTCTTCAGGCGTCGGAATCGGCACCAGGGCAGGCTCCGCGGCGAAAGCTTCGCGCATCTGCTCGAAATACTCCGGGTGATCCGTCCGAAGGTAGACGGCTCCCTCGGGACTGAGCGCCTTGAGGCAGCTCTGGACGAAATCAGCCTGGACCAGACGGTATTTCTCATGCCGCCGCTTGGGCCAGGGGTCGGGAAAATAGAGATGAATGGCGCAAAGGGAACCGGGCTTGACCAGATATTTCAGGAAGTAGGAGGATTCGATGCGGCAGACTTTGATATTCTCAATCCCCAGCCGCTCCCGTTTGCGGATAATTTTATTAATCCGGCCCATGAGCCGCTCCACTCCCAGAAAATTGCGTTCGGGATGGAGCAGTGCGTATTCCACCAGGAAGCCTCCGTCGCCGCAACCCAGGTCAAGTTCGACCGGGGCCTGTTTCGGGAAGACGGCGGCCCAATCCAGAGGATCAATCAGGTTCGCGATCGGTAAAAGCGCTTCCCGGACTCCGGCCGCATTTTCGGGGCGCGCTTCGCCCGGAATCCCTTTTTGATAATCCTCAATGGTGTAAACTTTTTCCATTCTATTCATCAAAATGGGGAGGGGGATAGGTCCCGCTCCCCATTTCACGAAAGCTCGCGCTGGCTTAGCGCCAATCCGCCAGGAACTGGGCCAGATCACTGACCGTGGGGCTCTTGGCAGTGCGGACGTAAAAACCGCTGGTGCTGACCGCTGTCATGAGGCTGTTCACGTTGTCCAGACCGAGCATTTTGCCCAGGCAGAAGCCTGAATTGAAATGATCGCCGGCACCGGTGCTGATGAGCGGCTTCTCGCAGAAAGGTCCCTGAACCAGGTCCACTTTGCCGTCGCTTACGGCCAGGGCAAAGGCGACCGGGTGAATCACCAGCGTGTTGATCTTAAGCTCGGATTGAATCTTGAGCGCCATCTTGGCCAGACCCTCCGGAGAGTGGTCGCTCGTATCCAGAGAGAGCACTTCGCCGATTTCATAGCCCTCTTTCTCGTTGAGGCCCAGAATCACGTCGAAATATTTCTCGAAGTTGCTAATGAGAGCCAGAGCGCGTTGGATGTCCGCCTTGGAGCGCTTTTCAGGATCAGCCAGGTCGAAGAAGAGCTTACGGCGTTTGCCGCCCAGGGTCGGGCAGATATCCTTCAGGACCACTTCCCAGATTTCGCTCATGAAGGGGAGCATCGTCCAGTTGACGAAGCCGACCAGGTCTGAGTTGGTAAATTTCTCGATGAATTTCTCTTTGCCGTAGCGGGCGACGATGTTCTCCCAGTTCACTTCGCCCAGCTGGGTCATGCGGCCGATAATGAGCTTGCCGTCGTCAAATTCCAGAGCATCCGTCCGTCCGGCGTTCGCGATGGAGTGGACATCGCCCTTCTCGGAAAATTCCTTGAAGACCGGGTGGATATCGGGATAGTTCAAGGCTCCCAGATAGGAGAGCTTGATTCCGAACTGCGCAATCGCATTGGCCATGATGGGGCCGTTGCCGCCGAGCTTCACCAGCTGAGGCACCATTTCAAAATTGGTACTCTTGCCTGCAGCGGCCGAGACGCGGGCGCCAAATTTCTCGATGGTCGGAAGGCAAACAAATTCGGTCGGGTTTACCCTCTTATCTACGACATGAACAATTTCATCTATAAAACCATCCATGCCGATAAAGGCACTCATCTTGGCTGCTGCCGATACATTGGCTTTCAGTAACTCGGCGCACTTCTGGCGCCGTTCCGTTGAATTGATCATTTCGTAGCTCATATCATCGAATCAGTGACTTATCAAAATAATAAACGCTTTTACCCATTGTCGGGAAGATAACGTGCCCCATTCTACTTCCGGAACTCTCTCTTATCCAGAAAAATCGAACCATTTGGGGCCACTTTTGCGTTACTTGTGCGCGATTTCATAACACGCCCGCTTTAAAACCCTTATTCTGAAGAGGCCGGGTCTCTTTTTGCGCTTGGAAAAGAGTTTCTTTCTGATATATCATCCTCTCCACGTTGAAGAGATCAGCTGTAGTTAAACGAACGACTAAGGAGACCGATATCAGCCTTGAGCTGAATCTGGACGGGGCGGGTAAATCGACCGTAGAGACGGGGATTGCCTTCTTTGATCACATGCTTACCCTTTTTTCCAAGCACTCCATGGTGGACCTGGAGATTCATTGCAAGGGAGATATAGAGGTCGATGCCCATCATACGGTGGAGGATTGCGGCCTGGCGTTGGGTCAGGCGTTTCTGACGGCTCTCGGCGATAAGGCCGGGCTGCGCCGCTACGGCACCGGTTTTGATCCTCGCAACCCCTTTACCGGAGAGACTTATCTGCCTATGGATGAGTGCCTCGTTCGCTGTGTGATTGATTTTGGCGGGCGTCCCTATCTGGTCTACCGTGGACTCGATGACCAGGCCATGCGCAAGGTGATGCTCGAAGAGCAGAACCAGGATATGTCTTCTTCTTTCCGCTTCGGTCTGGCCCGGGAATTCTTCCAGGCTTTTACCAATGAAGCACGGTGCAATCTCCATCTGGAGCTTCTCTATGGCCAAGAACCGCACCATATTGTGGAGGGTCTTTTCAAGGCATGGGCCCGAGCCGTCGACTCGGCCTGCCAACGCGATCCGCGCCGCGGAAGCGATCTGCCCACCACCAAAGGAAAGCTCTGATTCAAGAAAAACAGCGCCGAATCCCCAGTAAAGTGAATAAACCAACACAAGAAAGCGTCAAAAGGTATGACTGGAGAAGTTGATTATACTTCGCTAGGTGATGCTGAGCTGATCCGCCTCTCCCAGGAAGGCGATCAATCCGCTTTCGGAGAGCTGGTCAAGCGCCATCGCGACAGGGTCTATGGGCAGGTTTATAAAATGCTGTCCAACCCCGATGAAGCACTGGATCTTTCTCAAGATGTGTGGGTAAAGGCTTGGACGCGTCTTTACCAGTTCCAGGGGGATTCCCCCTTCACGACCTGGGTTACCCGGATCGCGATCAATGTCTGCCTGGATTACCACCGCAAAAGGCAAAGACGCCCGGCGGAGGATTCCATCGAAGAATTGACCGAGAAATCCGGCGAAGGCAGTTGGACCCCGGTGGTGGAGGTGGACCCACAGCAGGAACTCGACCAGGCAGAGCGCAAAGTTTTGATCCTGAAAGCTCTGGATCAATTATCCGAAGAGCAGAGAACCGTCCTGGAATATATGTACGTGAAGCAGTTGGAGTATAAAGAGATCGCTCGGGAGATGGGTTGCTCCATCGGAACGGTGATGTCCCGGCTCTTTTACGGGAAAAAAGCTTTGGGGAAGATAATTAAGAGTATTTTGGAAAAACGCGGCATGAATATTGAGGATGTCCTATGAACCCCTTGAATGAAAAAGAAATAGAGAAAATCGTTCGCTTGTCTGATGGGCAGCTAAGCCCTCAGGAAATCGACGAGGTTCAGGCATTATTGAATGCAGATGGGGAACTGGCAAAGGAGTATCTCGAGCAGGAGCAGATTTCTGAGCTTATGAAGAGCGTTTTCGCGGCCGAGCCGATGCCGGTCCCCGTGACGCAAGAGGTTTACTGGGCAGGTATTGCGCAGAAATTGAACCGCGCTGCAGCTCAAAAAGATGCTTCGCAAAATGCGCCTCAGAAGGTTGAGCTCTGGCGCCGCCTGGCTCATGCTCGCCGCATCTGGGCTCCTGCCATGGCTGCCTGCCTCGTGATGGGCTTTCTGGTTTTCTATGAAAGCGGGCAACATGGCCGGCAATCCTCCAATGGTCAGAGCTACAACGAAGTGGAGACCAGCGCGGGAGTTTCCGCCACGACCTTGGAAAGCGACACGATTTGCATCGAATGGATCACCTACAGTAACCCTTTGCAGGATTTTACATCAGAGACTTAATTACTTGGAAGAATTGAAAATGAATATGTTATGGGTCAAGCTTTGTCGGAGGCTCGCTGTCTTCGTTTTGGGAACACTGCTTTTATGCGGTTCAGTTTATCTTTCGAATCTTTGTGCCGAGGAGCCTAAAGAGGCTCAGGAAGCCAAGCAGCCTCAAGAGGAGAAAAATATCAATCCGGTTTTCCCGCTCAAGCTGCAGTTGATCTGGGGTACAGATACCAATATCAACGATATTGAGCATCTCAAAGGCAAGTTCAAAGAGGTGGCTCCGGCTGTCAAGAAGCGGCTGGGTGAATTCCTGAAGTGGAACTACTACTATGAGATCAGTAGCAAAAAGGTTGATCTGAAAGAGCCCAAAGAATATTCAGTCGTCATGAGCAAGCATTGCGAGATCAAAATCAGCAAGGTTGAAGACGAGGTCGTCGAAGTAAAGCTCTACGGCAAAGATAAAATGGTGGTCAAAAAGAAGGCCAGGATTACTCCCAAGAAACCTCAATCCATTGCCGGAAAAACCGAATCTACGGCCGAGTTCTGGTGTGTCCTGATCAGCGTTGACGACGACCCCTCGGGCGAAAAAGAGGCGGCTCTCAAGAAGGAATTAGCGCTCAAAGAGCAGAAGAAAGAAAAGGATCAGGCCCCGGTAAAAGCGGAAGAAAAGAAGTAGCCCCTTTCTTCTTATCTGCCCTTAAAAGACAGAAAGAATGCTTTTAGTTTGGAAATGTCTTTAAATGTGCTTGCCAGGTAACAACCTCCGTGCTACTTATTAGTTACGTTCTTTATTAGGAACAACGCCTGGCTATGAAAATTGCAGATAAAGAGGTTAATGGTGCTCTGGTGGTGTCGGTGGAAGGTCGTTTGACGGCTGCCACTGAAGGGCTCTTTAAATCTGAGATGAGCGGGCTCCTCACCAAATCAGACAAGATTGTTTTCGACTGCTCCACACTGGAATATCTGGATAGTACGGGGCTGGGTTTAATTGTGAGATTTTACAAGGATTTTAAAGCACGCGGAGGGAAACTGGCCCTGGCCGTTTTACAGCCCAAGCCCAAACTGGTTTTTGAGATTACCCGAGCTAACAAGATTTTTGACATTTTTGATTCAATCGACGCAGCGATTGAGTTTCTTAAGAGTGATACTGCTGAAGGAGAATAAATCATATTGAGAGACGGATGAATCAATCCGTAAATGAAAAACCCCGGTGGACCGATAAGCCCGCCGGGGTTTTTCATTTGTCCGCCTTTACGAGGCGGCTTCGAGGTTCCGCTATTTCATAAGAGGCCCATGTACATGGGAGGCCACTTTGAGACGCAGGGCGTTCAGGTGAATAAAGCCGGTGGCGTCATCCTGATTGTAGGCCTGAGTCGGGTCGGCTTCCATCGTCGCGATATTCGGATTGTAGAGGCTCAGGGCCGATTTACGTCCGGCGACCATAATGTTGCCCTTGTAAAGCTTCACGCGAACCGTGCCCGATACATTGCGCTGGCTCTCGGTGACCAGTGCCTGGAGGGCTAAGCGCTCGGGTGCATACCAGTAGCCATTGTAGACCAGCTCGGCATATTTGGGGATGAGGCTGTCGCGCAGGTGCATCACTTCGCGGTCCATCGTCAGACTCTCCATCTGGCGGTGGGCGAACATCAGGATGGCTCCACCCGGAGTCTCATAAACGCCGCGGGATTTCATACCCACGTAGCGGTTCTCGACCATATCCACGCGGCCCACACCGTGCTTGCCGCCTAATTTATTCAAAGTCTGCATCACCTTGAGCGGGGTCATCTTCTGGCCGTTGACGGCCACGCAGAGTCCCTTTTCAAAATCCAGCTCCACATATTCGGGTTTGTCGGGCGCATCTTCCGGGGAGACACTGAGCTTGAACATAGCCTTGTTTTCAGGAGAGAAGGCGTCCATCCAGGGGTCTTCCATGATGCCGGCTTCATAAGAGATATGGAGCAGGTTGCGGTCCATGGAGTAGGGCTTCTTGGAGGAAGCTTCCACGGGGATTTTTTTATCGACGCAGTAATCGATCATCTCCTTGCGGCCGGGGAAAGTGGCACGGAAGGATTCATCGCGCCAGGGAGCGATCACCTTCAAATCCGGAGCCAGAGACGCGGCCGTGAGCTCAAAGCGGACCTGGTCGTTACCTTTGCCCGTAGCGCCGTGGGCGACGGCATCCGCACGCTCGGCGCGGGCGATTTCCACCATGCGCTTGGCGATGAGCGGCCGCGCGATGCTGGTGCCCAGATAGTATTGGCCTTCGTAAATCGCACCGGCCTGAACCATCGGGAAGATGAAATCCCGGGCAAATTCCTCGGACAAGTCATCCACGTAAAGCTTGGAGGCTCCTGTGCGCAGAGCTTTTTCCTCCAACCCGTCCAACTCTTCTTCCTGTCCGATATTTGCACAGAAAGCTACCATCTCGGCGCTGTATTTTTCCTTGATCCAGGAAAGTAATACGGAAGTGTCGAGCCCGCCAGAATATGCTAAAACAATTTTCATAGTGCCTCAGTCAAAGCGAGCTCCAGTTAACCGCATTTTGGGCCCGGAGTAAAGGAGAACATCACAGGTGAAACGATAACCGGCCCTCAGCGTTTGAAGCGGTTATTGGTATCCCAGTTGTAGTACTTGAGCTTGAGGCCCATTTCGCGGCAGGTATCCTGAAGCGTTAGGAGGAAGTTATCGCAAGAGGAGACCACACCGCCATTGCCGATCACCAGATCCCGGATAGAAGTGTCGTTGGTGACGGCCATGACCTCTCCATAGCGCAGGTAGAGAATGGCGGCCCGCTCAATGACCTCGTCAGCCGATTTCCGGCTGGATGTGTAGAGAATTTCCAGATTTTCTTCGGAATCGGGGTCACGCTCCGGCTGGAAGCTCTCGGCCCGTCCGTCAAAGACGACCGTGACCGGAGTAGAGGAAGTATCGGCATAGCGCCTCAGGACCTTGATAAGCTCTTCACGGGCGGTCTGGGAATAGCGCTCACTGCCGACGGCCAGGTGTTTCCAGGCGTGCAGCAGGTTGTAACCATCTATGAG
This sequence comes from Verrucomicrobiota bacterium, assembly GCA_023230105.1. GTDB lineage: Bacteria > Verrucomicrobiota > Verrucomicrobiia > Limisphaerales > UBA1412 > UBA1412. Next base: position 59,527 of record JALNXY010000010.1, read on the forward strand.
AATGCGGACAATCATATCCCCCAACTTTTATATTATGAGGGATTGCGCTTGTTATTGAAAGAGAATTTCGGGCGCTCGGGCACCGGCAACCCCAGTACTTGAAAGGAGGTGCGAAAGTGCATTTTGGCGACCATCGGCAGGGCCTCTTTACCATGCTTGGAGACGAATTCTTTTCCGGCGCCAATGACCTGCACGGCACCTTTGGGGAAGGTGAATTGATATTGATCGCCCATTTTTCTGAGGCGCCTGACGAATTCATCGCGTGCGAGAATGGAGGCGGCCGCCACGACCAGATCGCTCTCGGCTTTATGCATCTGCACCAAGGGCAGGGCACGGCCCAGCTTCATCAGTGCCCGCTCTACGGTGGCAGCGGTGCCGGCAAATTGATCGGAGATCGCCTTCACCGGTGGGGGAACCATTTGTAAGGATTTGCCCAGGAGGTTCTCAATGACGCGTGCATGGCCCCAGGCCAGCACCAGGTTGACCGTCTTCATCTTCGTGTGAAGGCGGTTGTAGGCCTCGTTGCCGATGGCGACCACGTCATAAACCACGCCCTGCGTTGCGCGGATTTTCTGAGCCAGAAGGGAAATCTGCTGATCGTTTTTGATGTTTTTACTGTCCTGAACGCCCAGGTCTTTCCAGGAGCGCAAAGCCGCTTCATTGGCATAGACACCGGCCACGCAGAGGGGGCCGAAGAAGTCGCCCTTGCCGCTTTCATCCACGCCGATGCGCGGGAGGTAGCGCTCGGGCTCGAGCTCTTCTTCGTAGCCGATGCGGGCCTCCTGGAGGACTTCGGGCTCGAGAGTGAACTCGATAAATTCTGCCGTACGCTTGCCTTGGATAACCAGTTTCAAGCTTTTATAAAGAACGATATTGAGGCCTTCCTGCCGTCCTGCGCAGGTTGCATAAGCGACCTCATAGGGCTCATAGTTGCCCTGTCGCAGCAGCGTCTCCAGGCGCGCTGCCTGCGGCTCGGTCAGCTTGCAGCTATAGAGGTTTTGCGGCTGGGTCATTGAGCAGGAGAGGGTAGTGGGTGAATTAATCCAGGTTGATCGGTGCAGGCGCGGTTGCTGAGCCGGCCCAGAGTTGGGCTGCGGCCTCGCGGTCTGCAAAGATGGAGCAATTGGGATGATTGCGCAGCCAGGAAGCCGGCGTATCGGCTGAGGGCTCGGCGGTGAGAATGCGCTTCAGGACTCCGGCCTTGTATTTGCCTGTTGCCAGGAGCCAGATTTCCCGTGATTGCAGAATCCGGTTCATCCCCAGGGTCACGCCCCAGGTGGGCACCCGGTCGTGCTCCAGATAATAGCGTGCGGCATTGATGGAGGATTGGGTCAGATTCATTTTGCGCGTAGGCGAATCGGGCATCGAGCCCGGCTCATTCATTCCCAGATGCCCGTTGGTGCCCACACCCAAAAGGGTCAGGTCCATCGGCTCTTCAAAAAGCGCATCATAGCGGGCGATTTCGGCCTCCAGATCGGGCGCATTGGGCTCGATACATTGGAAGTGCCCGGCCGGGAAATCCACCCAGTTTAGGAGATTGCGCCGGATCACGTTCTGGGAGCGGCCCGGGTCAGCGGAGTCCAGTCCGCCGAATTCATCCAGGAGGAACGCCTCCATGTCGCGCAGGCAGACCTGGCCTTCATGGTAGTAGTCGATCATCTTCTGGTAGAGCGGCTCGGGCGTTTTGCCATCGACCAGGCAGACGCGCAGCTCGGTATTATCCCAGATTTTCTTGGTCCAGAGCGTGGCGGCAGCTTCCGCCAGCCCGTCGGCAGTGTCAAAAACAAACAGGTTCACGGTATAAAGTCTCTTTTATCAGGTTGATTTTTCTAGAATAAGCTCCCTGCAGCGATACCGATGACGGAGATGGGACCCTGGTCTTCGAGTCCTTCGGTCGCTTTATCGAGTTTCTGCATGGTCAGCTTGGCGTTCTTGTAGAGGGAGGCGTCGTTGACGATGCGTCCGGCGGTTCCTTCGCCCGTGTTGACCTTCTGCATAATCTCCCGCAGTTGGGAGAGAGAATCGCGCATCTCGACATAAACGGCGTCATCGGTCAGGAGTTTCCCCACTGAGCCGCGGCCCTGCTGGATATCGGTGACCATCCACTTGGCCTGAGAGGCGATGGAGCGTGCGTCCCCGATGGCGACCTCCAGATTGGTGAGGGTCGTCATGGCGGTGCCGTACATCTCGCCTTCCATCATCATCTTGCCAATGGAGCCTTTGCCCTCGGAGATGGCTGCGGTGATGTTCTCCATATTGACCAGGATCGGACCGATGGAGGAGAGGGATTCCTGGTTCTCTTTAATGAAATCGGTGAAGGGGCTCATCATACTGGTGAGGCTGTCGGAGCTGAAGTTGCGGGTCAGTTCGTCGATGCCGTCAATGACTCCGTCGAGCTTGGTCATGAGCATACTCAAATCCTGCTGCTCCTGGCTCAGAAGCATCGCCCCATCCTGCACCGGCTCGCCGCTGTCGGCGAAATCGATGCTGACATAGTTCTGGCCCATCATCCCCAGGAATTTGATCGTCGCCACGCTCTCGGTGGTGATGCCGGTATTCTTACTGATCTTCATGGAGACCAGGACGCCGCCCTCTTTGAGCTTAATGGAGGAGACGTTGCCGACATTGACGCCGGCCACCTTGACCGGATCGCCTTTTTTCAAATCCAGGACGTTTTTGAATTTGGTCTGGACGAGCACACCGGATTTAAGGGGCTCCAGTCCGCCGATCAGTTCCATCATCAAAACACCGACCAGGAGAATCAGGAGAAAAAAGATTCCCAGCCGAACTTCCAGTTTAGTCTTATTCATAATCAGGTTTGGTTTCTTTAATTTTATAGTTAGCAGTTAAAAAGTTTTTGAGGGGCGCATCCTCTTCGCGAGTCGAGGTCTGACAGGCTATTATTTCGGCAGGCGTGCCGATTTTCCAGAGAGAGCCGTCGAGCAGAATGGCGATCCGGTCTGCGATTTCGAAGGCCAGATTCCGGTCGTGCGTAACCAGTACCGAGGTTTGGGAAAGAAGCGCGCGTGCACGGCGGATTTCATTAACCACCGTCCGGGCCATGAGGGGATCAAGCTCCGCTGTCGGTTCATCATAGAGGACGACTCTGGGCTCCATGACGATGGCCCGGGCGATCGCGACCCTCTTTTTCATGCCGCCCGAGAGCTCGTAAGGGTACTTGTTCGCATCAGCCCGGTTCAAATTCAGGTGAGATAATTGCTCTGAGACAATCTGCCGGATTTCGTTGGACGGCTTCATGCGGTGCTCGGAGAGGTAAAGTGAGACGTTCTCTTCCACGGAGAGCGAGTTCAGGAGTCCGCTATTCTGGAAGACCATCGCCATGCGGATTTTCTCCTTCAGTGTATCGGAAAGCGGCGACATGCCGTTGATCAGCACTTGTCCGCCATCCGGCTCCAGGAGCCCAATGAGATGGTTGAGCAACACCGTTTTGCCGGCACCGCTCGGCCCCATGATCACGAAAAGCTCGCCCGGCTTGATTTCAAAAGAGATATCCTTGAGAACCTGAGCTCCCTCGAAGGATTTGCACAGGCGGCGAACACTGATGGCGACCCCTTCGGGTCTTGAAGGAGAGTTTGCGTGGTTGATGGGGGTGTCGATGTTCATGCGCTCTTAGAAGAAAAGAATCAGACGGGTAAGGATATAATCCAGAATGAGAACCGCTGCAATGGAGTTTACGACCGATTTAGTTACACTGCGTCCGATGCCGCGAGGCCCCCCGCGGGTGACTAATCCCTGGTGGCAGGAGATGATCCCGACGGCCATGGCAAAAACGATGCTCTTAAAAATACCTTCAAAAATTTCCCCGCTGTCCACCCCGGATTTGAGGCTCGACAGGTAGCCCTCCACAGTGACCGCGGCGCTCTGATTCAAAACGCTTACCGCAAGACCGCCCATCCAGCCGACCAGCATGGAAAAGAGAACCAGCATCGGCAGGGCGATGCAGATGGCGACGATCCGCGGCATCACCAGGTAGGAAACCGGATTGATATTCATGGTCTGGAGCGCGTCAATTTCGTGATAAACCTTCATGGAACCGATCTCGGCGGTTATGGCCGAGCCGATGCGCCCAATGATGAGAATGGCCATCATGACCGGAGCGAGCTCTTTGCACATGGCCAGGCCGATGATTTCACCCACGATGCCGGTGATCCCGTGCGCCGTCATCTGAGGGGCCACCTGCAGGGCCAGAATCCCTCCGATAAAGAAAGAAAGGATGCCAGCCATCATCAGGCTTGCATTGCCCATCTCGAAAAGCTGATCCAGAATCTTACGCGCCTGTCTGGGTGCGTTCCTGAGCTCAGCCAGAGTCCTTAATAGTAAAATGAGTATTTCTCCCAGGTTTTGAAACATGGTTAGCGTCCCTTAATGTTTGATTGAGAGTCTTCTTCAGCGACGGGGGTGACGACCGGCGGCGCGGAGGCCTCTTCCTGCTTCCGCTTTGCTTCTCTTTTGCGTGCCTCCTGCACCCGGCGTTTATCCTGTGAATAGAAGAAGCGCCAGTAATTGCCGTACTCCTCATCCTTGACCCGCTCGACCAGCCCGAAGAGGCCGGACCAGCGTTTCTGCTTAGGCGTCACTTCGTGGCGATAGAGGTTCCAGAAAAGCGATTCCTTGAGCTCCTCTTTTTTCGCGTTTTCCTCCAGGCTCCAGAGGCTCACCATAGGGGTCCAGTTGCGCTGGATGCTCTTGTTATTGGGGAAGAACGGCTCAAAGGGAGAGAGGAAGCTCAGCCTGTAATTATCCTCCGTATCGAGCCGGGCGGTAAAGAGCGGCCACAAATCGGTGCGCCGGTATTCTTCATCGTATGCTTCGTATTTCTCCGCGACATCCGAATAAAGGTAATAGAAGAGACGTTCGCGCTGGCTGTAAATATGGTCTCCCTCGTAGACCGTCTTCTTCCAAGTGGGCCAGAGGATGAAATCGCGTTCCTGATTAGGACTGTGCGAGAAACCGAAAAACGGGAACACCCGGTCGGTCGTTTTCCCCTCACCGCGTGCAAAGACAAAGAAAGGATAGGGCATTCCCCACTCGCGGTATTTCTTCTCGCGGTCGTCGGCCCAGTTGAAGAGAGGCCAGAGAATGACCGAGTGGTCACGGTTGGGAGAGCGCGTCTGCGCATAGAAGGGGAGCACTCCGTAGAATTCAGAGGGATTCTCGGTGCCGATGCCCGTCTTCTGGTGCAGGCCGATAGGCCAGAGGTAAAACTCCTTAGAGTGGCCCGGCGATACGAATTCGTCGCCCCAGACATCGGTGGCCATCCCCACATCTTTTTCCTCTTGGCCGATCAGGGGCCAGAGTTGCCAGCCGTTGAGGTTATAATCTCCCCGGCGCAGGTGGAAGAAGGGAAAAACATAGTTCCAGGTGGTGACATCCTTTTTACGGGTCTTCACGTAAAGAGGCATCATGACGAAATCGACTTCGTCTTTCCACATCCGGTGCTGAACCTTTCCGTAAAAAGGCAGGAGCGCCCAGTAGTTATCTTCGGGGATTTCGGAGCGCTGCTGCATGTAGAAAGGAAAGACAGAGAAGCGGCGCGTCATCTGGTCTTCAGCGTTAGCGCCTCCGGCCCAGTTGAATATCTGGAAAATATGAACCCGGTATTCTCTGCCGTAGCGGTCCGCGCCCCAGAGCGGATAGAGGAAATCCATTTCCATGGTTTCCAGGTCTTCATTGCGCTCGACGGAGAAAACGGGAGGGAAAAAAGTAAATCGGCTAAGGTCGCCCTCTGTATACTCATATTGGCGGTAAGCCATGGGGCCATAGGGCTGGTAATCGTGCTGCAGGCTGAAGCTGACTTTATAATCCGGGAAAAGCGAAGGGGTCAGCTCTTCAATCTCTGAAGTGGGTTGGGTAAGCTCGGAGAATTTCGAAAAAAGTCCTTGAGCCTGAAGAGAAAAGGAGCTTGCGACACAGAGAAAAGCCGCCAGCGCCCAAGCCGGAAAACCCGACCCGGACAACGAAGAGCGCAACCCCGGAGGGTTGTTCTTCTGATGTTGCTTTTGCCGGGGGTTCACAACTTTATTAAAAAGCACTTGAGATAGTTTAACTTCCTTGTTTTCAAGTTCAAGCGCAAACTAAAATCTTTCAACTTTTTGGAAAATTTCCAAAAAATATGCCGTTCATTTCCTACTCCGCAGGATGAGCTCTATTCCGGGCCGTACAGAGTGCCGGAGCGGAAAAAAAGTATCATTCTGCGCCGCCTCCGTGATGGTAATGAAGAGAGGCTCTGAAAACGAGCTTTTTTACAGCGGATTTGAGGTTGACCTGCGAAAGTTACTCCGTTACGGTGTGGGCGGTCTTTTTTAACAATTTTTAAGTAGAGGAGGAAACCTGAATGATTCTCCGTGATGCACTGAAACACTTTGAAGCTGAGCTCGAACAAGCAGGAGTCAGCTCGCCGAGCACCAATGTGGAGTGGATTGCCAGCGCTGCGCTGGGAATGGGCCGCATGGAGGTTCTGTTGAGAGCCGCCGGGGGTGTGCTCACTCTCACACCCGAGCAGATTGAGGAAATCAAGCGGCTGATCCGCCGTCGGGCCGCCCGCGAACCCTTGCAATACATTCTGGAATCGGCCTCTTTTTGCGGCATAGAGGTCAAGGTGGCCCCGGGGGTCCTGGTTCCGCGTCCGGAAACAGAGCTCCTGGCCGAGACCGGCTGGAAGTTTCTCAAAACACGCAACCGGCCGACCGCCCTGGATTACTGTAGCGGCTCGGGCTGCATCGCCCTGAGCCTGGCGGTCTATGCGCGTGAGGCCCGTATCTGGGGTGTGGAAGTCTCCTTGGATGCGCTCAGGATCGCCTGGGCCAATGCGAAGCGCTACGACCTGGATGGCAGAATCCGCATAATGGAGGGTGATTCTCCTCTGGCAGCGCGCGAGGGAGCTCCTTTTGACCTCATTATCTCCAACCCGCCCTATATCCCCAGCGCTGAAATCGACACCTTGGAGCCGGAAGTGAGCCTGCACGAACCGCGCATGGCACTGGATGGAGGCCCGGATGGTTTGCGCTTTTATCGGCTGCTGGCCAAGGAAAGCCCGGAGCTCCTGAAAGCCGATGGAGTCCTGATGGCAGAGTTCGGAGACGGAGAGTTTGGGGGAATTGAAGAGATTTTCCGCTCAGCCGGCTGGAAGAGTATTCGGCCAGAGAAAGATTACTCAAACAAGGAGCGCTTCTTCGTAGCGCAGCATCGCTGAGCCGGGGGCGTTTACGCTGTCAGCCTTCCGTCACTTTGGGCAGACCCAGGCGGCGGATGCGCGCCAATTCATCCCACCGATTCAGACGCAGTCGCAGAAAATGGCGGAGCATCCAGAAGAGGGTGCGCTTTTGCAGTTGTTTAAAGCGGGCGCGTTCCCGGCGAAGGTGTTCCCGTTTGGCGCGGCAATCTTTGAAAACGGCCCAGACCGTATTCCGGAAAAAGGAGAAGCGCCTCAGAAAAAGGCTCCCGGCAAGTCCCTCGGCAACGAGCCAGCCGCATTGCAGGAGAAAGAGCAGTCGGCTCCAGAATCCGCTTAATTTCAGGAAGACCCAGAGGTGATTGCGGTTGGCGTGGAAGCGCTTGAAATCGCTGGTACGCAGCTCCACCATTTTATCGCCGCCGGAGGCGTTGACCGCTGCCGAGCCCCGATGGTGCAGTGTGGCCTCGCGCAGAGCCCAGCAGGTGCCGCCCGAGAGCCAGACACGCCAGGAGAGGTCCAGCTCATCGGCATACATGAAGAACTCTTCATCAAAGCCGCCCAGCCGCTCAAATTTACTCCTCAAGATCAGATAAGAGCAACCTTCGGGCATTAATACCGGGGTGCTCTCCGGGAAATCTTTGCGTGAGGTGGGGAACCCAAAGAGATCAAAGCCACCCGCGCCCAGGCTCTGGAATTGATCCGAATCGTAATCAAGCACCCGGGGAGTGGCCGCCGTCGCGCCGCGTTTTTCCGCTTCTGCAACGAGCCGCTCCAGAGTATCGGGCTGGAGCCAGGTATCGTTATTGAGGAAGAAAAGCCATTTGCCGCGGGCTTGTGCAGCCGGGAGGTTGTTGCCTTTGCAGTAGCCGAAGTTGCCGCCGTTTTGAATGAATTTCCAGGAGCCTGAGGGCCACTCTGCCAGGAGCTCCTCTGAGAGGCGGTCGGAGCCGTCCTGCGAGAGGTTGTCGGCCACGAGCGTTTCAACCCGGTCAAAAATGCTTTGGGTCCGGAGCGACTCCAGACAGCGCTTCATCCAACGGGCCCCGTTGTAATTGAGAATAATAACTGAAATAACCGGTCCGGAGCCCACGATGCAAAGTTTCCTGAAAGTCTGGCTTCTTACGCCTTCTTTGCCGTCACGGCGCGTACCCAGTCCTGATGCTCCAGGTACCAGCGGACGGTTTTGCTGATGCCCGCTTCGAAGGAGTGTTGGGGTGTCCAGCCGAGTTTGCGCTGAATTTTGCCGGCGTCAATCGCATAGCGGCGGTCATGGCCCGGACGGTCTTTAACAAATTCGATGAGCTTGCGGCTGGTGCCCTGAGGGGCGCCTTTGAATTCATCAACCAGATCGCAAATCAGCTTCACGATATCGATATTGGCCCATTCATTGTGGCCACCGATGTTGTAAGTTTCGCCCGAGCAGCCGGTATTGAGTACCAGCCAGAGCGCCTGGGCATGGTCTTCGACGTAGAGCCAATCGCGCACGTTCTTGCCGTCTCCGTAAACCGGAACCGGTTTGCCGTTAAGGAGACTTTGAATCACCACCGGGATCAACTTCTCCGGGAATTGATACGGCCCGTAGTTATTGGAGCAATTGGTAATAACCGTGTTCATCCCGTAGGTATGATGGTAGGCGCGCACCATCATATCGCTGGAAGCCTTGCTGGCAGAGTAGGGGGAGTTGGGCGCATAGGGAGTTTCCTCGGTGAAGAAGCCCGTTTCGCCCAATGTGCCGTAGACCTCGTCGGTCGAAATGTGATGGAAGCGGTGCTCGGCCAGGTGCCCCTGCCAGTGCGCCCGGCAAGCTTCCAGGAGATGGAAGGTCCCAGTGACGTTCGTATGGACGAAGGCGCCCGGGTCATTGATAGAGCGGTCGACATGCGACTCTGCCGCCAGGTGCATCACGTCGCTGATGTCGTATTCTTTAATGACGCGGCTTACACAGTCGCGGTCACGGATATCAACTCTTTCAAACCTGTAGCGCGGATCCCGGTCGACCGGGACCAGGTTCTCCGGATGCCCGGCATAGGTCAGCGCATCCAGGTTGACCAGAAGTTCGACATTCTCTTTCTCAAGGATATGCCGGACGAGGTTGGAACCGATAAATCCTGAGCCGCCTGTTACTAAAAGTTTCATGGTGATATCCGAAAAGTTTCGCTCTATTTCTTGCTTTATTTGATGTTGTAAAATCCGTTCGCTTTGGCGATCGAATTGGAGGGCAGGGAGCCGCGCCAGCTCATGCCGGCATAGATCACGCAGTTGCGGCCGATAATGCTGCCCGGGTTCAGAACGGCGTTGCAGCCGATCTGGGAGTAGTCGCCCACGATGGCTCCGAATTTCTCCAGGCCGGTATCGATATCCTCGCCGTTGAAGCGGACGCTGATTTTACCGGGCATGATTTTCATGTTGGAGATTTTGACGCCCGCTCCCAGATGGGCCTTGTAGCCCAGGATGGAGTCGCCCACGTAATTGAAGTGAGGCACCTCGCACTCGTTGAACAGGATGGAGGCTTTGACCTCGCAGGAGTGGCCGACAACGACTGAGTCGCCGATAATGGCGCAGCCTCTGATATAGGCGCCATGGCGGATGTGGCAATTGCGGCCGATCAGGACAGGTCCCAGAATCATGGCTCCCTCTTCAATGACGGTCCCTTCGCCGATGAAGACATTTTCATCGATATAGGGCTTGCCCACGACAGTGAATTTGCCGGAGGAAAAGCGCCCTGATGCGAAGTAATCCCTGAGCCGTTTAAGGCCGTCCCATACATGGACCGATCCGTCAAAAAGGGCTGCGTGCTCCGTTTGAGAGAGGTCCAGGAATTTAGATGTTTCCAGTGACATGTTATTAAAATTCATTTCTCCGGGACCAGGCTGCTCCGCGGACGTGTTCCGCATCGCGCATTCTTTCTCACGAAACAAGAGAGGAACGCAGCCGGAGCGCTCGTTCCTCACAAAGTATTTTAATCCCGGCCTGACACACCGGGAGCGGATCGGCACCCTCTTTAGAACTGCACCTTAGGAGCCTCTTTCTCGTCCGAAGCGGTTTCGAAAAGAACCTCGTGCTTGAAGCCGAGCATTCCCGCAAAAAGAACATTGGGGAAGATTTCGATCTTCGTATTGTACCGGGTGACGCTGTCGTTATAGAACTGACGGGCGAAAGAGATCTTGTTTTCCGTGGAAACGAGCTCCTCCTGAAGCGCCAGGAAGTTCTGGTTGGCCTTGAGGTCGGGGTAAGCTTCCGCCACGGCCAGCAAACGAGCCAAAGCTGAGCTGAGCTCTCCTTCGGCCTTGATGGCATCCTGCGGGAGCTTAGCCTGGGTCGCCGTTGCACGTGCTGCGATGACCCGCTCCAGAGTCTCCTTTTCATGGGCTGCATAGCCCTTGACCGTATTGACCAGATTCGGGATCAGATCATGACGGCGTTTGAGTTGGACATCAATTTGTGCCCACGCGTTTTTTACGGTCTGCCTGAGGGCCACCAGCGAATTGTAGATGGTGAGCACGATGAGCCCCACCACGATTACAAGCACCACCAGTCCCAAGAGCAACAGAGCCACCAAACCGCCCAGGGCGGCCATAGAATCCATTCCAAGTATCATAACTACGCTTCCTTCCTGTTGATTTTTCCAGCCTGGAATTTACAAGCGAGAGCTTCCCGTCTTTCGACACAAGGCCCTCACCGCCACGGTGAAAACCTCTTTCTTTGGACGGCCTATTTTTCCTAAAACAGTTCGCCCTGACTCCCGCAGGACCCATTAAAAGCAGGAAAAAGGCTCGATGTCGAGCCTTTTTAAAGACAAGTTGCTTTGAAAATCAGCCTCTTAGCTGATGGCCAGGAGGGAAACCCGCTCGTTTTTTTCGTTGCGGACGATCCCCTGGGCCAACGGGTCCAGCACGGGGACGCCATCCACAAGGAATTGATAGCGGTGATGCCCATGATGCAGAGGGACTTGAATCGTCCAGAATCCATCAGGTTTGCGGGACATCGGATGAACGGAAGGATCCCACTGGTTGAAATCGCCCACCAGACTGACCGTTTGGGCCTGAGGGGCGGCTACAGAGAAATTGTGCGCCTGTATTGACCTCTTGGCCGAATACCTACTGTTGCGATTTGTCGTGTTTGTATACTGAGATAAATCCATGTCTATATTCACGTCTACTCGTAAAATATCTATTCTGAAAGCACGAACCATACCAACCCGCCAAGGGGGTGGAAAAAATTAGAAAAGTTCATCATACTGCGGGTCGGTAAGGCTCGCTTGTTTTTCTTGCAGAGGTAGTTAAACTGGTTAGCTGGCGATATCGTTCACCGCGGCGCCGATGGAGAGAACCGTGAACTTTTTGCCTCCGAATTCAACCTCCTGGCCGACTTTTTTCTTCAACATTACCTGCGCGATGGGGCTCAGGTAACTGACGATATTTTTCTCTTCGTTGAAGTCCCAGGCACCCAGAATCAAATACTCAGTGGTTTTTGAGGTGTCGTTATCCTTGAGGACGACGTGCGTGCCGACCCCGACCTCATCGGTGGAAACATCTCTGAAATCGGTTCCGCGGGCCCGTTCCAGATCAAATTCCATTTCAGCTTTGAGTTTGAGCAGGAGCTTTTGCATCTCGCGCGCCGCCTTAAATTCGTGGTTTTCGCGCAAATCTCCGTAGCTGCGGGCGATAGCGATCTCCTTGCTGTTGTCAGGGATACGTTTATGAACCAGCTCTGTATATTCGTTCTTTTTGCGCTCCAGACTCTCCCAGGAAACCAGGAGGGCCTCTTCGCGCTTATTGATGGGCTCGCTGGAGATGAGGCTCTGGACTCCGGGGAAGAGCTTCACAATGCGCATCAGAATCGAGCGCTTATCCATATCTTCGAAGGCAGGGCTGAACTGCAGGGTTCGGGTGATATCCTTGACCTCTTCAATGTCGGCCAGATTGATCATGATCGGTACCAGCTGCTTATCGCTCAGCATGTAGTCGCGCAAGCGGTTGGAGCGCACTTCGTTAAACTGATCGCGTTCGATGGCCGCCAGCATGGCCCTCATCGTATGGATATTGAGCAGACTTTCGAAAGCCTCGGGTTTCTGCCGTGCCAGCCAGAGGAGAAGCTCGCTGCTGGCCTGATGCTGGTTAATGAGCTCCCACAAAGCCCGGGTCGTCTTTTCGGTGTGGCCGCTTTCAACCAGGATTTCCACGACCTCGTTGCAGAATTTTGCAGAGAGTCCGTTAATGCCTTCCAGGAAAGAATCGCTCCAGCTATCCGGGTAGGTTTCCTTGAAAGAGAGGAGAGCCTCTTCCTGAATTGAGAAGGGGAGCAGCTCGACAATCTTGAGCCCATTGGTGCATTGTGCCCACAGGGTCTTCGGGGTGATGGTTTCTTCGGAAACGATCTTGAACTTCTTCTTGAGCTCGTCGCGCAGGAAGATACCTTCCAGTGCCAGCTCGGGCTTCACTTCCTGATGCGACTCAATCTCCTGGTTCAGGACCGGGAAAATTTCATTGGCAAAACTTTGGGGGTCGTCAAATTCGCTTAAAACCTGGAGGGCTTTGTTCAGCAGGGTGAGTTTGGGTTTAAAGCCGCGGGCTTGTTTGAAGTCGTTCAGGAATCTTTGTTGGAGGGAGGTGATGGAGGGCTGGTAAAGGATCGGGTCTGTCTTTCGGGTCGGGATGGAGTAGTGGCCGCTTTTTTTCATCCGGGACCTGATGTTGCTCCACCATTTTTTCCAGTCCTCGGCCGGAATAATCGCCGGCATGAGAATTTTTTCGATCGTTTCGGCCGTCGCTTTGAAATCCAGGCTCTTCATGAGCGAATCCATCAGCTCCAGAGGATTATCTTCGGCTTGATTCCGGAGCACCTCAGGTTCACTGAGTTTGCGTGCCAGAATGTGGCTGGGCGGGATGGGCCGCAGTGTGTCGGCGGCGAAACCGACATCCATCGAATGAGCGTTCTTGCTTTCAAAATCAATGATGATTCTCCACTGAAGCGTATCCACCTGGGAAATTTTTCCGACTCCCCAGCTTCTATGGGAACAAAAACCTGCTTCTGTGAGTGATAGTAAGGACGTGACCTGCGTTGCTGTGATCTTTCCTGTTGCCGCTAATTTTTCAAACTGTTCTTTCATCTTCGTGCTTTCAACAAGCCCTCAAGCCGGGTTATTATCGGGTGTGGTGAGCTCAAATCCAAGAGAAATTACAATCCAAACACTCATTAGGGACCCAAATAATTCTGGCTTCGTCGAAAGTTTACTGAATAAAAATCTCGAACAAAGCAGATTATCGGGCAAAGACCGTGCTTTGACCCGGGAACTTACTTTGGGAATTGCCCGCTGGCGGCTGACCCTGGAGTGGCTCGCGCAGCGCAAACTTCGCGTCCAACCTCCGGAGACGGTCCTGCTCCTGATTTGCCTGGGGCTTTACCAGCTTTTCTGGATGCGGGTTCCTCAACATGCGGCCGTTTTTGAAACGGTAGAACTCTGCAGAATATTTGACATTGAAAGATATAAAACTCTGATCAATGCCATCCTGCGCGGCTACTCCAGGGAAATTGATGCGACCCGGCAGCTTCTGGAAGAACTCCGGCAGAAAGATCCCGCCCTGGCCTGTTCTCATCCCGAGTGGCTTTATGAGCGCTGGAAGAATCAGTGGGGTGCGGAAAGCGCCCTTGAGCTCATGGACTGGAATAACACCATTCCCCAGCCTTACCTCAGGGCCAATACTCTGAAAATTGAGGTCAATGAGCTTCTGGCTTCTTTGAGGATCCAGGGGGTAGAAGTCGAGAAAGTCACTTTTCCTTTCCTCACCGAGCAGATACTGCTCAAGCTGCCCTCGGTGGGTGCTCCCCATCAGATTCAGGGCTATGAGGAGGGCCTCTTTTATATTCAGGACCCGGCCACGCTCCTGGCAGTGCAGTCTCTGAATCCTCAACCCGGAGAGCGGGTGCTCGACCAATGCGCGGCACCAGGCGGCAAAACGACTTACATCGCCCAGAGCATGAAAAATCAGGGCAGCATCGTCGCCGTGGATATCACCGAGCGTCTGGGTTTAATCCGCGAGAATTGTAATCGCCTGGGGCTTGGGATCGTCCAGCTGGTATCGGTGCGGGATTTTCAGACGAGGCCTTCAGAGCCGGAGTTTGACCGCGTTCTGCTTGATGTTCCCTGTTCCAATACGGGAGTCTTGCGCCGTCGGCTCGAGGCGCGCTATCGGCTCAACCTCCGGGAACTGGCCCTCCTCAAGGAGACTCAGGCCAACCTCCTGGAAAGTGTCGCCCCGCGTTTGAAACCCGGCGGAACTCTCGTTTACAGTACCTGCAGTCTGGATTCCGAAGAGAATGAAGGGCAGGTGAGCCGGTTCCTCGAGAGCCATCCCGAATTTGAATTGATCAGCAGTAAACTCCTCCTGCCGCATGTGGAAAAAACGGACGGCGCGTTTGTGAGTGTCTTAAAAAAGAAATAAGGGTTAAAGATATGAGTGAACAAGAAAAAAGAAACAACCTGAAAATCGGGTTCCTGGGTGCCGGCGCCATGGCAACGGCATTGGCCAGGGGAATTATCGCCGCGGGCAAAACCTCCGGCGAGCATGTTTTCGCTTATGACGTGGCTGAGGCCGCGGCCCGGAAATTCTCCGAGCAGACCGGAGCCGCAGCGGTGAAGAGCGTTCAGGAGCTCATGCAGCACTCGGACGTGATCTTCCTGGCCGTCAAACCGGTTCATGCCGTGAATGCGCTTTTATCCATTCAGGAGGCGATGGGCAAACCGATGCTTCTGGTTTCCATTGCCGCCGGCGTGAGCCTGACCGCCATTGAGAGCTATCTTTGCGAAAGTGTCCGGGTCGTGCGCGTCATGCCCAATACCCCGGCCCTGGTCCGTTGCGGAGCTAGCGGATATTGTCTGGGGACCAATGCGACTCCGGAAGATGAAAAAATCGTTCACAGCCTTCTCTCGGCAGTCGGTGTGGCATACCAGGTGACCGAAGAACAGATCGACGCGGTGACGGGCCTGAGCGGAAGCGGTCCGGCTTTTGTCTACATGATGATTGAGGCCATGAGCGATGGAGGCGTAGCGGCGGGATTGCCCCGTCAGATAGCCACCCACCTGGCGGCGCAGACGGTTATGGGTGCGGCACGCATGGTTCTGGAAACCGGACAGCATCCGGGCGTCCTTAAAGATATGGTTACCAGCCCGGCCGGCACCACCATAGAGGGAATCCGGCATCTGGAGGAATCCGGGGTGCGCTCTGCCTTTATCGAAGCGGTCATGGCGTCCACACGGCGCTCGCGCCAGCTGGGCAGAAAAGACCGCTGACGGAGGCGGCCCTATTATATACTTGTTCTTATTGCCTCAAAAACAGAGCGCACCGGAAGTGATAGAAAAGCCTTGAAAAGAGGGCGCGTCTTGATGGCATGCAATTGGAGGATATTTTGTACACGATTTTCATTTGCGATCCGGTTGTATAGTTTCTTTGATTACTCCTCATATTGTCTCTGATTCCTGAAGGGATTGAGGCTTTGATGAATGGATTCTATTTTCAAACGTTTTCCACAGGGTTGTTCACTGGCTTTCCAGATTTCTTTGATGAGGGAAATGTCTTCCGGTGTCAGTTTGCGAGGCAATGCGATAGAAATAAATCGGAAAAAACGCGAAAAATTATTTGACTAATTCAGGATACTGTGTAGAATCGACCTCGAGTTTTCAGGGTTTGATGGTAAAATCCAGGACTCGAGAAATACGATACTATGAAAACATAATTATCATTCTTCCTGGTCTTGCTGGGTGTTGCAAATGCAGCTGTGTTTGCGGAGGAAGACCATTCTACTCACTCCGGTTATTCAATTGAGCTTAACTGGATGGGGCAAGTTCAGTTTACGTCAACAAACGTCGTTGAGGTAGCAAAACTGGCGGACTATAGAACCAATAGTCGTTGCTCTAAGAAGACGACAGAGTCATTTTCATTCGCCGGAACCTTTCAAAGTGGTTGGGGGACGAGTGGAACGGCTAGTCTCGCAGCAAAAATCGAAGCTGGAAACGCAGCTATTGGGGCCGTGGGATTAGGTACTCAAATTTCCGGGACTGAGAGCCTTTCGGGAAGTATCTCGTTTACTGTTTCAGATTCCACTTCGACGGAGTTGGATCCTCGTACTGCTGTGAAGCATGTGTGGACAGTAACTCATACCGAAATTACAAGTTTTGTCCTGACTGCCGATGAACACCGCACGTGTAATTCTGTAGTAAACAATGTCCCTTGCCTCTGGCAAGAGAATGTGGGAGAAAAAAGTGCTACAGGGGTTGCACAATCGAAGCCTGAGTTAAGGGGCAATACCTTCGACGAACCCAATTTGCCTCCCTGTGTATGAGGTAGGGGTAGGCATTCGAAGATAGAATAATATTATTTATGTACCGTTTGTTTTTATAATTTTTTTATAAAAACACGACTCTTTTTATTTATCGTGATACAGTTATTCATATTTATATTTTTTAACATACTGGTAGTGTCGGTCTTCTCGGAAGAATATTCTGAAGAGTGGTTCAGGCAAAAGCAAGAAGAGTACTCTGCGACAAGCACGAATCAGGTGGCCCGGATAAAATATGCGGTCGAGATGGAAAAGTTGGCAGATGAATGTCAGGATCCAGCGTCCAAAGCCAGATTGCTGAGGCTAGTGGGTTCGGCTTATTTGGCCGCTGCATCGGATATGGGTGGTTTCAATAAAGCAAAGGAGATATTTACTCAGGCAATTGAGCTGGATGCCGACGATTATGTAACGGTGGATTGCATGAGGCAGCTTGCAGACCTGGAGTCGGGCGTGTTCCAAAATGCTCCGGTGGCTTTGGCGCTTTTTGAAGAGATGGAAAGACGCCTCATCTCAGAGACGAATTCCATGCCTCCCGGGCAGAAGAAAATGTTTCTTCAAAACATGTATCCCAAGATGGCATACGCTAAACAGAAGCTGGGGCAAATAGATGAATCTATTGCATTACGGGAGAAAATGCTGGATATATTGCCCGATCGTGACAGGGCGGAGATGCTCCTGGAGAATGCCCGGCAATTTTCGGCAAATAAGGAATATGAAAAGGCGGTGCAGGGCTACGCGAGGTTGTTTAAGGAGTATCCCGATTTTGGGAGAGAAGATGGACGGGTAGTCTACATTTTGATGGAGGAGATAGGGGCCCATGGTTATACAAACAGCGTCGATATTGTCCCCTTGCTCACCAAGATTTGGGAGGACCCCCGGAATCGCGATTATCTGAGTGTGTTCTATGCAGGGCATCACCTGATTAATCATTTAGACCGAATGGAGGACGAAAGAATTTACAAATACGGGGATGAACTGAATGCGCGAATCAAGGAAGCAATGAAGACAAATTCCGTCGAGGATATCAAAAAGTACAATCTGGAATTGTTTCAGGCTCAGGCACTACAATATATGGCGATGCTTGCGGCACACAACAAGGGCGTTAGAAGACCGGATGCGAAGGAAAGGCTTCAGGAATATATTGAAACCAGTCCGACCGGTTCCGGTATCCAGCAAGTAGCCGAAACGTATGCAGAATTGGAAAAGAAAGAAAAAGAGGCGGAGGCCCTGAAGGCAAAGCTGTGGCGGACTCGTTTTTTCGCTTTCCTCATTGTTGTCGTGGCTTTTATTCCGGTTTATTTCCTGAGTAGAAGCCGTTGGGGCAGCGGTGGAAATCCGGTGTGAGATGATATTG
>JALNXY010000047.1 GCA_023230105.1 Verrucomicrobiota bacterium
TAAAATAGGATTGGTCTTTGGTGGGGTCGATGCCGCGGGCGATCTCAAAGCGTTGGCTCGCGGGGTTAAAGCTCACGCGCGCATAGTGGCCTGTGGCGAACCGGTCAAAGGAGACTCCCTGTCTGCGAGCCTCTTCCCGCAGAAGACCGAATTTCATCGTGCGATTGCAGTGGATGCAGGGATTGGGGGTGCGCCCGGAGAGATATTCAGAGCGGAAGTAATCAATGACATTTTTGCGGTAGGCCTCTGCCAGATTCAAGCGCAGGTGAGGGATGCCGATTCGCTCGGCAGCCTTGCGGGCTGCTTCGATATTGAGCGCCTCGCGCGGTCCGAAGCAGCCGGAGCGCTCCGACTCCGGGATCGGAATAGAGCCGTCATAGATGCTCATGGTGGCGCCGACTACGTCCCAGCCTTCTTCCTTGAGAAGCCAGGCTGCAATGCTTGAATCCACTCCGCCGCTCAGGCCGATAAGGACGGTCCCTCTACTCTTCTTCATTGCGGATTGTCTGCGTTTTTTACGGTTCCGGATTCCTCAGGAGCACTCTGTGGTGCTTCTGATATCTTCTCTTTTTTCTGAGCTGTGTTTTTCAAAGTGATCGGCACAAGAGGGTTTAGAGTTGGGGTCTGAGCCGTAGCGCTCTGGACCTGTTGAACGGAAATAGGCTGATTGTATTTTTGGTCATGCACGATCTTAAATTCACCCACACCCGTCGCGATAAACTGTACGCCGATACAGACCATGATAAGGCCCATGATGCGCGTCATGGCGTCGATGCCCTCGGGACCGAGGAATTTTTTAATCCGGTTGGAGGTCCGCAAGACCAGGAAGCAGAGCAGCCCCACGATGATGATGGCCAGCGAAGAGCTCGTGTAGCTATAGATTCTCTCAGACCAGCTCTCCTTGGAGGCATTAATGGCCGAGATGGTCATAATGGTCGCCAGAGTTCCGGCTCCGGCCATGCTGGGGAAAGCCAGCGGGATGACGGCATAGTTGACGCTCGATTGACTGGCCGAATTGGGGTCGATCCCATCCGGATTGGGTGAAGGGAAAAGCATACTGAAGCCCAGAAAAGAGACTACCAGACCGCCGGCGATCCTTAATGAAGGCACCGAGATGTTAAAGAAGTGCAGGAAGAGAGTCCCCAGAAAAAGGGCGACCAGCATGATGATCGTAGCATTCACACAGGCTTTATCGCCCAGTTTTACTCTCTCTTCCATTGTCATGCGGACCGTGAGAGATAAGAAAAGGGGTACCGTGCTAAACGGGTTGACCATCGGGAAAATTGACCCGACATAAGCTATGCAATCTTTGATGTACTCCATATCACACCGCAGTCTCTAATCTATCTGCAATTAGCTTAAAATCAAGGGCAAAAGTATTTGGAAGCCTTTTCCCGCAAGGCTTCGAAGAGAGCTTCCATGTTTTCGACTTTTGAAAAGCTCTCAGGAGAGTCGGGACTGAGCAGCCCGAAACCGAGACCGTAAGCCGGGCCGTTCATCACGCACAAATCGCTCCGGCTTTCCTCGAGCTGACGGCGGGCTTTCGCGAGAAGTTCGGGGAGAGTTCCCTCCACTTCGTATTTCCAGCCGACAATGAAACCCTTGGGGAAGAGCTCTCGGAGTTGCGGAAGGATTTTGGGTGTTGGGACCAGCTCCGCCAGAAGAGGACGCTGGTTGCGGCTGGAAAATTTGCCCGAGTGCAGCTCTTCCAGAGAGCCATCCTCACGCTTTTCGTAGATTTTCCCGAAACCAAAATCGTTCACCGCCGCAGCGTGGAAAATAGCGCAAGGCTGATCGGTCGCCAGAGAGCGCAATTTCTCGAGCAGATCCGATGGAGTGCTGAAGCTCTGAACATCCAGTGCCCCTGCCGCCTGAAACGTGGAGGCCAATCCTCTCAGGAGGTAAGTCCGGACTTGCGGCATCCGCTCCTGCAGATAATCGGCCAGGCAGCTGCCCAGCCTCCCTGTGGAGAAATTGGTCAGGCGCCTGACGTCATCAAGCGGTTCAAACGTCGGGCCGGCCGTAACGATGCACTTCATCATGTCTTTTATTGTAAGATGTTATTCTTGGGATGCGGGGCTCACCAGGAAGAGCGCGCTCACCGGAGGCAGAACCAGGCGCACCTCCGTAAAGATCGAGCCCTCTTTTTCGAAATGGGTGAACCCGATTTTTTCGACCTGTCCGTTGGAGGGATCCCAGATTTCCGGCGTATGTTTGCCTGCCAGCGTGATGGGAGCCGTGATCGGTTCATCGGTGGAATTGGCCACGAACCAGAGGTGATGATTCTCCTTCACCTTGTGTAGGTAGGAGAGCATCCCCATGCCGCCGGGAGAGCCCGCGCGCAAATCGGCCGGGAAGCTGACATCGGGCGTGGCAAGGGCTGAATCAAGAATTTGCCGCAAAGTCGCCGCAGTCGGCTGAGGCATGAAAAAGGCTTTTCCACCGCTGGGGTGGCTCATGCGCGTATAGGGAGTCACCTGCGCAGCGGTGTCCGAGGCCGAGTTTCCGAACTGAACCGATTTCAACTTCTGCCAGGAGCCGTTGACTTTTTTGTGAGGGGCCAGAGTCCGGGTGTGGGTGGATATCTGCCACATGTAGGAGTTCTGGGTATCCGCCGCTCGGAAGGTGATGCCTGCCACGCTGCTGCCTGCGTCAAAATCGCATTCAATTGCATAGTCCTTCCACTCTTTTCCGTCCTTGGCGAGCAAGAGCTGGTTTTCAAAAACATGAAGTTCCCCCTCTTCGATATTCGTGTTGGCGTCGGGATTTTCCCACTGTTCAAGCCCCTGAGAGAAATCGTCCCGGAAGAGGATGCTCCCATCGGCCGCAGTGACTTTGAGGTTATCAAAGCGGGCCCGTTCACGGGTGGCCTGGCGGAAGCCGACACTCCCGGCGCTGAAGCTTTCATCCTGAGTGGTGTCGATCAGCGTTCCATCCAGATAGGTCCGGATGGTTTTGCCCGAGACCTCAATTTTCAGGTGGTGCTGTGTGCTCTCTTTAGCGGGCTGGCTGAGGGCATCGTCTCCGAAGATGGAGAGAATCGTTCGCTGCACATCGGCGTCGTGTCCGGGCTCGGCTGAGAAAGAGGGCAGCTGAGTCGAGGCAATGACCGTTCCGCCCGATTCATAGAATTGCTGGATCTTCTGCAGATTGCTCCAGTGAATCGTATTGCCTCCGGGGATCATGAAAACCTTATAATCTTCATAATTCACGCGGTTGTTCATGTGAAGCGTATCACCCCGGACTTCGCATTTGCCGTCCAGCACTTCCGGATGTACAAAGGTGAAATCGCGGCGCACATCCCCCACGAGATAGCGGCTCAGTACCTGGAAATCGCATTCGGGGTAAGTATAGAGCCCGAAGCGGGAACCCATTTTCTGCGGCTCATCCATGCGGTAATTGGCCTGGAGTGAGGCGATAGGGTAGAGGATGCCGATATCGGCCACGTGGCGTCCGCCCTGAAGCATCATGCTGATGCGCGCGGCCCAGGTGTTGTAATGCGGCAGCGCGGGCCCCAGACGCGGATTGCGCCAGGAAATTTCCGGGGGAATATAAACCGACTTCTCATCAAGCCAGAGTCCGTGAGGCAGGAAGAAATTCGCGCCCCGGATAAAGAGCTCCATTCCGCTGCGGTAAAGCATGGCCGCATCCACGGAAGCATCGGGATAATTGCCGTAAATTTCCACCACGGTTACCGGTTTATCGTAGTTATAGGCTGCCGAGCCGATCTGTTTAAAGCCGTCGCGTCCCTGCCCGTAGTAGTGAATCGAATCCATGAGCGGATAATCCATGTGCTCATAGAATTTCAAGTTATCGCCCGAGCAGTTCACCGCCTGCGGATTGTAGTTATCCATCGGGTGGCCGATGGAGACAATTCTGTGCTCTGCGGCCCAATCGGCGATCGGCTTAACCCAGTTCTCGGCCAGCATATCGGCCCGGACCCGATGCAGCGCAATTCGCGCAGAGGCCGTCTCCGGTCCGATGTCGTACCAGAGGGCAGGGTAGTAAGAGGTGGGACTGTAGCCGTATTTCTCGATAAAGGCGTCGTTGTAGGAGGGTGTCCACATCCGGTAGCCGCCGTTGCCGCCGGTCTGCGGGAAGGCCACATCGTCAAAGAAGGACATGAAAATCGTCTCGCCGAAATACTCCGAAAATCTCCGGTAGCATTCATCATAAGTGAGCGAGAGGAATTTCTGTACCGAGCCCGGATCCAGGAAATCGACGAGGTTTCTGCCGCTGGGGACACAGGTGAAATACATCACGTTCCAGGTGCCTTGGGGTGCGCTCCAGAAGAGCTTGCCGTTGGCGACGTTTCCCGTCAGGTCGATTCTCTCCAGAGTCTCCGTATTCATTGCCACGACCGCCATGAGGGTACCCTCAGGTGCACGTTCCTCCAGTGAGGCAGGCCCCGTAACGAGCCGCTCTATTTTATTGAGCTGTTTAACGGTATCGTGAGGAAAAGCCTGGGCCATTTTGTCGCCGGCCGAGCCGGTGGGGAAATCGATATCATCATAGAAAACGATCTTCATCCCCAGGCGCCGGGCCGTTTGCAGCATCTGTCCATAACGTTCAAAATATTCCCCCGTCAGGTAGGTCGGAGTCGTACTCCGCACCGGCAGGAGGCAGAATCCGCCAAAGCCGCTTTCACGGACCGCGCGCGTCATCTGCTCTTCAATGATCTCCGGGGTCAGATGCCCGTTGAGATGCCAGAGAGGAAGCGGACGATATTCCTTATCCGGATGGGAGAAAACCTCCTTCATCCCGGCCTGAAGGTTCCCGGTTGTGAAAAACAAGGAGGCTGAAACCGCCGCTGCTAGTAGAACCGTTTTTTTATTTCTGAATCTTTTGAACATTACCATTGTCCCAATCGTTATCGTGAAAAGCATTACTTGCGGGGAGCGGGGAATTTACCCGGCAGCCACATATCCTCTGCGCTTAACCCACATTTTTCGATCACTTCCAGAGCATAGGCCAGGTGATCGCACAAGTCCGGAGAAGCATTATTGGTGCCCAGGGTGAACTTGAGTCCGGCGGCCTTGGCCTTTTTGATGAAGCGCAGGTTGGGGAGCTTCAGATTGCTGTTAATTTCGATGGCGACGTTATTCTTTTTAGCCGCGGCGATGACCCGGTCCATGCGCGCATCGGTCCAGAGCGTTTCATAATCTTTTGCCAGATCCGGGGGCAAGAAGGTCGGGTTCGCGTAAATATCGATCGGCTCAGTCATGATGCTCTCGATGCGCTCGACCAGCATCTCCATGAATTCCTGCGGCTCGCCGACCTCGGTCTCTTCGGGTACCCAGAGGCGCATCCTCTTTCCCTCGCGGTTGAAGAGAGTCATCGAATCGGTGAAGACGTAGTCAAACTGCAGCCGCGTCTCTTTGGAAAACATATTGACCCATTCGCGGCCCTCGGCCTGCATCGCCAGGAAGAACGGGCTGCCCCGGTATTGTTTCAGGAATTCTAGCGCGCCGAAATCGTTAGTGATGGGGAATTTCAATCCGCAGTTGGCGCCGACGCCGAAGTTGATTCCGCTGGAGTAGGAGTAATCCAGGAGCATCGGAGAGGTGAGTCCGCCCTTGAGGTGAGTATGGAGGTCCACAAGCGGGAAATCGGAGGCTGAGAGTTGATTGAACGCTTTCTGTTTTGCATCCGGCTCCGGGCCCCAGACGATTTCCGTTTCCGGGGGCAGCGGCTTCACTGCTATGCGCCGGTAAAGAACCCGGTTATCGGCACCCAGGGATTGAAGCGCGAAGGTTCCCGGCTTTAGGACCGCGGCTGATTTAGGCTCACGGTAATCGACCACTTTGAGCCCGTTGACTTCGATCGTGACATGGTTTTCCCGGACGCTGATATCCAGATTGAACCATTCGTTGTCGCCGACCAGTTGCTTATAGACGTTGCGAACATTGTAGAGGCTGCCGGTTTTCCGGTGCTCATACTCCGCGCCGCTCTTGGACTGTGAATTATTGATCTGCACTTTATAGCCGGGAGCGGGTTCGCCGCCTTCCGCAGACTGGGTATTGATCAGGATCGCACCCATGGAGCCCGGGGTCGCTCTGGCCTCGATATGCAGGATATAATTCTCGAACGCACCCTCATTGACGTTGCCGGAGTAAAATAGATTTCCCGGGTTCTCGCCGCTGCAGAGAGTTCCATCCTGAAGTTTCCAGGAGCCGGAGCTGCTCTTCCAGCCCTCCATCGTTTTGCCGTCAAAGAGCTCGATAAATCCGTTGGCTACCGTGTAATTATAGCGCGGCTCTCGGCAGATCAGCTCATCAATCACTTTACCGACCTCGGCCGGGGGCATCTTCTCAATCAGATAACGATGATTGCCCTTGGCATACGGTATCCATTCGCTCTCACCATAGCCATGGGTCGCGTGCATGAGGCATTTGCCCGGCTCGGAGAGGGTCCAGTAAGGCTCGGCGCCCCGGACCGCACAGAGAACCGTGGTCAAATCCCAGCTTTCGCGATTGAGATTCTCTTTGCCGTTCCAGTACCACTCATAACCCATCCGGATGGGGTTGCTTTCGGGTTTGGATTTGAGGGCGTTCGCGGAGAAGATGCGGGCCCCGATCTCGAAGCCGCTGAAAATCACCGGAGTCGGCCAGTCATTTATCGCGCGCACGGAGGCTCCCGTATCCATCATCACGTTATATTCGCGGCCTCTATTGGGGAAGATCGCCCCCATGCAGACCCATTGTGAAACTTTTTTGGCGACCAGCTCTTCACCATTGAGCG
>JALNXY010000048.1 GCA_023230105.1 Verrucomicrobiota bacterium
TGGATTAGAAAATATCGGTATTAAAAATTTCATTAATAATGAATTACCTATTTTAAAAAAATTAGGTGTAAGAACAATTGTAAATATAAATGGCTCCACTGTTGATGAATACTTAGAGTGTGTTTCTATTATTAACAATGAAGAAATTGATATTATTGAATTAAATATTTCATGTCCTAATGTAAAAGAAGGAGGGCTTCTTTTTGGTATAAATTCAAAAACTGCCAGCCAAATAGTACATAAGGTTAGAGGTATTACAAAATTGCCATTAGTCATAAAACTCTCACCGAATGCTGAGAATATCGTCAGAATTGCTCAATGCTGTGAAGAGGAAGGTGCAGACGGTTTATCGCTTGTTAACACATTTAAAGCAATGTCTGTAGATATTTACAATAGAAAACCTGTTTTTAATAACATGTACGCAGGACTCTCCGGCCCAGCTATTAAACCTATTGCCCTTAGGATGGTTCACGAAGTATGTCAAAATGTAGAAATTCCGGTTATGGGTTTAGGAGGAATTACCAGTGGAAAAGATGCTCTTGAATTTATCATGGCAGGAGCAACATGTATTCAAGTAGGAACTGCTAATTTTATTAATCCTTACTCATGCCTTGAAATTATTAAAGAAATAGATACTTTCATGAATAAAGAAGGTATTAAATCACTTAATGAAATACGCGGGATAATATAATTAATTAAGGAGAAATTTTATTATGGAAAATTTGCTAATTAAAAAAGAGAAAGATTTAACGGTTGACGAAAGAAATATTTTAGAAATATTAAAAAAAACCGGGGCTATACTTAGTGGTCATTTTTTGCTTTCTTCAGGTATTCACAGTGATGGTTATATACAGTGTGCCCGTATGCTGCAATACCCCTTTTATGCAAATGAGGTGTTAAACCTGGTGGCCAAAAAGGTTCAGCATCTTGACATTGAAACTGTTGTAGGACCAGCCTTAGGAGGCATAATTGTTGCTTATGAATTAGGCAGACAATTACAGAAAAGAGCAATGTTTGCCGAAAGAAAAGATGGGATCATGCAATTTCGAAGAGGATTTGTCATTAAGCCAGGAGAAAAAGTACTGATTACCGAAGATGTTGTTACTACAGGAAAATCAACCCTGGAAGTTAAAGAATTAGTAGAAGAGCGTGGGGCAAAGGTTATTGGTGTTGCATGTGTTGTAGACCGCAGAAGTGAGGAATATCGCTTAGATATACCGGTATATGGTGCCTTACAGATGGATATCAAGACATATACCCAGAGAGATTGCCCTCTCTGTCAGCAAAGAATACCTATCGAAAATCCAGGAAGTAGATTTATTTGATTTATTCTTTATTTCTAAAAATATTCTATTATTTTGTATAAATATTTTTCCTATAAAAATTTAAAAGGAGGGAGCTTATTATCTAATTCCCTCCTTTTAAATTAATTCAATAACTTATTTATGGTTTCTTTTTATTATTTTCCCATAACCAGGGTCTACTTTTATTTCACCTTCATCATAAACTATTTGTCCTCTTACAATAGTCTTTTCAGGTTGCCCGTATACTTCCCATCCATCAAAGACTGTGGCACTGTCTTTGCATTTAGTGAACATTTTATCCTTGTCTATATTCCCCTTCTTGTCTGCATCAAAAATAACAAAATCAGCATCAGCGCCTATCATTATAGAACCTTTTTGCGGAAACAGGCCAAAGATACGTGCTGGGTTTTCACATATCAGCTTGACCATCATATTTAAATCTAATCGTCCTTCTTTTACTGCAGTAAACATTAGAGGTAAACGAGTAGATAATCCTGGGAATCCTGCGGGTGGTGAAAATATGTCTCCATTACCTTTTTCTTTTTCTTCTTTGGTATAAGGGGCATGGTCACTACCAACAATATCAAAATATCCTGCTTTCAAATATTCCCACATCTTCTTTCTTTCCGCTTCGCTTCTGACCGGAGGATTACATTTTGCAAATGCACCATGTTTAACTAACGCCTGGTCATTTAAGAATAAATAATGTGGACAAGTTTCAGCAATAACTGATACACCTTTTTTCTTTGCTTTTTTAACCAATTTTGCAGCTTCAGGTGTACTAATATGAGCTATTTCAACCTTTGCTCCGGTTTTTTCAGCAAAAAGCAATATCTTTGCAGTTGTTTCTATTTCTGCAACAGGAGGACGGGACCTTTCATGAAAAATTGGAGATGTCTTCCCTTCTTTTTTGAGTCTGGCAATATTTTTTTTGATTAAATCATTATTTTCTGCATGAAATGCAGTTATAATTCCTGTCTTTGAAAGGATTTCCATTAATTCATACTGATCACCTGTATCAGGTGCGGTTAATCCAATGAATTCCTGTTCTCTGCCTTCAGGTGCTTCATGCAGGAAGGTTTTAAAGGCAACAATACCTGATTTGGCACAGGGAATAACACTTTCTTTTTTGTCAATACCTGCAGCCCCAAAAAAAGCAATATCGACCACTGCTTCTTTTTCAGCAATCGCCATTCTATTATTCACAATCTCTGGAGAATAAGGAGGAGGGGAAGAAATAGGCATTTCTAATACAGTGGTTACTCCTCCTAAAGCGGCTTCTTTGGTTCCTGAAAGAAATGTCTCCCTGTAATCGTGGCCTGGTGCTCTAATATGAACATGGGGATCTACTGTTCCCGGTAAAACAGTTTTACCCCTGGCATCTATAATTCTTTCACCATTTAAAATATTTTTACTGATTACAGTGATTACTCCATCTTTAATACCGATATTGCAATTAATCAACCTGTCGTTAATAAAAACACTACCGGAATTTATTACCAGGTCATATTTTTCCATTGTATCTCCTCCTTTAATATATTGATATCTATTTAATCTTTAACAAACATAAGTAAAAATAATTATTTTAATCAAGAATAGTAGCGTATAATTCAGATTAGCTATATTTAGCTATTTTACTGGTTCCAACCTTATATCTTATAAGTGATTCTATCATCATTAAAGCACAAACTACACCATCAATAACAGGAACCTTGACACTCTTTTCGATTTCCTTGTCTAAACCTGCCATTCCTGCACATCCCAGTATTAATACTTCCGCACCATCCTCTTGAACAGCTGCCATCCCTTCTTTAAGTAACTTTTCTCTTTTACGTTTTTCGGTTTCCACTACACCCAACCCTGTTGCGCGAATTGAGGCACATCTTTTTTCCAGGGCATATTTCCTGACTAAATCCTCTTTTTGGGGTATCTTTTTTCTTTTCAGTGACAATATACTAAACTTATGTCCTAAAGGCAAGGAATACAGAATTGATGCTTCTCCAATTCCAATAACCGGTTTTGTAGTTAACTCTCTTAATAAATCTATACCTATATCGCTATGACAAGCAATAATAAAACCTTCATATTCCTGTTCCCATTTCTTGAACTTCTCAATTATATACTTTTCAGAGATAGCAGCATCCTGGTAGCTTTCTATTCCCGATGGAGCTTCGTCAATCTGCTTAACATCAATTATTGTATCAGATAATGCATATTCACCGCAGGTTTTTTTAATTCCCTCGGTCACTTCTTTAGAGCTATTTGGATTTATACATAATATCTTCATTGTATCTCCTTAAAAAATGATAAATATTTTTTGTTTTACCCGGATAATTTACCTTTTTGATCAAGTCTGTTGGCGATTTCAGTCATTCCTAACTTTTCCATCAATGCTCTTGTTTGTTTCCCCGTTTTGATATCCCACTCCCAGAATTTGTAATAGTCGTCTAACATTTTATTGTACTTTTTTATATCAATTTTAAATCCTTTGTATGGTCCTGTTTTTACTTCTTCTACGATAAATCTTTTTGGAGGCATATCATCGTCCCGAGTCATATCTGTATGTAGTTCATTGAATGCTTTTTCCATGTTTCTACCGATCGGGGCATAATAGTCCATGAGGTCTTTTTCATTTAAATTTAATCCCATGCCTGCGTTTATTAACTGCACAAAATCTGATAAATCAAGAAAATTAGCTCCTGACCAGGTTCCAACATAGTTACATATTCCCAAATTATCCTCAATTTCCTTTGTTTTTCCCTGCCAATAGACACCATATGCTTGATTTTGGTAATCAGTTATATTGAATCTACCAGTTCTTGGTTTTGGTCCATATCTTAGATTGCCCATTGTTGCCCCCCTTAAATGTCTGCCTGCAACAGGCGAAGTAGAGACCGCAAGAGCCCATGCTTTAGGAACACGAAAGGGCTCAATTGACGGCTGACCTTTAACCTGTATAACATACTCTTCTGAATTTTTTCCAATTTTTTTAGCGGCTTCTGTTAGTCCTTCTGCCAGTATGTTCCCTATACCATTACGGTGCGCTAATCTTTTCAACATTTCAATAAATGATTTACTGTCACCCCATTTTAATTCCAATCCATCTGTATCTTTCTCTGAAATAATTCCCTTTTCGTATAATTCAAAAGCCCATGATATAACTGATGAAGCAAAATCTCCATCCAGTCCCAGTCTATTAGTAAGAATCCATGATTCAATTACTGCTTCAGGCTCTGAAACATCTACCCGGCAAGCATGTCCCATAATAGTATTAATCCAAAATCCTTCTCCTTTAGTCCCCTGATATTCTCCTTTCCTTATTTCCATAAAAGGCATACATCCTGTCGGGCACTGGTAACATGCTCTTACCTTCTTAATCATACTTGGAATCCCGTTTTGAGAATTCATTAATTTTATTCTTTTCTCGTAATCCCACTGGTCATCCTGGCCATTTCTAACTACAATATTAGTATTCCATCCATCCCATTCAGGATTTGCATAAAAATTCAGGGGGGCTTTCCTCATAAAATCGGTACTTTCCTGGCTTATACATTTCTTATTACACTCTTCTACAATTTTCATAAATTTTTTGGGTTCTGCAATATTTATTTTTCCATGTCCGCGAACAACCACGGCTTTAATTTTTTTGTCTCCCATAACACAACCTACTCCTGAACCTCCGGCTGCCTTGGCTGTGTCAACAATTATGGCAGAGCCTCTTACCAAATTTTCTCCCGCGGGACCAATCGCCGCAATTTTAATATCCCTGTCCTTTATTTCTGCTCGCAATAATTCTTCTGTCTCAAAAATATCTTTTCCCCATATGTTATCTGCTTCTCTAATCTGCACATCTTCATCATTAATATATAAATATACCGGCTTTTTTGATTTTCCAGTTATAATCAGGTTGTCATATCCGGCATATTTTAGCTCAGGTCCCCAGAAACCTCCAACATTAGCTGACCCCTTGCCACCACTAAATACGTTAATTGTTGAAATATCAACCCTGCAGGCACCCGGAGCCATCGTCCCTACCATACTTCCAACTCCAAAACAAAGAAGATTTTCAGGATCAGACCATCTGGTATTACAATTTATTTTTTCCAGCATAATAAGAGAATTAATTCCTCTGCCACCCAAAGTTTTCAAGGCATATTTTTCAGTATTCTCTCTCCATATTTTATTATTTGTTAAATCTATCCACAGTATTTTACCAGCTAAACAGCCTTTAATACTTCTTTTATTGCTCATTTAAATCTTCCTTTTATTAATCAGTCTGATATCGTAAGTGCTCCATAAGTACAGTATTTTACACATAAAGGTGTTTCTTCTTCTGCGCATTGGTCACAAGTATTATCTATTTTCCATTTAGTTTCACCACTTATCGGATTACGGTAAATATAAATACTGCTTCTATCCGGCCAAAACGTACTGGTGTGATGAAAAGCACAGGCTAATTGACATGATTTACAATAATAACATAGATTTTCATTTCTTTTTATCTTCAACTTATAACCTCTCGAGTAAATAAAGTTTTGATTACTAATTATTTTTCTAACAACTCTTTCCCTGCAATGCCACTTTTGGTCATTTCATAAGGATCCAGTATTTTATTTAACTTCTTTTCATCGAGTATATTATGCTCTAAAACAATTTCCCGA
>JALNXY010000049.1 GCA_023230105.1 Verrucomicrobiota bacterium
CCGGGTGGTATTGTTTAATAATTTGTTTGATATCATGACCCATGACTCCAAGATGATATAAATCGGCTAAAATCTTAAGCTGAGGATAGTTAATCTCCCTGATTATTTTTACCGCAGTATCCATATTATCCAGATAATAACCAGGATGGTCAATTTTTGTATTAAGAATTTCTAATACCAGAGTTATAGAACCGGGAGTTAGGCTGATTGCCTTTTCCAGGCCGGAAATAATATTATCATATTTCTCTTTTGCACTTATCTCAGCATAGTTGTATTTTACTACTCCTTTTTCTCCCAATTCATCTGTTAATAACATTAGATAAGGGCAATTCAGTATTTTTGCTGTTTTTATTGCATGTTTCAAATCAAAAAATATTTCATGATGAGTGTTGCTGGCAATTAAGCACCCGTGTCTCTGGGCACTGAAATTAGCCACTTTTACATTAAATTGATTGCATGAAGAATAAAGAAGATCAATGTTTTTGTCTGTCCAATCCCAGAATTCAATCCAGGAAAAACCGGCTTGCTTAATTCTCTCGATTTTTTCTTCTGGTTTTTTCCCCGGATAAATCATTTCAATACAGATAACCGGCTTCATTCTTCTTCCTCCCATGGTAATAAATGAAGACATTTAACCGGTAATTTAATGGATACTTCTTCACCATTTTCGAAAGACTCACATTCCTGTGGATTTGACATTTCAACAGTAACCAGTTGTTTTGCAATTTCAATCATATAAGTCATCTGATTACCTAAAAAGACAATTTCCCGAATGATACCTGTGATAGTATCAGGTTTTTTCTTTTCAAGAATAATCGATTCAGGGCGCAGGACCAGAAATGCTTTATTATTTTTTTTAAAGGATTTTTTTGCTTTTGGGATAATCAGTTTTTGCTCTAATAGATTAATAGTAACATCACCATCTGGAGTGACATCTTCAACAATTGTATTTAGAAAATTTGCTTTCCCGATAAAATCAGCCACAAAGCGATTATCCGGTCTGGCATAAACTTCTAAGGGAGTTCCAATTTGCTGTATTACCCCATCTTTTAAGATTACAACTCGATCGGAAAGAGACATGGCTTCTTCCTGGTCATGGGTTACATATATGGAGGTAATTCCGACTCGTTGCTGTAATTTTCTTATTTCAAGACGCATTGATACTCTGAGTTTTGCATCAAGATTAGAAAGAGGTTCATCAAGCAATAAAACTTTTGGCTCCATAATCAAAGAGCGAGCCAGGCTGACTCTTTGCTGTTGTCCCCCGGATAAGTGAGAAGGAGATCGATTTCCAAGCTTTTCCAATCCTACTAACTTCATTACATCTTCTGCTTTTTTCCGAGCTGCCTGATTGGATATACCATGAATTTTAGGACCATAAATAATATTTTCTGCTACCGTCATATGAGGAAAAAGTGCATAATTTTGAAATACCATTGCGGTAGGGCGCTTATTTGGAGGAGTTGTTGTCACATCTTCCTGGTCAATGAATATTTTTCCTGATGTTGGTAATTCAAAACCGGAAACCATTCGTAGAATTGTTGTCTTACCACAACCGGAAGGTCCTAAAAGAGTTACAAGTTCTCCTTCTCTGACTTTTAAATTTACATGATTAACTGCAGTGACAGTATCTTTTCCTCCACCAAATATTTTTACTAATTCTTTTAATTCCAAAAAAGCTTCTATCATGTTTTTCCCCTTCTACATACAAACTATAAATTTATTCGATAATAGTAGTCATCCTGACACCTTTCCCGACTCTATTAACGAATAATTGAATAAGACCTAAGGCAACGAGAATGATAATAATCAGGATAATACTCATAGCAGCTGCCCGAGCATATTGAGTATTATCAACAAAACCTAAAATAGCCACAGTAATAAGATTCCATCTGCCAGATACCACAAATATGATTGCACTGATTGCAGTCATAGCCTTAACAAAGCCAAAGGCAAGTCCGGAGAAAAAGGCTGGGGCAATCATAGGTAGAGTAATCTTTCGAAAAGTGGTATTGCTGTCTGCTCCTAAGTCGGTAGAAGCCTCTTCAATAGCCGGATCAATTTGCTGTAATGCAGCTATACCTGAACGGATACCAACCGGCATATCTCTAAAAATCAGTAGAATAATAATAATCCAGGCAGTACCTGTTAAGACAACCGGCATCAGAACAGTTTTTTGGTTAAAGGCAAGTATATAACCAATCCCGACTACTGTTCCGGGAACTGCAAAGGTGAGCATAGAAATGAATTCCATTAAACCACGTCCGATAAAATTTTTTCGGATAATCAAAAAAGAGATAAATATACCTACTATACCGGTAACTGGAGTGGCAATAGAAGAAAGTAAAACCGAATGGTAGAGATAGTCTTTTCCTACCTCAAACATTTCTACATAATTCTTTAAGGTTAGGGTAGGGTTAACACCCCATAAAGTTTGGAATGAACCGTACACAATAGTACCATAAAATAGAAGCACAATACCCGCATATATAATACAAGCAGAATAGATTGGTAATTTAATATACCATTCTAAATTTTTTATAGTTGCACCTGTTGGTTTACCGGTAACAGTAACATAGGATTTGCGGGAAACCCAGTATTTTTGGAGAAAAAAAGCGGTTATGGTTGGAAGAAGCAATAACATGGCTAAAGTTGATCCGCGCGGGAGGTCATACATACCTGTTATCTGTAAATACGCCTGAACTGAAAGTACTCTATAATTGCCTGAAATAACCATAGGATTACCGAAATCTGCCATAGACTGAATAAATACTAACAGCCACGCACTGGCTATTCCAGGTGTTGCAAGAGGAAGTGTAACTGTGGTAAATACCTTACCCCAGGAAGCACCCAAATCCATTGAGGCTTCTTCCAATGAGGGATCGATAGCCTCTAATACACCGTATAATACCAAAAAAGCGGTTGGGCTATAAGCAATGGTTTCCACTAAAACGAGTCCGCTTAATCCATAAATAGAATAATTACCTATTATACTTTTAACCCAGGGAGTGAAGCTTCCAGCCCTTCCAAAAAGAAGAATTGCTGCCAGTGCAACTATGAAGGGAGGAGAGATAATTGGGAAAGTAGCTGTTGTCCTGAAAAAATTTTTAAAAGGAAGTGATGTTCTTGTTAAAGCATAGGCAAAAATAAATCCGGCTATACTCCCAAGAGTGGCTGTATAAATACCTAGAATTATACTATTAAAAAAGGGTTGAATAAAGTATCTCTTAGAAAATATAGCAACATAATTTGAAAAATCCCACTTGCCACCAATATAAACACTGTTTTTTACAACCTGGAATATAGGAAAAACTACAAAAGTAAATAGAAAATAAAAAATAAGTAATATAAGTAGAAACAGTATTGGTTCTTTCCAAATTAATCTTAATTGACCGGTGATTTCATGAATTTGTCTATTTCTATCATTATTCATAAATCTTAATACCACTAAAAAATAAGGTAATCCCTGTTGCTCCTTGTCTAAAAATAACATTAGATTTATTAGCAACAGGGATGGTTAATTATAGAAATCATCTGAAATTACTTACCGATTCTGTCTCTCCATGCTCCTACCCAGTCATCTTTACTTTCTCCAGCCAGTATATGGTCATATTCTATTAGACTGACATCATCAAGGGTAACTGAACCTTCTGCAACTGTAGCTTTGGGGTTAACCGGAAGACGACTGTATTGCTGGAAAAGATTTTGCGCTTCAACTGAGTAACACCAATTAATAAACTGTTTTCCCAATTCTGGTTCAGGTCCACCTTTAATTAGAGACAATCCTCCAACTTCATAGCCGGTTCCATCTTCAGGGAAGGTCATAACAACAGGGTATCCTGTGTTAATTCCCTTTGCAATTATGTCATGCGAGAAGGCAATTCCTACTGCAATTTCACCTAAGCCGACCATGCCAATACAAGCAGTTCCAGACTGAGTATACTGGAAAACACTATGTCTATCAAATTCTTCCCACCAATCCAAAGCATTTTCCATACCCCACATTTGGACTAATGTCGCAAAAGTAGTGTAGGCTGTTCCGGAAGTATATGGATAAGCCAGAGCTACATTTTCTTTAAATATCGGATTAAGTAAATCATCCCAGCTGGTTGGGGCTTCTACATTATTTTCTTCTAGAAAATTAGTGTTTGTAATAAAACCTATAGCACCAGTGTAAAATCCTGTCCATGCCCAATCATCTGCATGTAGTAATTCTGGTAGGTCGAAGTCGATATTGGGTTTGTATGGTTCCAGTAGGCCTTTTGAAGCTGCGTTGATATGGGAAGTATTGGAACCGGCATGCCAGACACTTGCCTGGGGGTTACTTGATTCGGCTTCAATTCTTGCAAGAACTTCGCCTGATGACAATCTAACCCATTGTACATCTATACCGGTTTCTTCTTCAAATGCATCTATGTAGTATTTAGCTTCCTCAGTGTCAAATGCTGTGTATATTCTGAGTACCTGTTTTTGTGCCATAACATTGCCATTTGCACAAAATACTAAAAGCAGTATAATTAGAAAAACCCATAAAAATTTTTTCATTAAATAAACCTCCTATAGTTTTAAATAATAAATTATTTTTTAGTTGGACAGTTATACAATAAAGAAAATGATAATTGATCAAATATTTTGGTAATCACCCCCTTCTCAAAGATTTTAGAATTTTGATACTTCAAATGTAAGTTATTGAATAAATAATAAGTCTATTGCAATTATATTGACACAATAATAGACAATTTTCAATAAAGATAACACTGTTAGAATATAGCAAACCACCTCACAGTAAATATTGTATCAAATAGAAGTGTAACCTGCAAAAATACTTTTATTGCTTCGCTATTTAGTTTAATCAAATTAAAACCGGGAGTTTTTGGGTAGATAAATATTTAAAATTGTATAGATCGTCCATATTTTTTATTCAATTGTACTATAATAAAAATAAGTGATTTAGTTTTTTATAATTCATTTTTTTATCAATTTGACAGTTAATTTATTGTGAATTATTAAAGAGGAGGATTCCAATAGTGGGGATAAAAGTTGAAAAGGATAGTATGGGAGAAATACAAATACCTGGAGATAGATTGTGGGGAGCTCAAACCCAGCGTAGTCTGGAGAATTTTAAGATAGGTAAAGATAAAATGCCAATCGAAATTATAAAGGCCTTTGCAATTTTAAAAAAGGCCGCTGCCTTAACTAATTATGAACTTGGTTGGATAGAGAAGAAAGCTGCTGATATGATTGTTATAGTGTGTGAAGAGATATTGAATGGAAAGATGGATAGTCATTTTCCACTTGTCGTATGGCAAACAGGTAGTGGCACACATACTAACATGAATATAAATGAAGTAATCGCGAATAGGGCAAACCAGATTTTAGGCAAGAAAACAATTCATCCCAATGATCATGTTAATAAGGGGCAGAGCTCCAATGACACTTTCCCGACTGCAATGCATATTGCTGCTGTTAATGAACTCGAAGGCAGGTTATTTCCTGCCCTGTCGTTAATAAAAGAAGTTTTAATTAAAAAAATTGAGGATAATAAAGATATTGTAAAAGCAGGCAGAACTCATCTTCAGGATGCCGTTCCATTGACCTTGGGACAGGAGATAAGTGGATGGTACCGGATGATTGAACGCAGTGAAGAAATGATTAAGGAAGGTTGCCTTAAATTATTAGATATCGCTTTAGGGGGTACGGCGGTAGGGACAGGATTAAATGCCCCTCCTGAATTTGCCGAAAGAGTAGCTGAAAAGATTGCAGTCCTGACATCCAGAAATTTTAAAACTGCATCTAATAAATTCTATTCATTAACCAGTTTGGATGATTTAGTCTTCACACATGGAGCAGTTAAAGGATTAGCCGCAGATATGATGAAAATAGCAAATGATATCCGGTGGCTTTCCAGTGGTCCTCGCTGTGGGATAGGAGAAATGAATATTCCGGCTAA
>JALNXY010000050.1 GCA_023230105.1 Verrucomicrobiota bacterium
ACAATGATGTCATCAGAAGATTCAGAAGTGGTAAGTGATTTAGAAAAGTTGGGAGTTAAAACAGATGTAACCTGGACTCCAGAATCTACCTGTTTAAAATTAGTATATCCTTCAGATAACCCGGATGAGAGAGTTATATATGTAAGTAGCTGGGCAGGACCCTTTACTTTGAGGGAGGTTAATGTAATAAATGCTGAAGTTATTGTTGTTGGAGCTTCCATGCGTGAAGAAATTCCACTGACAGTGGTTAAGATGCTTGCACAGAAAGACTCTATTTTGGCTGCTGATATTCAAAGTTTTCTCCGTGTAAATGATAATGGTAAATTAATAGCAAAAACATGGCCGGAGAAGGAAGAAATTTTATCCTGTATTGATGTATTAAAGACTGATGCAGTGGAGGCTGAAATTTTAACAGGAGAGAAAGATATTAAAAAAGCAGCAATTTTAATTAGAGAATTGGGTCCAAAAGAGATAATCATTACACACAAAGATGGTGTGCTGGTGTTTGCTGAAGAACAGTTTCACCAGGCTCTATTTTTTCCCAGGGAACTAATCGGACGCAGCGGTAGGGGTGATACCTGTTTAGCTTCCTATATGGCAAAAAGAATCAATTCTTCCCCACAGGAATCCACTATCTGGGCAGCAGCAGTAACAAGTCTGAAGATGGAAGCAGAAGGACCTTTTCGTCGATCTATTGATGAGGTGGAAAGGCTGATTCAGGAAAAATATTAAATATAAAAAATTTAATCAAAATTATTCAGAAAAGACAGATTTCCAGAGATTTTTTATTTGGAGTAGTGATTCATCAGAATCATGAGCAGGGGAATATTCGAATCCAACAAAACCATTATATCTTTCTGCTTTCAGTAATTCCAGGATTTCTTTCCAGTCTATTTTACCTGTTCCGGGTTCGTGTCTTCCCGGAATATCGGCAATATGAATATAACCTATTTCCGGGAGGTATTGTTTAATAATTTGTTTGATATCATGACCCATGACTCCAAGATGATATAAATCGGCTAAAATTTTAAGCTGAGGATAGTTAATCTCCCTGATTATTTTTACCGCAGTATCCATATTATCCAGACAATAACCAGGATGGTCAATTTTTGTATTAAGAATTTCTAATACCAGAGTTATAGAACCGGGAGTTAGGCTGATTGCCTTTTCCAGGCCGGAAATAATATTATCATATTTCTCTTTTGCACTTATCTCAGTATAGTTGTATTTTACTACTCCTTCTTCTCCCAATTCATCTGTTAATAACATCAGATAAGGGCAATTAAGTATTTTTGCTGTTTTTATTGCATGTTTCAAATCAAAAAATATTTCATGATGAGTGTTGCTGGCAATTAAGCACCCGTGTCTCTGACCACTGAAATTAGCCACTTTTACATTAAATTGATGGCATGAGGAATAAAGAAGATCAATGTTTTTGTCTGTCCAATCCCAGAATTCAATCCAGGAAAAACCGGCTTGCTTAATTTTCTCGATTTTTTCTTCTGGCTTTATCCCCGGATAAATCATTTCAATGCAGATAACCGGTTTCATTTTTCTTCCTCCCATGGTAATAAATGAAGACTTCTAACCGGTAATTTAATAGATACTTCTTCACCATTTTCAAATGATTCACATTCCTGTGGATTTGACATTTCAACAGTAACCAGTTGTTTTGCAATTTCGATAATATAGGTCATCTGATTACCTAAAAAGACAATTTCCCGAATGATGCCGGTTATAGTATCAGGTTTTTTCTTTTCAAGGATTATAGATTCAGGGCGTAGGACCAGAAATGCTTTATCATTTTTTTTAAAGGATTTTTTTGCTTTTGGGATAATTAGTTTTTGCTCTAATAGATTAATAGTAACATCACCGTCTGGAGTGACATCCTCAACAACTGTATTTAGAAAATTTGCTTTCCCGATAAAATCAGCCACAAAACAATTATCCGGTCTGGCATAAACTTCTAAGGGGGTTCCAATTTGCTGTATTACCCCATCTTTCAAGATTACAACTCGATCGGAAAGAGACATAGCTTCTTCCTGATCATGGGTTACATATATGGAGGTAATTCCGACCCGTTGTTGTAATTTTCTTATTTCAAGACGCATTGATACCCTGAGTTTTGCATCCAGATTTGAAAGAGGTTCATCAAGCAATAAAACTTTTGGCTCCATAATCAAAGAACGAGCCAGGCTGACTCTTTGCTGCTGTCCTCCGGAGAGTTGGGATGGTGAACGATTTCCAAATTTTTCCAGGCCAACCAATTTCATTATATCATCAGCCTTTTTCTTGGCTGATTGAGAATTTTCGCCATGAATTTTAGGTCCATAAATAATGTTTTGGGCAACTGTCATATGAGGGAAAAGTGCATAATTTTGAAATACCATAGCCGTTGGTCGCTTATTAGGAGGAGTTGTTGTCACATCTTCCTGATCAATAAATATTTTACCGGAGGTGGGCAATTCAAAGCCGGAAATCATCCGTAATATAGTAGTTTTACCACACCCTGAAGGCCCCAGAAGGGTTACAAGTTCACCTTCATTAACTTTTAAGCTTACATTATTAACTGCTGTTACACTATCTCTTCCACTTCCAAATATTTTAATCAAATCTTTCAATTCCAAATAGTTATTTTTCATTTTAGAACCTTTCTGCTTAATTAAACAATAGAATTAACCCAAAATTTCAGTTGTTCTAACACCTTTCCCTATTTTACCTACAATAAATTGTATCAGTCCAAGCGCTATCAGGACAATTACAATTAATAACATACTCATGGCGGCAGCATGTGCGTATTGAGTGTTATCAACAAAACCGAGAATTGCAACTGTGATAAGATTCCATTGACCTGATACTACAAAAATAATTGCACTGATTGCTGTCATTGCTTTAACAAAACTGTAGGCTAAACCCGAAAAGAATGCCGGAGCAATCATCGGCAGAGTAATTTTTCGGAAAGTGGTATTACTATCAGCTCCTAAGTCAGTTGATGCTTCTTCAATTGCCGGGTCAATCTGTTGCAGCGCAGCAATTCCTGAACGTATACCGACTGGCATATTACGGAAAACGAGAAGTAAAATAATTATCCATGCTGTGCCGGTTAAAACAACAGGCATCACAACTGATTCCTGATTGAATGCCAGTATATATCCAATACCAACAACTGTTCCGGGCACTGCAAAGGTTAACATGGAAATAAATTCCATGAGTCCTCGCCCAATAAATTTTTTTCTTATAATCAAGAAAGATATAAAAATTCCAACTATTCCGGTAATAGGGGTGGCAATAGTAGATAAAGTAATAGAGTCAATCAGATAATCTTTTCCAACCTCAAACATTTCTACATAATTTTGTAGAGTCAGCGTAGGATTAACACCCCATAAGGTTTGGAATGAGCCATATACAATAGTACCATAGAATAAAATTACAATTCCGGCATAAAGTAAGCAGGCTCCATATACCGGCAGTTTGATATACCATTCCAGGTTTTTTATAGTAGCACCGGTAGGTTTTCCGGTTACAGTCACATAGGATTTACGGGAAACCCAGTATTTTTGAACAAAAAAAGCGATCAAGGTTGGCACAAGTAAAAGTATAGCTAAAG
Organism: Verrucomicrobiota bacterium; assembly: GCA_023230105.1. GTDB lineage: Bacteria > Verrucomicrobiota > Verrucomicrobiia > Limisphaerales > UBA1412 > UBA1412. Next base: position 3,608 of record JALNXY010000050.1, read on the forward strand.
TAGAGCCACGGGGAAGATCATACATTCCGGTAATCTGTAAAAAAGCCTGAACCGAAAGCACTCTATAATTACCCGAAATAACCATGGGATTACCAAAATCTGCCATAGATTGAATGAATACTAAAAGCCAGGCACTGGCGATTCCCGGAGTAGCAAGAGGCAAAGTGACAGAAGAAAATATTTTAATTCTTGCAGCCCCCAGATCCATAGAAGCTTCTTCCAATGAGGGGTCTATTGCCTCCAGGATTCCATATAAAACCATGAAAGCGGTAGGACTATAGGCAATTGTCTCTACTAAAATCAAACCACCCAATCCATAGACAGAATAATTGCCAATTATATTTTTTAACCAGGGTGTTAATGCACCTGCTCTTCCAAAAAGAAGAATTGCTGCCAGTGCAACTACAAATGGTGGCGAGATAATGGGAAAAGTGGCGGTTAAACGAAAAAATGATTTAAATGGCAAAGGGGTTCTGGTCAAGGCATAAGCAAAAATAAAACCGGCAATTGTTCCGATAGTTGCGGTACAAATACCCAGAATTATACTATTTATAAATGGCTGAAAATAATATCTTTTAGAAAAAATTGCCAGGTAGTTGGAAAAATCCCATTGTCCGTCAATAAAAATACTATATTTAATAACCTGGAATAAGGGATATGCAACAAAAGTAAATAAAAAATAAAAAATAAGTATGATAAAAACAAAAAGTATTGGCTCTTTCCAGATAAGCCTTAATTGTCCTGCTATTTCATGAAACTGCCTGTTTCTAGAGCTATTCATCATTAATTGCCTTGATTTATAAAATCCCTGCTACTGTTTCTAAATTTTTGAATTAGATTAATAGCAGCAGGGATTAAAATTATTTTAATTCATTTCTTTATTTGCCTATACGATCTCTCCAGGCCTCGACCCAATCATCTTTACTCTCTCCTGCAAGAATATGGTCATAATCGATTAACTTTACATCTTCTAAGGTAACAGAGCCTTCTGCGACTGTAGCCTCCGGATTAACTGGAAGTCTGTTGTATTCCTGGAATAGGTTTTGAGCATCGACCGTATAACACCAATCTATAAATTTCTTTCCTAATTCCGCCTCAGGAGCTCCTTTAATTAAGGATAATCCTCCAATCTCATATCCAGTCCCTTCTTCCGGGAAGGTCATGACTACAGGATAACCTGCTTTTACACCCTTAGCCAGGATATCATGGGAGAAGGATATTCCAACAGCAACTTCGCCAAGTCCTACCATACCTATGCAGGCGGTTCCTGATTTGGTGTATTGGAAAATGCTATGCTGGTCAAAATCTTCCCACCAATCCAGTGCTTTTTCTAAGCCTAACATTTGAACAAGAGTTGCATAGGTTGTATAGGCAGTTCCCGAAGTATAAGGGTAAGCCATAGCTACATTCTGTTTTAATTTAGGATGAAGTAAGTTTGCCCAGGAAGTCGGGGGTTCCATATTGTTTTCTTCTAAAAATTCGGTATTGGTGACAAATCCTATGGCACCACTATAGAATCCTAACCAAGCCCAATCATCAGCATGGAATAAATCAGGTAATTCAAAATCTGTATTGGGTTTGTAGGGTTCCAATAATCCTTTGGAAGCAGCATTAATATGAGATGTATTAGAACCGGCGTGCCAGACACTTGCCTGAGGATTACTGGCTTCTGCTTCTATTCTGGCTAATACCTCTCCAGAAGACATTCTAACCCATTGGACATCAATACCGGTTTCTTCTTCAAATGCTTCAATGTATAATTTTGCTTCCTCGGTATCAAAAGCTGTATATAAGTGTAGGACTTCTTTTTGGGCAAGACTGTTAGCAGTTACACAGAAAACCAAAAATAAAACTATTAGCAAAGACCACAATATTTTTTTCATCGAATAAAACCTCCTATAGTTTTTTAATAATAAATTATTTTTTAAGTTGGATAGTTATACAATAAAGAAAAGGATAATTGATCAAATATTTTGATAATCACCCCCCATCTCAAAGATTTTAGAATTTTGATACTTCAAATGTAAGTTACTGAATAAATAATAAGTCTATTGTAATTTTATTGACACAATAATAGACAATTTTCAATAAAGATAACACTATTAGAATATAGCAAACCACCTCACAGTAAATATTGTATCAAATAGAAGTGTATCCTGCAAAAATACTTTTATTGCTTCGCTATTTAGTTTAATCAAATTAAAACCGGGAGTTTTTGGGTAGATAAATATTTAAAATTGTATAGATCGTCCATATTTTTTATTCAATTGTACTA
>JALNXY010000051.1 GCA_023230105.1 Verrucomicrobiota bacterium
CCCCTATATTCTCTTTGCCTTCTGTTTCCCGATCGGGACTCTGGCGGATCGGATTTCGGTTCCGCTGCGGCTGCTCTCTTCGGTGATTACCGAGGATGTATCCAATCTTCTGGGGATTAAGGTGATTCGCAACGGGACGATGCTTTCGAACATGGCCGGTGATTACCGTTACGAGGTCGCGGCGGCCTGCAGCGGCTTGCGCAGCCTCATCGCGACTCTGGGCATCGCCATCGTTTATGGATTTCTCGCATTCAAGACCACCTGGCGCCGTGGGGTCATGGTGCTGAGCGCGATTCCTCTGGCCGTGGCGGCGAACGTGACGCGCCTCATGATGATCATATTTGCCGGGGAGGTATTCGGGCAGGAAGGCGGCACGTATGTGCACGACAGCTCGATTCTGAGCATGGTCCCTTATCTGGTGGCCTTTTTTGGGATGTTCCTCATTGCGCATTTCCTGCGTGAGGACCGGGGTAAGGAACGTAAGCGGACGGAGCCCGATGACCCGGAAAATGGGGAAGAACTACTTGAAAAAGAGGAGGTGTCCCGTGACTAGTAAAGCGCTCTTGAACCGCTCGGGACTTTGGATGGTGCTGGTGCTGTTCCTGCTGATGGCCGGGACGGCGGGAGCCTGCTGGTATTTCAAGACGCATCAGAAGATGGGCGAGCCGGGAGTGCGGATCGTGGCCGGAGAGCTTTATAATGAGAAAGGGGAATTGGTCCGGACCAATCGGGTTGATTTGCCCGAAGTGATCGACCAGATCAAGAACATGCCCTGGCCCATTACGATTCAGGAACTGGAGTGGTTGCCGCCCGATACGACGTACGGACGGAGACGCTACCTAGCGCCCGGGGGCCACTTCCTGAGCGACCTGAACGTGGTCGTGATGGGTAAAGACCGGACCAGTATCCATAAGCCGCAGTATTGCCTGCCCAGCGGAGGTTATGAAATCAAGAGCGAAGAGACAGTCACGCTGCCCATCAAGCTCAAGGACGGCACTGAGCAGAAAGCGCAATTGATCCGGGCCAGCCGCTCCTTCAAGGATGCGGAGGGTAAGAGCCAGGAGATCGGAGCGCTCTTTTTCTATTACTTTGTGACCGATGGGGAGACGACCCCGGACCATGTCGATATGCTCTGGAGAATCAGCAAAGAGCTGGTCCTGAGCGGCGAAACCCAGCGCTGGGGCTACGTCTCGATGATGACGCTTTACCAGCCCGGTCGGGAGGCCGAGGCACTGGAATGGAGCAGAGAGCTTCTGAAAAAAGCGGTCCCTTATTTCCAGTTTACGGCCCAGCCCTGATCGCCCTCTAAAAGAGGGTTGCAATCGGGGTCTGTTTGAGATAGGTTTTCAAGAGGATATGTCCAGTGTGGGAGATCAACTGCGAAGAGCCCGCGAAGCCAAAGGCTTGACGGTGCAGCAAATCGCTGAAGAGACGAAGTTAAAGCTGGTGCAGATAGAGGCGCTGGAGAGCGGGGATTACTCGGCTTTTCCGGCGATGGTCTATGCGCGCGGTTCGATCAAGAGCTATGCCGACGTCGTCAAGATTGACCCGACCCCTCTTCTGGAGCAGCTCAAGGAAGAGCTACAAGGCAAAACCGGCGATGTTTCCGAACCGTATTCAGACGGTCTGGGAGAGGATAGCCTTTTCTGGCGTCTCTTGATGGCGGCCAAAACAATAATGCCGCTAGTCATTATTGCGCTCGTCCTGGGCGGTGCGGTCGTCGGTTACACTCTCTGGAAGAACCAGCAGGGTAAGGACCCTCTGATGGCGCTGGGTAACGGGCGTTATGAAGGGGCGACTCAGGCCGAGCATGTGGTGGAGACGCTTTCGCTGCCTCCGCTTCCTTAAGCGTGAGGGTACTCGTAAAATCCGGATTTTTTCGCAAATTTTAGAAGCCGGCCGCCCCGGTCGGGATTCCGTATTGAATCCAAAGGGTGACCCCGGCATGGCTTGGGTGTTTTTCTTCTTCCACACCCGAAAAGAGAGATAGAAATGCAGGAGAAACGATGGCATTGGAACGATGCCTGGAGTTCCATATTGGAGGATTTTCCCGAAGGCTCGGTTTTACCCCTGGAAGGTATTGACCCGAGCACGGCTCCGTTTTTGGCCGATCAGTTGAGGCGTCTGGGCCGGTATTCTCTCCTGGCCATTAATGGCGGAGTGAAAAACCAGGAGCTTTTCCACCAGGATTTGGTTTCCTGGAGTTCTCTGGATTCGGCAGATTCCAATTCCAACTCCCTCTATTATTTTCCCTCCTGGGAAGTCTTGCCCGCGGAAGAGAGGCTGCCAGAAGCGGAGACTCTGGGCGAGCGGCTCCAGACCCTGATCGGGCTTCGGAGCTTGCGCCGGAAGTCTCAACCGGCCTGTGTCGTGGCGCAGGTGGATTCGATTCTTCAGAAAACTTTTTCTCCTTCGTACTTCGAACAATATTTACGCACCTTGAAAGTGGGCGAGGAATGCGACCCGCTGGAGCTCCTGGATAAACTCGAGAGCTGGGGTTATGACTCTGTGGCCAAGGTGGCCCAGAAAGGGGAGTTCGCGGTCCGCGGCGGAATCGTGGATATCTATCCGCTTTCGAGCCTCTGGCCGGTGCGGATTGAATTTTTCGGCAAAGAGGTGGAGTCGATGCGTGAATTCGACCCCAATACGCAGATATCCCGGCAGCCGCTTGAGGAGGTCCTGATCGCTCCGGCAGGGGAGATGGGGATTCTGAGGCGGCAGATGAGTGCATTGGCGCCGGAGGATAAGCTTGAGCGGTACGCGCTTCCTTTGTTGGACTGGTTTGCCGGTGAATCGTTCCTCCTTATCACCGACCCGGGCAAGGTCTGGGATAGCCTCAATCTTTTTCGATCCCAGCCCGGAAGCTGGAGCCCGCTCATTCAGGAGTGGGAGTTTCTGATAGCGGATTTTCTGAAGCGCGGCGGACGCATCCTCCTGGTGGGTGATAGCGACGTGGTTGATCTTTATAATCTTCTGGGAGAGGGTGTCCGCATTCTGGAGAAGCGAATTCTGCGGATGGAGCCGCCGGAGCTTTACACACCGTTCCCGGCCGAAGGGAGTCTGGAGCTCCTGGACCAGCATCGGGAGCGGCTCTTCCGGCAGATTCTGGAATGGGAAAAAGAGGGGTATCAATGCCGGATCAGTTTTACGAACCCGGGCGAAGATATCCGGATTCATGAGCTCTGGAGCGATCACGTTCTGGGGCGGCAGGTGCCCGAGCTCGTGCATGCAGCCATTTCCAAGGGGGTGGTGGCGCCCGAGCTCAAGTTCGCGCTGGTGAGCGACAACGATATTTTCTGCCGGCGCAAAACTCAACGCTCCCGGCGTCAGCGCAAAGCCCAGGCGGTTGCGAGCCGCTCGCAGTTGGAGATCGATTTTGACCATATTGAAGAGGGCGATATCGTGGTGCATCTGCAGCATGGCATCGCCAAATATCAGGGAATTGGCAGGATGCCCCAGGGGGCGGGCCGGCGTCATCCATGCATCACCGATTCGCCCGAGTGCCTTATTCTGGAATTCGCCGCCGATGACCCTTTCGAGCCGCCGCCGCGCCTCTACGTGCCGGTAACCGAGGCGCATCTGGTCAATAAATATATCGGTGTGGGCCGTGCCCAGCCGCCTCTGAGCCGATTGGGCGGCAAGCGCTGGAAGGCTGCCCGTGCCCAGGCAGAAAAGGCGATTGAGGATGTGGCCAGCGATATGTTGCGAGTGCAGGCGTTGCGCGAGGCCGAGAAAGGTTTCGCTTTCGCACCGGACTCGGAGTGGCAGCATATTTTCGAGAACGCTTTCGAATACGAAGAGACGCCCGATCAGCTCCAGGCGATTCTGGATGCCAAGAGGGATATGGAGGGAGCGCGGCCGATGGACCGGCTGGTCTGCGGCGATGTCGGTTTCGGCAAGACGGAGGTGGCTATCCGTGCCGCCTTTAAAGCGGTGATGTCGGGCAAGCAGGTGGCCGTGCTGGCGCCAACGACGGTTCTGGTCCAGCAGCACTTCAATACGTTCCGCGAGAGAATGGCCGGTTACCCCTTCCGCATCGAAAATATATCACGTTTCCGGAGCCGCAAAGATCAGAACGAGACGATCCGGCAGTTGGCTCTGGGCGGCATTGATATCGTGGTCGGGACTCATCGGCTGATCCAGAAAGATGTTCACTTCAAAGACCTGGGCCTCTTCATCGTGGATGAGGAGCAGCGCTTCGGCGTCCGGCAAAAGGAACGGATCAAGAAACTCAAAGCCTTAATCGATGTCCTGACGCTGTCGGCTACGCCGATTCCCCGGACTCTCTACATGGCGCTCTCGGGCGTCAAGTCGATGAGCTGCATCCAGACGCCTCCGCAGGAGCGCTTGCCGGTGAAGACGGTCGTCTGCCAGTATAGCGACGAGGTGATCCAGCAGGCTATCCAGCACGAGCTCAATCGCCAGGGGCAGGTTTTCTTCCTTCACAACCGGGTGACGAGTATTGAGAGCGTCGAGCTCAAGCTGCGAAAGCTGGTGCCGCAGGCCCGAATCGCGGTGGGCCACGGGCAGATGGAGAGCGATGAGCTCGAAGAGGTGATGTCGAAATTCGTCAACGGCGAGGTGGATATTCTTCTTTCGACGACGATTATCGAGAGCGGACTGGATATCCCCAATGCCAACACCATTATTATAGACCGGGCCGACCATTTCGGATTGAGCGAGCTCTATCAGCTTCGTGGGCGTGTGGGACGCTACCGGCATCAGGCCTATGCCTACCTGCTTATTCCGCGCCATGCAGCCCTTCTGGCCGATGCCCGTAAGCGCATCTCGGCCATCAAACAATATTCGCGACTGGGCTCCGGGTTCAAGATCGCCATGCGCGACCTGGAGATTCGCGGTGCGGGCAATCTCCTGGGCTCGGAGCAGAGCGGCCATATTACGGCTATCGGTTTTGACCTCTACTGCAAGCTGCTCCAGGAATCGATCAGCCGCTTCAAAGGTGAGAAGCCCGAGGAGCGGGTGGAGACCCGGATTCATCTGGATTTCCTCCTGCCGGAGGACCAGAATGGCGTCAGTGGAGTACCGACGGATTCGAGCCAGCTGATTCCCTTATCCTATATAAATGACCCGGTTCAGCGGCTGGAGATTTACCGCCGTCTGGCCCAGGCCCGTTCCGTTGAGGAGTTGGCGCCGCTGGAGGAGGAGCTCCGGGACCGCTTCGGCAAGTTGCCGGCCAGCGTGAAACATCTTCTCATGGTCTACCGGGTGCGGGTGATCGCCTCTCGGAAGCGCATTACCGAAATCGAATCCCGTGAGAATAAGGTATGCATCGTGCGCAACGGCGCGCCGCTCATGGTCCATGGACGGCTGCCGCGCTTTTCGCAAAAAACAACCCAGGGCCGGTTGAAAGAGCTTCTGGCTCTGGTAGAGAGTCTTTCAATTTAACCAACAGATTATATGGAAATAAAACGAACCAAAACAGATTTGAAAAATAAGTGGGTGGTCATTACCGGGGCCTCCAGTGGATTTGGCAGAGCGGCCGCCGTGGCCTTTGGCTCGGTGGGAGCTCAGTTGATGCTGGGAGCACGCCGGCTCGACCGACTCCGGGAGACCGCCCAGTTGGCCACTGAGGCCGGGGCCGCCTCCGTCTGCCCGCTTTATCTGGATGTGAGCAGCACTTCCAGCGTGGAAGAGTTTGGCAATGCCCTGATCGAGAGAACGCAGGAAGTGCAGGTCCTCGTCAATAATGC
>JALNXY010000034.1 GCA_023230105.1 Verrucomicrobiota bacterium
CAAATATTTGCTTTACATGTTCATCTTCAAGGGAGTAGAATACAATCTTTCCTTCTCTTCTGCTCTTTACTAGTTCAGCCTGCTTTAAGACTCTTAGCTGATGAGAAATTGCTGATTGGGTCATATTTAATAAGAATGCAATATCGCAAACGCACATCTCTGCTTCATCTAACGCCCAGAGTATCTTAATTCTTGTTGAATCCCCAAAGACCTTAAATAGCTCCGCAAGATCATATAGAGTTTCTTCTTGAGGCATTTTTTCTCGAACTTGATTAACAGTATCCTCATGTATAACATAACAGTCGCATCTTTCAGCTGGTTGAATTTTCCTTGCCACATTCTCACCTCCGATATTATTTCAATTGTATACTTGAACAGTTGCTCATATGTTTATATTACTACCGCAATAATAAGATGTCAATAGGTTTTTAACTGCTATTCCCACTCGATGGTTGCGGGGGGTTTGCTGGAGATATCCAGGCAGACGCGGTTGACGCCTTTGACCTCGTTGATGATCCGGTTGGAGATGCGCTCCAGGAGGTCATAGGGGAGCTTGACCCAGTCGGCGGTCATGCCGTCCCGGGATTCGACGGCCCGCAGCGCAATCGTGTAATCGTAGGTGCGTTCATCGCCCATCACGCCAACACTGCGCACCGGCAGCAATACCGCAAAGCTCTGCCAGATTTTGTAATACCATTCGCTGCGCTTCATCTCCTCGACCACGACCGAATCGGCATTGCGGAGGATTTCCAGGCGGTCGCGGGTGATCTCGCCCAAAATACGGACAGCCAGTCCGGGCCCCGGGAAAGGTTGACGCCAGACGACTTCGCGCGATAAGCCCAGCTCCTTGCCGAGCTCGCGCACCTCATCCTTGAAGAGGCAGCGGAAGGGCTCCACCAGCTCGAACTTCATCTTCTCGGGCAGCCCGCCCACATTGTGATGACTCTTGATCATCGAGGCCGGGTTGCCAGCAATGGGGACCGATTCAATCACGTCCGGGTAGAGGGTCCCCTGCGCCAGGAATTTGGCATTGCCGACCTTCTTCTGAGCCTCTTCGAAGACTTCAATGAAGGTATTGCCGATAATCATGCGCTTCTTTTCGGGCTCGGTCACTCCGGCCAGGCGGCTCAGGAAAATATCGGTGGCATCCTCGTAGTGGAGCTTGATCTTGAAATTTCTGCAGAAGAGGTCGCGGACGCTGTCCCCCTCATTGGCCCTGAGGAGGCCGTTATTGACGAAGATGCAGGTCAATTGATCGCCGATGGCTTCATGGAGCAATACGGCCGCCACGCTGGAATCCACCCCGCCGGAGAGGCCCAGGATGACATGCTCCTTGCCGACCTGCGCGCGAATCTGCTCAATCGCCATCTGGCGGTAGGCTTGCATGGTCCAGGAATCGCTGCAACCACAAATCTTGTGGACGAAATTGCTCAGAATCTGCTGCCCCCGTGGAGTATGGGCCACTTCCGGGTGGAACTGGAGCCCGTAGAAACCGCGTTGGCGGTCTTCCACGGCGGCATAATCGGAGTTATCGGTCACGGCCACCGTTTTGAAGCCCGCAGGCAACTGGGTCATCTTGTCGCCGTGGGAATTCCAGACCTGGATTTCTTTCTCGAGCGATTGGAAAAGAGGGCTTTCTGCGTCCTGAATCCGCAAGGTTCCTTTGCCGTATTCGCGGCGGGTTCCGGGCTCGACCTTGCCGCCCAGGGATTCAGCCAGGAGCTGCAGTCCGTAGCAGATACCGAGCATCGGCACCTTGAGGTTAAAGATTCCGGGATCGGGCTTGGGGGCATTGGGAGCGTAAACACTGGCCGGGCCGCCCGAGAGGATGATCCCCTTGGGTTCCATGGCGGCGATCTCCGAGGCCGGAGTGTTGAAAGGCTTTATAAGGCAATAGACCTTACACTCGCGGATGCGGCGAGCGATAACCTGTGTATATTGTGAACCAAAATCCAGTATGACAATCTGTTCCATGCTTTTCCTTTGCCCTGGCTTCGCCTGAGAAGCGAGCTGCCGTATCATCCCCTTTTTCCCCCTCTGAGCTCCAGCAAAAAATAAAGAGCTATAGCTTCTATTCCAGCGGTGCGGTGGCGCTCGGATATGCGGCCGGGATTTCCGGAGCCGCTTCCTCGATGTGAGGCAGAGGCCGCTCGCATTTGCGCAATTTATGAATCACGATATAATAGGCTCCGATCAAGGGAATTGCCGCACCGATCCAGGCCAGGGGACTGGCCAGCGACACACCGCCAAAGCCCAGCGGAACCGCCAGGAGTTCGACTGCCAGGACTCTCATGATGAGCTCCATAATGCCGGCCACGGTCGGGACGAAACTCCGGCCCAGGCCCTGAAGCGTGTAGCGGTAGACGAATAGGAGCGAGAGCACCCAGTACAGGGAAGCGTTGATCGAGAGATACATTCGCGACATCTCCACGATCTCGGGCTCATTGCCGCCGATGAACAATTTCACGATGTGGTGCCCGAAAAAGATATTGGCGGCCGCCACGACGAGGCTCACCGAAAGAGAAAGGATGCTGCACTGGCGGACCCCTTCGCGGATGCGCATGATCTTGCCCGCGCCGTAGTTCTGGCCCACGTAGGTCCCCATGGCGATGCCAAAGGACATCATCGGCATGATGGCCAGGAGATCAATTTTGTTGGAGGCAGAGAAAGCGGCCACGGCCAGAGGCCCGAATTCGTTCAGGCGCATCTGGACGATGATGCAGCCCAGCGCGATAATGTTGGCCTGGAATCCCATGGGCAGCCCGATCCGGAGCGATTCCCAGATGTCCTGCAGCGAGAGCCTCCAATCTTCCTTACGGGGAATGAGGAACTGCAGTTTCCGCAAGACGTAGAGGAGGCAGAAGAGCCCCGAGAGAAGCTGCGCGAATACGGTCGCATAAGCGGCTCCGGCCACACCCCACTTAAAGTTGAAAATAAAGAGATAATCCAGGAAGATATTGAGGACACAGGCGATCGACAGGAAGAAGAGCGGCGTTTTGCTGTTGCCCAGGGCCAGGATCGTGCTCGAAAGGACGTTAAAGAGGACCGAGACGTAAATGCCGGCCATGATCACGATTAAATACCGGTAGGCATCCTGGAAAATCTCGGGCGGAGTCCGCAGGAGCTTCAAGATATCCTCGGTATAGACGACGCCAAAGAGGGTCATGAGCCCACCGATCAGGGCGCCGCAGATGATCGTCGTGCAAAAACTCTTACGGATGCCGGCCTCATCCTGTGCGCCAAAGCGCTGCGCCGTGACAATCGCGAAGCCGGCCGACGAAGCATGGATAAAACCGATGACAAAAAAGAGCACGCTCCCGGTACAGCCCACGGCCGCCAGGGCGTGAGGTCCAAGAGTCCGCCCGACGATAAATAAATCAACCGCATTGTAGGTTTGCTGAAAAAAATTCCCCAGAAGAAGGGGGATCGCAAAAAGAACAATGAGTTTGACGGGACTGCCTTTTGTCAGATTTTTTTTCAAGGAATCTCTATGGGATTTCCGGCCGCGCGCGCCGGAGCCTCAATATAGACTTAAATCAGAGAAAATTAAAGAAATCTTCTTTATTATGGGGACGCAACTTCCTTAGAATGAGGAGATGAGAATGGTCCGTTTTTTAACTCTGATTCGCCGTCCGGCCTTTCTTGTTGCCCTGGTACTTTCTTTCGCCTTTTTATCCGGTGGATGCTCGGTCAAGAGGATGCTCTACGTAAAGGCAGGGAAAGCCGCAAAAAGAAAGGTAGAGGATATACGCGAGCGCAGGGAATCTGCGAGAACACCCGAACCGCAAGCCGTCGGCAAAGATACCGACATTGAAAAACTCCCCGAATATTAAAGGAATCTTCTTTATTGAGAGGATGCAACTCCTTAGAATGGAGGCGATGAGAATGGTTGATTTTTTCATTCCTATTCGCCGCCCGGCATTTCTTCTCACCCTGGGGCTTTCTCTGATCCTTCTGGCTGGAGGGTGCTCGGTCAAAAGACTGGCCTTGAGGAAGGTAGGCGACGCCTTGAGCCAGAGCACCGGCGGCACGTTTGTCTCGGATAATGACCCGGAACTTATTCGGGATGCCCTACCCTTTAGTTTAAAACTGATGGAATCCATCCTGGCCGAGACGCCTGACCATATACCCCTTTTGACCGCCCTGAGCAAAGGCTTTACGAGCTATTCATACGCTTACCTGCAGATGGAGGCCGATTATGTCGAGGCCGAAGACCTGCAGCAGGCCCGTGCGATGCGCGATCGTGCCCGCAATCTCTATCTGAGAGCCCGCAACTACGGCTTGCAGGGTCTGGAGGCAAACCAGCCCGGCTTCACGAATCTCTTTTTCAGCTCTCCGGAGCTAGCCCTGGCAACCCTGAAAACGTCGAAAGAGGAAAATCGCAACCTGGTTCAATGGACTCTCTCGCCCTGGGCCGCCGCGATTTCTCTTTCCAAAGACCGCCCGGAAATGATTGCCGATCTGCCCTATGTCGAGGCGATGATCGACTGGATGACTGGCTGGGAAGGCTATGCGGAGAACCCGGTTCTGGGATCTATCCTGATGTCCTTTGAAAGTGTCCGGACCCATGTCGCACCCGAGGAGGGAACTCTGGAAGAACGGATCCGGCGTGATTTCGATGGAGCGCTCCGGCAAAGCAAAGGCCTCCTGGCAGGCCCCTACGTGACGCTGGCCGAATCGGTCTCGATCCAGAATCAGAACGCCGAGGAATTCAAATCGCTTTTGGGAAGCGCGTTGGCCATTGATGTCGACCTCTATCCCGATGCACGGCTGGAGAACCTCCTCATGCAAAAACGGGCACGCTGGCTCCTGGCACGGGTGGACGACCTGTTCCTGCCCGAGCTGCCCCCGGAAGAATAGAAATAACCCCAAATATTAAAAAACAGAAATGAAATCAAAACTCTTTAAGACACTCTGCGCTGCCGCCCTGGCACTGGGGCTTTTCACCTTTTCGCAAGCCCAGACCCAGGCCCAGACCAAGCTGCGGATGGGTACCCTGGCGCCGCGGGATACGACCTTCCATAAAACAGTCATGGATATGGGCGAGGCCTGGAAGAAAGCCTCGGGCGGAAAAGTGACCCTCACCGTCTATACCGATGGGCAGATGGGCAGCGAAGCCGATATGGTCCGCCGGATGCGCGTGGGCCAGCTCCAGGCAGCCATGCTGACCGTGGGCGGACTGCAGGCGATTGAGCCCGAAGTGGGTGCCCTGCAGAATATGCCGCTGGTCTTCCGCGATTTCGATGAGCTCGATTACATCAGCTCCAAGCTTGAGCCGGAGCTGGAAAAGAAGTTCGCTGAAAAGGGATTCGTGGTTCTCTTCTGGGCCGATGCGGGCTGGGTCCGTTTCTTTTCCAAAAAGCCGCTCCTCATGCCCGATGATATCAAGAACCTGAAACTCTTCGTCACGGCGGGCGACACGGCGACTCTGGACATCATCAAATCTTTTGGCGTTAAAGGCATCCCTCTTTCCGTCACCGATATTCTGACCGGACTTCAGACGGGCCTCATTGATGCCGTGCCGACCATCCCGCTCTATGCGCTCACGGGACAATTCGACGGGACTGCCTCGCATATGACCGATCTTAACTATGCGCCCCTGGTCGGCGCCACGGTCGTTACCAAAAAAGCCTGGGATGCTTTCACTCCCGAGCAGCAAGCTCAATTCAGAGAAGCCGCCGACGTGGCGGGCGACAAGATACGGGCACGGAGCCGTGTGGAGGCCGATGAATCGGTCCAGGCCATGGTCAAGCGCGGTCTCACGGTCCATGAGCTCAGCCCTGCCCAGAAGGAAGCCTGGTCAAGCTTCATGGAGAAGAATGTCTACCCGGCCATTCGCGGAAAAATCGTCCCGGCCGATAAATTTGATGAAGTGATGAAACTCCTGGCCGAGTATCGCGCGAAAGAAATAGAGGCCCCGAAAGACGTCGCCAAACAGTAAGAGCAACCCCGAATCGGCCTTTGCGAGGCAGGTGCGCCCTGCCCTACTATAACGCTGTATGTCATTTTTGAACCGGATTCTTCTTATCCTGCGCCGGAGCGAGAACGCACTCCTGGTGTGCGCCTTGGCACTCATCATGGTTTTGCCCATGGCCGAGGCGGTCTGCCGCCTGTTCGGAGTCGGCATCTCGGGGGCTCAACCGATGATCCAGCACATCACGCTCATTATCGCCATGGTGGGTGGTGCGATTGCGGCACGGGAGTCACGCCTGCTCTCCATCTCCACTCTGACGGCCTTCCTCAAAGAACCGGTTAAAATCTGGAGCAATCTCTTCGCGGGCGCCTTTGCCGTGATGATCACCTGCGTCCTCTGCGTAGCCTCTTATCAATTTGTGATGAGCGAGCGGCCGATGGCCGACATCCTGGCCTATAACATCCCCAAATGGTGGGTGCAGATGGTGATGCCGATCGGTTTCGGGCTGATCACTCTCCGGCTCTGGTGGCGCAGCGGCAATAACTGGAAGATGCGCGCTCTCTCTTTTCTTCTGAGCGTGGCTCTGCTCTGGATTTTCTATAAACCTTTCTGTGACCCGTCGCATCTTTTCTGGCCGTTCCTCATTCTGCTTCTGGTGGCGACGGTGCTCGGGGCGCCTCTCTACGTGACCCTGGGCGGTGCGGCCGTGATGCTTTTCTGGACCGAGGGCTCCACCGTGGATGCCCTGTCGATTGATCAATATAGCCTGGTAACCAACCCGACCTTGCCGACACTGCCACTCTTTACGCTGGCCGGATATTTCCTGGCCGAGGGAGGTGCATCCAAGCGGCTCATCCGTGTCTTTACGGCACTGGTGGGAAGCATCCGCGGCGGCACGGTGATCATGACTTTTCTGGTCTGCGCTTTCTTCACCACTTTTACCGGAGCCTCCGGAGTCACCATTCTGGCCTTGGGCGGACTCCTCCTGCCGGTCCTGCTGGCTTCCAAATACAGTGAGAAGAATTCGCTGGGCATTGTCACGAGCGCCGGAGCTCTGGGCCTGCTTTTTCCGCCCAGCCTGCCGCTCATCCTTTACGCCATCATTGCCGGCAACGTGACGATCCAGCAGATGTTCCTCGGGGGGCTCATCCCCGGCATCATCATGCTTGCGATTATGACCACCGTGGGAATCCTGCAGGGACCCAAGCGTGCCCAAGCCCAACGGCAGCCCTTTGAATTCAAGGAGGCTTTTGCCGCGCTCTGGGACGCCAAGTGGGAGCTCGCCATTCCGGTGGTCGCCGT
Organism: Verrucomicrobiota bacterium; assembly: GCA_023230105.1. Taxonomy (GTDB): domain Bacteria; phylum Verrucomicrobiota; class Verrucomicrobiia; order Limisphaerales; family UBA1412; genus UBA1412. Next base: position 7,217 of record JALNXY010000034.1, read on the forward strand.
GGGTGCCCTTTTCAGCGGAACCTTTACGCCCGTGGAAGCTGCCTCTCTCACCGCTCTCTATGCGTTCTTTGTGGAGACGGTAATCTACCGGGATCTGAAGTTCGTCAAGACCCAGCCCGAAAAGAAAAATCTGCCCCAGACCATGGGCGAATGCGGACTCCTTATCGGCGGCGTGCTGCTGATTCTCGGACTGGCACTGGGCTTCACCAATTATCTGGTTTTTGCGGAGATACCCACTCTGGCCGTGGAATGGGTCTCGGCCCATATCAGCTCACCCTGGGTTTTCCTGCTTTGCCTGAACCTGGCGCTCTTTTCCGTCGGCTGCCTGATGGATGTCTATTCTGCCATCGTGGTGATCGTGCCGCTCATTACGCCGCTGGGTCTGGCCTTCGGGATCGACCCGATTCACCTGGGTATTATTTTCCTGGCGAACCTGGAAGCCGGTTTCCTGACTCCGCCTGTCGGGATGAACCTTTTCCTTTCCTCCTATCGTTTCGGCAAACCGATGGTCCTGATCATGAAAGCAGTGGTGCCGATGCTCCTGGCCACCGTCTTTACGGTGCTCCTGATCACCTACATTCCCTGGCTGACCACCTGGCTGCCGAGCCTCTTTAACAAATAGAACACTACTAAAAGCTATGAGTACCCCGATCGTCACCAAAATCCTTCACACCCGGATGCGCGTGAGCCATCTGGATGAAACCGTCCGCTTCTACACCCAGGTTCTGGGTCTGCAGGAGGTACGCCGGATGCCCTCTCCGCGTGGAGCGCAGCTGGTCTTTTTGCGTGCGCCCGAGGGCGAGGAAGAGATCGAGATCACCTGGATTCCGGATGCCGAGCCGGTAAAGGTTCAGCCCGACCTGATGCACATCGCCTTTCGCGTGAAAGATATGGATGCTTTCGCAGCGCACATCCGCAAGCTGGGCATTGAATTCAGCGACGGACCCACACGGTTGGCCTCGGGCAGGATTATCGCCTTCATTGACGCGCCCGAGGGTTATGAGGTCGAATTGATTCAATCGCCGATAGTGTAACCTCTCCCTAACCGGAGATAATTTAATATCATGACACGCGCTACTTTAATTCCGCTTCTGGTCACGGTGATTCTGCCGCTCCTGTGGCTTTTCGCCGAGTTCCGCGCACAGAAAACTTTCCGGATGGCTCTGGGGATTATCGCCTTCCTCTGCTCGTTAGCGATGATTTTCCTGATGGCCTGGGTGACGAAAATCGGGTTAGTGCAAAACAACTCCGAGTCCATCCATGCCGTTCTGGAGGCCAGCATTTCCGAGATCGAAGATGGGCGTGTGGAACGCACTCTCTCCCTCCTGCGCGACCTCAACCGGGGCTATAAGCCGGTGACGCGCGTCCAGGAGAATTACCTCAATAGCTTGAATGAGACCGCCGTGCTCCTGACCAACCGCGCCGAGCTCGATCCCAATATCCTCGCCAATACGCCCTTCACCAAAGAGAGCTGGAGCGGCTACTGGCAGAGCGATTCGGGCCGAGGCTTCCTGATCCACCCCAATTACTCCCAGTACGATATCTATCGCGACAGGACCGCTGAGGGAGTCGCCCCGGTGAAGATGGCCTCCGTCTCGGTCTCGGAAGATTTTAAGAAGCTCCAATTCCAGGAGTCCGATCTCTACCGCTATACGCTCACTCTCGAAAATAAATATCAGGCCAGTGTGGAAATTTACCACTTGGACTCCCGGAAAACGGAGAAAATCCAAACTCTCCGCAAACTGGTCCTCCCCACGGCCGAACAGATGAAATATACTACCCTTACCCCCGGGAATGAGGAAGGTGCCGCCGCTCATGAGTAACCCTACAAACCCAGATTATAATCTCAATACACCCGTCCCCCCGGTGAAACGCAAGGCCGGCTTCTGGCCTCTGCTCAAGGAATGCATCCGCACCGGCGGCCCGGGCTATCTCCAATTTGCCATCACCAACGTCTGCAACGCGCATTGCGATTTCTGCGGATTCTCGGTCGACCGCTTTGACCCCAAAGCCCGCAAGAGCGTCACGCTCCAGGAAGCCTATGACACGATTGATATCAGCGTCAAAAACGGCATCGGGTTCCTCCTCTTTGTCGGCGGCGAACCGATGGCCCACAAGGACCTGCCCTCCATGCTCAAATATGCGGCCGATTCGGGCATCCAGCCGATGATCTGCACCAATGGCTCCCTCTGGACCGATGAGAACGTCCGCATGTATGCACGGCTGGGACTCGCCAGCGTCATCATGTCCATTGATGCGGCGAGCGTCGAACTCCACGAAAAGAACCGCGGCTTGAAAGGCGTCTGCGAAAAAATCGCCCGCGCCAATAAACTCTTCCGGGAACTGGGAGTCGAAAGCGTGGCCAGCATCACCGCCAGCCGCCTCATTGAAGATTACACCAAGCTGCCTCCTTTCCTCACCTCTCTGGGCTTTGACCGCTGCACCTTCAGCTACCCCATCTCCGTGCGCGATCCCCTGGAGAGCTCCTACCTGAGCTTCAGCGATTCGAACCTGGTCGATTACACGGTCGAGGAATTGATCGAGGTCTTCCAGAAACTCCAGGCACTCAAAGAGAGCCGCGAGATTACGATCGTCAACCCGCTGGAATCCCTCAAGGAAATGGTCCGCCACCTCCGCAAAGAGCCGGAAGTCTTCCCCTGCCTGGGCGGCTCGAAATACTTCTATCTGGATTGGAACCTGGACCTCTACCGCTGCCACTACTGGCATTCGCCCATGTGCAAAATCTACGATTTTGATTCCTCCAAACTGATCCGCGACCATTGCACGGTCTGCATGATTGATTGCTACCGGGACCCCTCCATCCTCCAGTTTATCGCGCTCAACATGAGCGATATCTTCCACGACTTCAAATCGCTGCGTTGGGGCAAGGCCGCCGGCAAGGTTTTCGACCGCAGGAACCTGACCTCTCTCAAAGCCGTCCTGGAAGGACAATCCTGGATCCGCGAGTGGATTAAATATACCGGCAAAAAACCCGGCCAATAATTCCGCCGGATATTTTTGAGCATTTCGGATGCGGCCTCATCGGGGTCGCATCCGTTTTATTTTCTTCTAAAATAATATGCGCTCATCTGCGCAATCTGCGGTTAACTTTCTTGTGAATCCGGGGAGGGGTCTTCAAAAGTTAGTTTGGGCAGTGATTCCATGATCTCCACGCTCTTGACGCTCAGGTGGATCACGCTCAGGAGCAAATCCAGAATATACCGCGGCTGCTCATGCTCTCGGCTCCAGTCATTGGGGTCATTCTTAATCTGGCTCTCCTTATGCACAGAGACCTGATAGCGCTCCATAATCCATTCAATGGCGCTCTTCCCACTCAACACGTATTGATAGGCCTTGGCGGGGATGTTCTCAATGCGCAGTTCCCCATTGTAGATAATCGTGTCTTTCTGATCTTTGGCCGGGAACCGCATCTTCTCGACCCTGTAGAACTCATATTCATCCTCCGGCTCCCGGACCCTAATCACCTGAACACCCGGGCAGGGCTCCAGCGCCTCATAATTCAAATGCAAGTCCGCCAATTCCTTTCCCTTCTTTTGGAATTCGAGGAAATCTTCCAGTTTCTCCACGATCGGGATTCTCGGCAGTGACTTCTTCAAATCATCCGCAAAGCGCTCACGGTATTGCGCCGAATGCAAGAGCCCATAGACATAGTAGAAAATATGCTCGCGGTTTAGCTCGCCCTCTTTGACTTTATAGCGCGAACAAACCTCTTTCAGAATCCAATCGGTCACTCCATCCTTCTGTGTGTATTGCCCTTCCAACTCCATTCCTGGCAATGCAGGTTCGCCACTATCATTTTTCTCATACCAATAGAGCGGAAAACATTGGGCTCCTGCTTCTAACGAATTCAAATCCACGATGGTATTCGAGATCATGCAGGAAAAAGGTTTCTTGCCTCCTAAACCATGCACACAAATCACCCGGTTCTCATGTAGGGAAGTGGGGAAGAAATCCGGTATGCGGCCCACCGCTTCATTCAACCGCGGATAAAAGTATAAATTCTGTTTGTTAAAAGGACGATAAAGAGATTGCCTGTATTGCCCCTCATTTATTGAATAAATTATATTCTTCGAAACATCCTTACGAGCCGCTCTTGTCCAACTGATTTTGGTACTGTCATAGCCAACTTCTTCGATCTCTCCCCTGATAAGCAATTCCCGTTGTTCGTTGTAATAATTGATCGTCCTTGCTGATGTTTTCCTCCAATTGAGAACGGGATGAATTATAGACCCACGAATCTCTGTTGGTTGCTACGCCCAAAGAATAAGTACTGAAAAAAGAGGGAGCGTTCAGATCAAATCTCTTTGGCGGAAACAGCGGAAGGAGCGTATCGAATAATCCGTCGCGCTGGTTGATCCAGTCCCGCTTCTCATTGGGCTGAATGGTCTTCCACTCGATCTCATCGGAACGGATACTTCTGAATTTTTTAACCTTTTCAAGTTTCTCTTTTCTCTTCAAATAGTCACCGATGTCGTGATAATAAATTTTTGATTTTTCATTGTAATCGTGTTTTTTTATGAGAAAGGTAATACTCACTCCCAGAAGGCTTCCTCCCATTCCTCCATGTGCGGCAAATAGAGGTTCTCCCTCTTTCCGGCAAGTTTCTCCACTGGTGCGACCGTTTCCTCGCAAATTTAGTACGTAAATGTTTGAAAATTCCTTTTCAAAACAAAAACGTACCCCTTCTTGAGCTATTCCATCGACCCAACTGTTTGGAGTAATAAAAGCGATGACGCCGCCCTTATCATGTGCGCTGATACGGTCAGAGGCCCAGCGGAAGGCTCTGATATAGGAGTCATATAAACCTTTTCGAAGATTTGCTGTGCTACTCTCTACATAAGTCTCTTCGACTCTGCTGTCGAGTTTTGGGTATTTCATGTTCTGCGCATTGTCGTTGGCGCTCTTCTGGCCGATGGAATAGGGAGGGTTGCTGATAATGACCCGCACCGGAGCATTCTTCTGCTTATTGAGGCGGTCGGAGTTTTCCTTGAAGAGCAGGCTGAAGATGTCGTTATCCCCATGTTCATTGAGGTTGAAGGTATCGGTCATGCAGATCCCATCATAGCGCAGATATTCTTTGCGTCCCGTCACTTCGTGGAAAACGCTCTCGATATTGACGTCGGCAATGTAGTAGGCCAGGAGCACGAGCTCATTGCAGTGGATTTCATCCCGGTATTTGCGTTCCATATCCTCCGGGCGGATGAGGCCCGATTGGAGGAGCCGTGTGATAAAAGTCCCTGTTCCGACGAAGGGGTCCAGGATATGGACATTTTCATCGGAGATGGAGCAGCCGAATTCTCTCTTCAAGATATCCTCGACGGAGTGGAGCATGAAATCGACGCATTCCACCGGAGTATAGACGATGCCCAGCCTTTCAACGGTCAGCGGGAAAGCACCCTTGAAGAACTTTTCATAGAGGTTCTTAATGATGGTCTGCTTGCCGGCCAGGTTATCGATTTTGCCTACGTTGACTTTGACACTTTCATAGAAATTCTCCAGAACGGCGGTATCCTTATCGAACGCCTCTTCCTTGAGAAGATCGATCATCTTCTGGATGGAGCGGCTGACGGTGTTATTTTTGACAAATTCATAATCTTCGAAAAGAGCGTCGAAGACCGGCCGCGTGATCAGGTGCTGAGCCAGCATTTCGATGGCCTGAGTTGCATCGATTGAGGGATTAAGGTTATCCTGCAATCCTTTCAGGTATTCTTTAAATTCCTCTTGATGCTTGCCTTCATTGACAACGAGCTTCTTGATTCGCGCAATGAATTTCTGAGCGATCAGGCCGACCTCTTTTGCCCAGTTTTCCCAGTAGAGCCGTTCGCCACAGTTGAGAACCAGCCTGGCATAGAGGCCATCCGTCAATTCGCCGAAGAAGTTATATAATTTTTGAGCAATCTCGGCATTTTCCAGGATTCTGGCATCCCGCTGATCTTGAGAATCCGAAAGCGCATCTTGTCCCGCAGAAAAACCGGGGCCCCCGATCAGGACCTTGCCTGATTTATTAGTATTGAGATCGATCTGGTTTACATAGGCATTGAAATGATCATCGTGAGCTCGCAGCGCATTGAGAATCTCCCAGATGACCGAGAAGGCTTTATTATTATCCAGCGCATCTTTGGCCGAGACGCCCGGTGGAACCACGACGGGAATAATGATATAGCCATATTTCTTCTCGCCCTCCTGACCTTTGCGGAAATTGCGCATGACCCGTCCCACCGATTGGACGACATCGATATGGCTGTTGCGGGAAGAGAGAAAAATAACGGCATCCAAAGCCGGGACATCCACCCCTTCAGAGAGGCAGCGTACATTGGAGACGATCCGGCACTCCCGCTTGTCATCGGATTCTTCTTTGAGCCAGGAGATGATTTCATTCCTCGCCACGGCATTCATGGTGCCGTCGATATGTTTCGCCTGAATCCGGACAGAGTGAGCCTTCTCCTGCTCGTTGAGAATCTCATTATAGAGCTCGGAAACTTTGGGAAGAACCGAGGCCGTATTTTTGGAAGTACCGGGTTTGAGCTCGTTGCCGATCTGAGAGCAGAAGGCGACGGCCCTCCTCATCATGCGGGGATCCACCTCCCAAGTTTTGCCATCATCGCCGCGGATTTTTTTGGAAAGCCCGTTGATTACCCCGATGAGCTTGCTCGTGTCGTCATAATTGAGCTCTTTAATGTCTTTATTTTTTACGTCCTGCAGGATTTTGGCGGGAATAGAACCTTCATTCACGGTCAGCACCAGCACTTTGTAATCGGTGAGGAGCCCGTTTTTCACGGCACTGCTGAAATTGAGCCTGTGGAACTCCCGGCCATAGAGTTTTTCATCATCCATGGAGCAGAGAACACAATCCATGTTAGAAGCTTTGATCTTGGCGCTTTGACCGTAAATCCGGGGAGTTGCCGTCATGTAGAGCCGCTTTTTTCCCCGGACTTTCTCATTGTTGTGAATTTTGGTAAACTCGCTCTCGTCCTCGTCGGAGAGCATCACGCCGGTCGTTCGGTGCGCTTCGTCGCAGATAATGAGGTCAAATTCACCATATTCCCCGTTCGTCTCGCGGAGAAGCTTCGCTTGTGCCCGTGAAACGGCATCCACCGATTGATAGGTGGAGAAAACCACCACGAGCCCCTTATGGGCTCTATACCGTAACAGGCGCTCTTTTATCGACACGGGGTTTGTCGTAGCCGGCAGAGCCAAATCCACCGGTGAATCGGGGGTATCATCTTCCTTAATCTTCCGGGAGGCTTTGATATCCGAGCAAATGCAGACAGCTTTTATTTCGTCTTCCGAATCGATAGCCCAGGCATTCAGGGTCTGGTTCAAGAGAGCGATGGAGGGCACCATGAAGAGGATTAATCCCTTCTCGCCAATCAGGTTCTCGGCAATCTTGAGCGCAGTGAAGGTCTTGCCCGTACCGCAAGCCATGATCAGCTTGCCCCTGTCATTATCTTTGAAATGCGCGGCGGCTTCCTGGACGGCCTTTTTCTGATGAGGGAAGAGCCCCTTCTTTTCGGAAACTAAGGCCTGCTTTCCCTCAAATCCGCTCAGCAGCTTATCCCAGTCGACCGAAGACTCCTCCAGATCGCGCAACCCGATACGGTTTACCGGCGGCTCCTGGTTTTGGATGGCTTCCTCGGCATTGGGTCCCCAGTGTTCGGTCGTCGATATCCAGAGACGATTGGAGAATTGAAGCTTCTGCCCGCTCACCGGATCGGTGAAACTCCGGCTCGAAGTCGCCAGAAAAGTATCTACTGCGGGTTTATCGATGACCGTATGTTCCGCATAGCATTTGCATTGAATAGCCCAGTATTCCCCCCAGCGGGTTTTGGCGACCAGGTCAATGCCGACATCTCTGTCGCCTCCAAAGCTATCTCTGCAAGGGAAGTCGCTCCACATCCAGACATGTTCCAAATCAGAATAACGTCGGTCCGCGCGCAACCATTCCCGCATGAATTTTTCAAATTCATGCCCTTTGTAACGTTCTGCAAGGGATTCCTCCCGAATTTGTTTAAGTATATCCTGAAAATTCATGATGTCCGGTTATCTGTTGATGGTTATTCTCGAGCTCTGGAAAATATTCTATCCGTTAAGAATCTGCTAAGCAAACCTATTCTGAAAATAAGCTGCGCAAACCCGCGTAATCTGCGGTTAAAAAAATCACGCCGGTGGAAATATAAAACCCCGGGGTATGGAGGCTCCGGGGTGAATTGTGTCTCTCCCTCAGAAGGAGAAATTCTTAAACCGGATAATCGAGCGCTTCGGGGATCATGACCTGGGTCAGGGCCGCCGCGGCACGATCTTTGGCCATACGCAGACCGGTCATCCCGCGCTCCACCGTGGTGCGCAGTTGGGCGAATTCTTCCAGACCGGGCATTCCCGGACACACCGCGTAACCATAAACCAGCTCGGCGCAAATGCGGGAAGCCTCCCCGGCCGCGCGGATGGATTGAACCGTGGCGAGCTGCGCAAAGAAATTCACGTAACCGGCGAAATCGGGATTCTCGCTCACCTTGCCTTCGAGCTCCAGGATATCATCAATGAAGCACTTCACGGCCAGGAGCCAGCAGAGCGCATCGGTCAGCGGGAAGTTGATACCCTGACGATTGGTGGCATAGAGCTTGGCGTCATTGGCATCCTTGTTAACCTGCAGGAATTCGAGCGATTTCAACCAGAGCTGCATGGCATCGGCCAGAAGTCCGGCACCGAGTTTCAGCTCTTTGGAGGCTTCGATCGCTTTGAGCTCCTTTATCCATTGTCGGAACTGTGCCAGGAAGAGCTCCTGGGTCATCGTGATACTGAGCTGACGGCGCTGCACGGCCTCGGGTCCCTCATAGGTGGCCTCGAGCTGTCCATCCATCCATTTCTGGCCCAGGAAGCCCGGGCAATCCTCCGTGATCCCGTAGCCACCCATCAATGAGACGGCCTCGCGCATCATCGTTGTACCCCAGCCGGTATTCCAGAGCTTGGTGGCCGGGCAGAGGATGTTGGCCAGAGAATCGGTCACCAGGAACTGGACCAGCGAATCGGCCTTCAGGGCTTCATAGCGGGCCTCATCCCTCTGGCCGACGGGCTGACCGCGCAGCTCGATAAATTCCAGAGCATTCCGGGTCGGCTCGGCCAGAGCGCGGATTTGCGCACGACCGCTGATTCCCTTTTCGGCAAAGTAGTTCTCTTTGAATTTTTCCAGAGGCTGCAGGTCGTCATAAATTCTTGCCGTGCCAAAACCGAGCGATGCGCCTGCTTCTCCGGTCGCCCAGACATCCACCAGGCGGTGGTTGGCGTCTTCCTTGCTCTGGATGCCCTGGTCATAGCGCAGGGAACCCGGCTGGCACGATTCGCCGCCGCGGAAACGGGTCCTCTGATAGCGAATCACCGGCTCGACCGCGCTCAGGAGCTTGGCAGCGGTCATCAGGCCTACGACGACACGGGTCCGGCGGAAGACCGCCTCGATCACAGCGCCGTGGTCATAAGTGGGGATAATGACGCCGTCTTTAATCTGGTAGCCGCCCACGATACGGTTGGCGGGAACTTTCAGGCTGAAAATGGGGTCGCAGGTCGAGGAGAGTTGGTGGACCATCTTCTTGGTCGCCGTGCCACGGTTGTAGGTGCCCGGGTCGCCTTCCTCGAGAATAACCATGCAGCTTCCCTTGATCCGGGGGTCATTGGATTCCACCGCAGCGGTTACGAAATTCGCAAAACCCATTCCGGTAATGAAGCGGCCGCGCTTCTCCACCTGCAGAATCGGTTCCTCACCCTCTTTCCACTCGGCGACGGTAACCTTGCCGCTCAGGAGCCCGGTTTCCACTCCCACATAGGGAAGCGGCTCGGTCAGGGCAAAGGCGCCGCGGTACTGCTTGCGGTTTTCGCCGGGCTGGACGGGAACTGCTCCGGACATATACTTGGCGCGCTGCTCCGGGGTCCCGCGCTCATGAATCGGAGCCAGGGCCAGATTGCCCGCCATACCGCCGGTCGATGCGCCCGCATCCACCCAGGCAATTTCCCAGGAGACCAGGGCCTGCGCCATGTTTTTGGGTCCATCGATATAGCCGCCGTGCTCGATATCCATGAAAGCGGAGGTAATGCCCGCCTGGTCAAAAGCGGTTAAGAGTTCGGCCTTGGCAGGAGTCCACTCATGGGAATTGCGCTCTCCGGCCGCCACAGCCCGAGCCACCGGACCGCGAGCCACCTGACGCGCCGATTGAACCAGCATCTGCAGGTCATACCGCTCAGAGTAACGCCACATCACCTGTCTCACATCATCACCGGGCAAAGTCTGTAAAGTATCCATATCCATTATCTAAAGTTGAGGTTTCGAGTAGCGTGGGAAAGGCCTGGCGATCCCGCCGCCAGAGGATGTTATACATCTTTTAAGGGCCTCTGTCGAATGAATAGGATGGGGTGAAGTGAGCTGGCGTCATAATTAAGACTAATAGAAAAAAGTTTGGTCTAGCTAACTTTTTTGTTGCCGCATTTTTTTCCGCCGCTAAACTTCTTTCCGCAAAGCGGACGTAAATCCGATCTGATCCAAGTTATGTTCGCTTGTTGTTGAACGATATGAAGAAGAATAATTATCTGTTCTCTATTGCTCTATTAACAGCTGGATTGCTTTGCACTGCCGCAAGCCGTGCTGAGGAATCTCAGAACCAGGTCTTCACGGCCGTTTCCGGAACCACCCTGAGCGGCTATGTGGATACCTCCATGAACTGGCAGTTCGGTGATAAAAAGACCAGTGCAGGCCGCATGAATGACGGCGCCGACCGCCAGAACGGCTTCAACTTCAACGTGGCTCAAATCCGCTTTTCCAAGGAATTGGATGAGGATTCCTCTCTCTGGAGCGCCGGTTATTCAGCCGCACTCCTCATCGGCCCCACGGCAAGTGAAATAACATACGCGAGCATCAGCAGCGATTTTGTCCTGCAGCATGCTTACGTGGATTTGCGCGCGCCGGTCGGCAACGGTTTGGATTTCCGTTTCGGTTCCTTTGAATCACTGATCGGTTTTGAATCGCTGGAGCCTCACGAAAACCCGAACTATTCGCATTCCTACGGTTACTATTTGGCTCATGCTGAATCGGTCGGAGGTTTAGTTTCTTACGAATTTGATCTCAATGGGTGGCTGCTGGGCCTCAATGCCGGAATCGCCAACGCCTACTTCAACCCTACCATCAATGCACGCGCCTCCGATTCGGTGCGTCTTTCGTACATGGGGGCCGCAAGCCTGATCTTCCCGGAATCGACCGGATTTCTGGAAGGCACCGAGCTCTACGTGGCAGCGGTCAGCGGCGTTGTGGCTGACGGCAATAGGGACGCGGCTCCGGATTCACTCCCCAACACGACCGGCGTCAATTTCTGCCTGTCGATGCCTCTGCCTGTTGAAGGATTCTCCTGGGTGTTCTGCTATGACCATGTGGGCAACAGTTCCCGGGGCACACTCCCCAGCGGCAAAGCCAATTGGGCAAACGCCTACGGGGTCTATCTGATTTACGAAGCGACCGAGCGGCTCTCCTTTGCCAACCGAATTGAATATGCCGAGGGGACACCGGGAACCTTCGATGTCGCCGGGACTCATCCCAATTGGGGAACCTCAGAGGAAGATCAATTCCTGGCCGATACGTTCACGGTCAGCTATCGCATGTGGGAAAACGTCCTCACCCGTGCCGAATTCCGCTGGGATCATGATCTCTCGGCCAGTAAGCGCATGAGCGATGACGGCACCCGCGACAATGCTTTCGGCATTGGGGCCAGCATCGTCTACCTGTTTTAGGGCAACGGCGGTTTGGGGGTCAGTTCAGGAAAAGAGTCCCGATTTTGATCCAGATGGGAGTCGAGATGACGCTGATCAAGGTGGTCAGGAAGACCACGCGGAAGGCCAGGCCCGAATCGGCCTTGTAAAGCTGGGAAAGCACCATGGCAAAAACAGCCGTCGGCATGGCGGCCTGCAGAATGACCACCCGCTTGAGCTCCAGAGTCAGCGGTAAAAAGCGGGCCGCCAACAGAATCATCGCCGGCAGGAGGAGGCAGCGCAATGCCGAGGCGACGAGAGTCGAGCGCAGCTCCCACATCAAGTTATACTGCCGGCAGAGGTCGTAAATAATGGTCCCGGAGACCACCAGCCCCAGCGGGTAGGCACATTGGCCCAGACCGTGAAAAGTCGCCCGTAACGCTGTAGGCAACAGCATATCCGCCTTGAGAAAATTGAGAGCCAATCCGAAAACGAGGGCCAGGAGCGGCATATTGAACATCTTCTTCCAATCCTTCAGCGGAGAATATCCGCTCAGGCAGGCCACTACCAGAGTCCAGACCGCGACTTCCACCCCGACATTGAAAACAAAGAGAACGCCCACCGTGTTCTGGTCATAAAGCGCCAAGGCCAGCGGGAAAGGGATGTAGCCGTAGTTATAGAGGCCGACCGAAACGGCAAAGGAGCGCTTCTTGGAATCCGGGGAATCTTTCTTCAAACCGGCAAGACGCAGGGAGGCCCAGCCGATCAAGAGTCCCAGGATAAGGGTGCCGACTCCCAGCAAGGGGGCCATGAGAAGGTTGGCCGAGCTTTTCAGGGCGGCATTGCCCATGACCGAATCGAGAATCAGACACGGGATCAGGGCCTTCACCACTATGTTCAGTGTCCCCGAGGCAGCTTCCTCCGAAAAACATTTGGCCCAGCGCAAAAGGCTCCCGACCGCCATCATCAAAAAAACGGGGATAGAAGCCTGCGTAATAATCCAAAACTCATTCATCGAAAAATCGGATTCGTTCTCCTTGGGCGGAGAATAATCTCTCGGCCGGTAAATATACAGGTAAAAAGCTCAAAAGCCGACTGTGAAATATCACAGCCGGCTTTAAAGCGCGGGAGAATGGTTTCAGCCTGAGGCCGAAAGCTCTTATTCCATCCTAGAAATCACTCTTCTTCAAGCGGAAGAATCTCTGACTGTCAGCCGAGCTCAACGGGAGAATGATCTTCCCGTTAACCGTCGGACTCACCGTATAGAAGGGACTCCAGGTTCCTTCCAGAGTATCCGCCACCTCTATCTCGTAAGAGACACCGGCAAGGGATTCCCAAGTCAGCTCCACTTTGCCGAAGACGAGCTCGCCACCGGCCACCTGGAGAGACTCCGGTTCACCGGGCTGAATACCGAAATTCATTTCATCGGTAGTCGCTGCGGCTACTCCTGCAACCGGCGCTTCAACAAAGTCCGGGTGATTCTTGGTCTGGATGATACCTGCATTGACGCCCGGGAAGGAATCCAACAAAACCCAGCGGTAAGTACCGAAGGTATAATTGATTTCTTCGAGCATATAGCAGTTCATGTAGTAGATCTTCACCCCGTTGCAGCGAATCATTTTGGCATAATCGTGCGACACTTCAGGCAAGGCCGCTTGAACGCCCAGGTAGAGATCGCGGACATAGATGGCGCCGTCGGTACTGCCGTCCGGCGTATTGAAGTCAAAGCGTACCCCTTCATCCACGGTCACATAGCCAGAGAGGGTAAGCCTATCCAGAGCCACGTTATTGGTCCAACCTTCGAGGGTATCGCCGAGGTCTTTACCGGCCCAGATGTTGCGGGCGACGCGGACACTCCTGATCTCCAACTGCGTGTTGAGCAAATCGCCTTCCTGGGGCCTGACGGGCATCTTGATAGAGCCGTGGGCATAGAGCTGATTCTTGGCCAGACTGACTTTTACGCCTTCTGAATTGGTAAAGCCATTATAGCCATCGTTCAGGATACCCGGGACATCCAATGCGATAGTACCAGCTGCAGTTCCCACTGCAGAATTCAGAGTACCAGCAAGAATCGCATTACCGGCCTCAATCCCTGCTTCCCAGAGATCAAGGTTCTCGGCATGGATTTCCACATCCCCGCCGGCCCGTGCCAATCCATCATAAATGTGCATCTTGGGCGCAGTCATAACGGAGCTCTCATGGCTTGCCATTGAGCCGCCATTCGAGAACTCCAGGTAATCAGCCTTCAGCTGAACCTGATTGAACTGAATGACACCCCGGTTGATAAAGTTCTCGTAGGTGGGAGTACGATTCACACCCAAGAGCAGGTCTATAGCAGGGGACTGGTTCAATTCATTCGTGTAAGAACCGCTCATGCGGACATCGCCCTGAGTTCTCAAGACCGCATTGTTGGTAAAATTGCGGATATTGACAAACTTCTCGTCGGTCACCGTCTTCGGGAAGGTGTAGTTCCCGTTGAGCGTCAGATCAGCCGTATCGAAGAGGAAATCCTCACCCAGCTCGACTATCTCGGTCACTTCGGCCGGAACCTCCGACTGGATACGGAATTTATCCACCATCGGGAGAGTGTCGACAAAGTCCGTCGGCACAGTGAACGCACCATTAGGATCCCAAGCCGGGCCTACAAAGACCAGGTGGAATACGAAGTCGGCATCTTCCCACTCCGGCTCTTCTTCCTCGGGTTCCTCAGGAGCATCCGGGTCTTCAGGATCCGGCGGGTCAACAGGCTCCTCCGGGTCCGGGTTACGGACATAGGGAGTATCGCTGATCTGGAAAGTAACGGTGTAAATACCGCTATAGATGGCCATATTGCCCTGCAAACGGGTCATCGTCGGGCTCACAAGCTCTTTCACAACGAGCTTGCGGTTCGGGTCGTTCGGATCCTTCAGACGGGAGATGAACGCATTGACGTAGTTCGCATTCAAGAGAACATTCTCCGCAGAAGTCAGGTTCGTGATATTGAGCGTAATGGATTGCTGGGCATCAGCCGAGAACTTGTCCAGAATGTTCACACCGCTGCCTCCGGTAATCGTGATATGACCGGGATACTTGGAGCTATCCAACTCCGGAACAACCGGATAACCACTCTGCAAAAGGGTCACTTTATCAAAGGCGTTGGTACCGATACTGACCTGATAGGCGCTGTAATCGATATCGATTCTGCCATTATCCGGATTCTCAGGGTCGATGCGATAGGGAATCTCACCCGGGCGCAGCCACTTCAGATCATCCTCTTCCTGCGTAAGGCTTCCGGCCAGGCAGGATAAACCGACCTCAACCTGATAAGGACCCCAGAATGGAACGAATTCCTGAATCCAGGCCGGAGCGCGATAAGGAACCTGATCCGGGGTCGGCAGAGGTTCGTTGGTAACGGGATCAGTGGGGATGATATCATGAGTCTCCACATCCCTCCAGATATAGCGGCTGGGCAATGCATAAGGCCCCATGGGCGCATGAGTGAGGGGGTCAAACTGAAAATACTGGTATGGAATTTCAGCATTATCCATATCGACCCAAAAACGATCAGGCGTAAAGCCCCATCCGTCATGATCCGGAATGAGCTGATTGCCGGCCATCTCCGTATAAAAATAACCGGTGAGGTCTTCCCAATAAATCTGTTGATAGCGCGGTTTGCCCAAACCTTCCTGAGCATCAGTTTTTTTGTAAAGGTACT
>JALNXY010000052.1 GCA_023230105.1 Verrucomicrobiota bacterium
TAGATCGTGTTTTCTCATTTCTTTTACAGCGATTTTTAATCTTTCTATTGCCAGGGGATACTCAGCTCGTACATAAATATAACCTTGATTAGCTCCAATGGCATAACCACCAATAATCATCGCTTCTAAAACACTATAGGCATCGCCTTCCAGCATACTACGGTCCATAAATGCACCAGGGTCACCTTCGTCAGCATTACATAAAATATATTTTTTTTCACCTTTCGCTTTAGCTGCAAAGTCCCATTTCAATCCTGTGGGAAATCCTGCGCCACCTCTGCCTCTTAATCCTGATTTTTTAATTTCCTCAATAACTTCCTGTGGGGTCATCTCCGTCAATGCTTTACCCAGGGCCATAAAACCATCTGCCCCTATATAATCATCAATGGTGGTGACATCTATAACACCACAATTTCTTCGTACAATTCTTTTTTGTAACTGGAAAAATTCAATATTTTCCATCATATCAACCAACTCTTCTGACTTTGGTTTCTTGTAAAAGAGTCGTTGTACTACTCTGCCTTTTAGAATATGTTCCTGAACAATCTCACGGGCATCTTCAGGTGTTAATCTTTGATAGAATACTCCATCAGGATAAACCACCATAATGGGACCTAATTCACAAATCCCCATACACCCGGTAGTAATAATTTCCACTTCTTTTTCTAAATTAGCTTCTTTTAAGGCTTTTTCAAGAGAATCCTTTACCTGCTGGGCACCGTTTGACATACAGGATGTTCCTGAACATAAAAGAAGCTGAGTTCTTACTTTCTCTATCATCAATATTCTCCTTACCAACTATTTGTATTTCTGTAAAACTTCATCCAATTTGTCAGGTGTTAACCTGCCATGAACATTATTATCAATCATGATTACCGGTGCCATACCGCATGATCCAAAACAGGGCTGGCTACCAAGGGTAAACCTTAAATCCTTTGTAGTTTCCCCTTCTTTAATCCCGAGCTTATTTTGCAGTTCTTCCAGTATTTTTTTTGCCCCTTTTACATAACAGGCTGTTCCCATACAAACTGTAATTGTATGACGACCTATGGGTTTAGTTTTAAAATAAGAATAGAAAGTCGCTACACCAAATACTTCACTTTCTGATATCCCCATTCCTTTTGCAACAAAACTCATAACCTCCGGGGGAAGGTATTTAAATAATTCCTGAGCCTTATATAATATTGGAATTAAATAACCTTTTTTTTCTTTATTTTCATTAATAAAATCTTCTAACTGTCTGTAATTTTCTTGCCTGGATAATTCATCAGACTTGCTTATAGTTGTTGTTTCACTCATTATTCTTTCCCCTTTGAAAATAGGTATTTTTCTACAATTTTCCCGTTTAATATATGATTATTAAATATTTCCTGTGCTGCTTCTGTGTCTACATTTCGATAAGTCACAGGTTTCTTTTCTTCTACATAGATATGTATCATAGGCTCCTGGGCACAAAAACCGAAACATCCAGAAGCTGTGACAATAATATCTGTTTTGTTACTTTTTTCAATCAAATTCAAAAATTCGTTCATGGTTTCTCTTGCACCAGCTGCAATTCCACAACTACCCATTCCTACAACAATTTTTACACGATGTTTACCTGCTCTTAGTTGTAAATCCTTTTTGACTCTCTCACGCATTATTTTTAATTCTTCTAAGTTTTTCATCGCTCCTCCTTTCCAAATGTATAATTTTTTATTTTTTTTCTTTGCTATTATCCTTTTGCTCTAAAAATAATAGCAATAACTATTGTGCTAAATCTATTCAATATTAAGTTTCTTCATTTCTTCCTGCATAATAGACAGTATCTTTCGCCTGTTTTTAATGGAATTCGAAAGTCCTTTCCTTTCATCTTCTCTTATTTCATAAAAATCCAAAACTTTGTCTTTTTTGCAATCATTGATTATATAGATTTTTAAATCAATTTCCGGCCAGGCAAAATAAATATCTGTGAAAGTTTGGGGCAAATCCCCAAAAGGTTTAGCGTCAATGTGCGACATATTCATCTCAAATTCCAGATTAGTGCCACCATCTTGATTTATTCTTTTGATTCTTAGATAACCACCTGTATCTTCCGCTGCCTTCTTTAATAATGGTAAACCCAGGCCTACCTTTCTTGTAGTTCTGGACGTAACAAATGGATCCAAAACCTCATCTCCAGCAATTCCGATTCCATTGTCAGAAATACTGCAATAGAAGATGTTATCCGAAAAGGCAATTCTTATTATTACCTCATCAGCAGCAGCATTAACTGAGTTTTCAAAAATATCAAAAAGATGGTCAGCAATATTTTTCAAATTTAATATTCCTCAAATATTTTTTTAATGAATTAAAATTTGTCACTTCCGTTATTTCTTTAATTCTTTTGGTCTCCATAAAAAACTTTCCAATGTCTTCCAAAAAATGGCTGTCTGAGCCACTGATTACAGGGAAACCTTTAAGAAGATCCCCGGATTTATAATTATCTTTTTTCCATTGGAATTTAGAAACTTCAACAGCATCAAAATTACTTTCCGGATCCAAAAAACCTATTTGGTTTATTAGTCCACAATAAGCCCTCTCAATATGAGCAGGAACTGCAATTCCTCCAATAGAATGAATAAATTCAACTAATTCATCCAAGCTTATTTGCATGGCATTCTGTCGTAACAAATGGTCAATTTCCATGATTTCACCATGATAATCATAAACCAATTGATATCCAAAAAAAGAAGGCTTATTTTCCAGTATGGGCAAACATTCTTTAATCTTTAATCCCATTTTTCTTATACTTTCCTCATTAGGAAAATAGCCTAATAAATGTACTTCTTCTTTTGTAGTTAGCTCTACTCCAAAAATCGTATTTACCTTTGTTCCCTTACTTAATTTATTAAGTAAAATAGAATGGTCAATTGTGTTATGATCCGTTATCGCAATTAAATCAATTTTATTTTTATCTGCCTGCTTTAGTATGAGCTGGGGTGACATAATATCTTCTCCACATGCAGATAAGGAAGAATGAATATGCAAATCAACTCTGCTCAGTTTTACCCTCCAGCAATGAATATATTTTACCTGATACATTAAATGAATTCTCAGGGGTTTTTAAAATAGAAATATTTTCTTCTTTTGCTTTTTTAATTACTTCAGGACTTATAGGAACATTGTTGGTAAATAGTATTGCCGAAATATCTTTAATCAATGCTACAGCAATGCTATTTTTATGAGCTTGTATAGTTATCCAGATACTATTACTGTTAGCATTAGCAATAACATCAGACATTAAATCTCCTGTGTAGCCATTTTTAATTTCACCATCCAAACAAAACACAACTTTTTCTAAAGAGCATTTTTCGATTATTTTACTTAATTTCATTATCACCCTCCTAATCCCTCTACATGAATAATGGCTTTTAATATTGTTCCTGTTTCCATGGAAGATTCCAGTTCAAGATAGTCTGCACATCTTTTAATATTCGGCAATCCCATTCCTGCACCAAAGCCCAGAGCTCTTATCTGCTCAGATGCAGTGGTATAACCTGGCCTCATTGCTTCCTCTATATCCGGAATGCCCGGACCATAGTCAGTTGCTATAATTTCTATTTTTGTTTCTTCTACTTCAACAGTTATGTGTCCCCCCAAAGAATGAATACTTATATTCATCTCTGCTTCATAGCAAACAATAGCCACTCGCCGGAGTATTTGCTTTTCGATATTTAATTTTTGGAGATAGTTACGTATCATACTGGCAACTTGTCCGGCATTATCAAAATCTGCTTTTTTAACTTCAAATTGTAGTCTCTTTTTTTTATCCTGCCCAATCATCTTATCTGATAGTAGGGTATTTTGGTCTTCTTTTTTTTCAACTTTTTCTGCAATTGTTTGTATGCTTACTAACAAACAATTTAAAATATCACCCATTGTTAATATGCCTGCAATCTTATCTGTACGTGTATTTTTTGTTACAGGCAATCTACCAAATTTATATTTTTCAAATTTTTTAATAGCTGAAACCAGGGAATAATTTTGAGGTATTGTTATTATATCTCTGCTCATATAGTCTTTTACTTTTTCATTTACATAACCTTCATCTAATGCAGTTATTACATTATCTATACTAACCATTCCAATGATATTCTTTTTTTCATCCAAGATTGGCGCTCCGGATATTCTATGTTTTTTCAATGATGATTGTATTTCCCGGAAAGTCGAATCCTGACTGAAATATATCACATCTCTGGTCATAGCATCTTTTACTTTTATTTCATATATCAGCTCACTGGCTAAAGTTAGCTTTTCTTTAGAATGTAAAATTGTCATTATTTCTCTTTTTTATTAATTGCTTCTACTATTGTCCGACAGGCATCAAAAGTTGACATTGGAGTCATCAATAAAGGTATATGGTGCGAACGTGCCATTCCTATCGCTCCCGGTTCAGGTGTTTTGCCTCGAACAAAAACAACTCCTATTCCACCAGCTATCTCTGCAGTTCTTACTACCTGTTGAGTTGTTAAGCCAGTTAATAAAAGAAATCTATCTTTGCTCAAAGCCAAGACATCACTTAGCAAATCACATACAGCAAATTCTTCAATTTCTATATCTAAATAAAGCTCACCTGTCAACACTTCAGCATCTAAGATTTTAACAATTTCTTTTATTTTCATAGCTCTAAATATTTATTCTCCTACAGTTAGATATTTAACCAACAATAAATGGAATTTTCCTATGATTAATTTATTCTGTATAAGCAAGTATTTTGTGAAAATTATCACAAACTACCATTGGCAATTTTATCATACATCTAAAACTTATGTCAACTAACTCTAAAATAACCATTAACTATTATTTTTCAAATATTTTTACTATTTTTTAATAATTTTAGAACAATTGATTTACTTTTATAATCATTTAATTCTAATATTTTTTCTGGAAGCTAAAAAATACACTAGTCGTTCTAATTCAATCGATATATCGATATTGTTTAACTTTACATAGGCTGGGTATTTGAGGGTAGTCGGTGCAAAATTCAGGATAGATACAATTCCCCCTGCAATCATATGATCAGCAACTTCTTGTGCAAATTCTACAGGAACGGTTATTATACCAATCCTTATATTATGTTCTTTAATATAATCTTCCATTTGATTTGCAGATATGATTTTAACGCCATTCACTTTGTTCCCAACTTTAGAATCATCACTATCAAATGCTGCCTTAATTATAAAACCACGTTTCTGGAAACCCCTATATCGAAGCAATGCCTTACCAAGATTTCCAGCCCCTGCAATTATTATATCCCATTTTTTACTTGAACCTAATATGGACTTCAGTATTGCACTAAGCTCATTAATAGGATAGCCTACTCCTCTCTTTCCAAATTCTCCAAAATATGCTAAGTCTC
>JALNXY010000004.1 GCA_023230105.1 Verrucomicrobiota bacterium
GGTATCCATAGCAGAAGATGAAAAGACAGAGGACCAAAGAGACGATACTCGAGAGAGTCGTATCCTTCTGGCTCTGCTGCATCTCGTCAAACTCCAGAATCGGTTCGCCTGTGATGCCGACGTTTACCCCTCCCACCAGCATTTTGACATCTTCGACCAGATAGCGCAGCCGGCTCACGGCCTCTGGCGCCACTTCGCTCGAAACGATATGCAGATTGACCAGGTACATTTTCCCGTCGCCGAACGTGATATATTGCTGCCTCTCGGCCTCTTCTCCGCTTCCGAAGAGAGTTGCCAGACCGGGCGACATGGGGACTCCGGGCTTGGTAACCGCGCCGTGGGCTCCGCCGAGGATTCGCTCCAGGGCGGGCAGCGTATTGATCATATCCAGGTTCTCCTGAGTCTCGGCCTTCTGAGCCCGCATGAAGCGGTCATTCACATAATTGAAGAGATCGACCAGATTGGTAATGCCGACAAAATCCTGAATGAAAGGCGCATAGTTTTTGAGCTCGGCCTCCAGATCCACCAACATGCTTTCATCGGAGAAAAGCAGGGCCTTATTGCCCATCATTTTCATGTCTCCTTTATAGAAAACGTCGGTGAAGAGATTGGTTTCGGCCTCCAGCCGTGCGCCCAGGAGCTCCACGAACATCCGGTTGCGGTCGAAGCTGTCGCTCTCCACGACGACCACGATGTCATCCTGGTTCGGGAATTCCTCCTGATACTTGAGGAAAATCTTGTGATACTTCTGGTCCTCGCCCACCAGCTCATTGCGGTTGGTGCTGAACTGGAGGTACTCGACCGTGTACCAGATCGAGACCACGGCCAGGAGAAGCTGGGCGACGACAATACGCTTGGGATAAAGCATTGTCCAGTCGGCCGTTTTGGCTAACAGTTTACTGATCCATTTGAGCATGCTCTCTTAAAAGTATTTGTTGGGTCAATATCGGTTTATCGTTCAACAGGGGATGCCGAGGTTTAATCCTCGCTCTGTTTCCAATCCAGTATTTTGAGCCGGACGACTTCCTGGCCGCTGAAGTTATCGAGCGTCGGCTCGAAAGCAATATCCAGAAAAGAACCAAACTCCGGAAGCGGCTCCTCAAAATTCCAGATCACCCCTTCGACGGTTTCCGCACTGCCATCATTCAAAAATAATTTCAGGTGCCGCTGCATCTGCCCGAATTTCCGCCAGGGCCGCGCCATCCGTGCACCGCGAACGGCAAAAGTCAGAGAGGGATTGCCCATCCCGAAGGGTGCCAGCCGGAAGAGCTCTTTGAGATTCTCGGGGGTAATCTGGCAGAACTTCACCTCCGCATCCAAGAGCAAATTCGGCTTAATGACCTTAGAACCCAGGGCTTTCAGGGCCACCTGGTTCAGGCATTGGCGGAAGCTCTCCAACTGATTGAGCTCGAGCTCCACCCCGGCGGCCATCGAGTGGCCTCCGTGGTTCAGAAGCAGCCCCTCACACTGCCGCAGTGCCTCAGCCATATCGAAACCATCCACACTCCGGCAGGAGCCGCGCCAATTCTGGCCGTTGCCGCCCAGGATGACCACCGGCCGACGGAATTGCTTGGCCACCTGGGCCGCAGCGATCCCAATAACGCCAATGTGCCAATCAAAGCTCCCCTCCACAATCACAAAATCTTTTTCCGGGTTGAAATTCCGCTTCACCCGGCTGATCACCTCTTCGGCGATTCGATTCTGCAAGCCTTTACGATCCTGGTTCACCTGCTCCAATTGCTGTGCCAGGCACACGGCCTGCCCCGGGTCCGGAGTCGTCAGGAGCTCCAGCGCCACCTGAGCATCCTCCAGGCGCCCGGCCGCATTGAGCCGGGGAGCCAGGTAGAAAGAGACGTCATCCACCGAAACCACCCGGCGACGGCTCGAATTCAAAAGCTCCTGCAGCCCCAAGCGTCGGGTCTGGGCGATTCTCTTCAGGCCGTGCGCCACGAAAATCCGGTTCTCTCCCTTGAGCTTGACGAGATCGGCAATGGTGCCCAGCGCGACCAGGTCCAGAACCTCCTTGAGGTCAAATTTTTCGGCCCATTCCTCATTGGCGAGGCGGCCTTTCTTCAAAATCGCATGGGCCAGCTTGAAGGCCAGACCGGCCGAGCAGAGCGCTTGCAGCTCTTTGAGTTGTCGCTGCGGCGGCTCTCCCTCCGGGATATTGCGCGGATTGACCAACGCATAAGGATTGGGCCTCTCCGCATGGTCTATCTGATGATGGTCAAGAACGATAACATCGAGACCTCCCCTCTGAAGACGCTCAATCCCCTTGGAAGAAGTGGAGCCGCAATCTACGGCTAGGAGCACACGCGTCTCCGGGTAGCTCTTCAGGCAGTGATCGATCCCCTCTTCCGAAAGCCCGTAGCCCTCCTCCATCCGGATAGGCAGGTAGCTGCCCTGGAAATTCCAGCCCAGTACCGAGAAAAATTCGCTTAAGATAGCCGCGGCGGTAATCCCATCTGCATCGTAATCACCAAAAATCGTGACTGGTTCCCCAAGTTCCTTTGCCAGGAGCAGACGCGTGACCGCCTTTTCCATATCGGGAATCAGAAACGGATCACCCAGCTTTTTTAAAAAAGGTTCGAGAAAGCTCTCCGCCTCTTCAGCTGTCCTCACCCGCCGGTTCCAAAGACAACGCGCCATCAAGGGGCTCACTCCCAACCGGGCGGCGAGCTCCTCAACTGCAACTGGCTCAAAGTCATGAAATTTCCAAAAATAGCGCATTGGCCCCTGCAATTCTGCCAAAATTCCGCCCACATATAAATGCTAAAATACAGAATCTCTTTCAAGAGCGGCTCAGAATAATTATTCTTTAAACTTTTGAGATTAAATTGATTTCCAGTAACTTATATACCCCTAAAAACTGTCTTATCTTCCGAAAAAACCTCTTGACCCCGGCAGCCGCAGAGCCCCTACTCTTCCTTGAAGAGCGGCGTACCTTCTGCTATTGTTCGGTCTATGGATATTGAGATTCCTGATTTTCTCGTTCGACACTGCAAGAACGTCGGCTACTGCGAATGCGCAAATCCTTTTCAAATCGAAATACCGGCCCCTTCCTTTTCTACGGAGTGGATCGCGGAGCGGCAGGCAGAAATCCGCCGTTTCAAAGAGAAACATCAGGCGATTATCCTGGCTCACAATTATCAAATTAAAGAAATTCAGGATGTTGCCGACTATGTGGGAGATTCCCTCGGTCTCTCGCGCGAGGCCGCTAAAACCGATGCCAAAGTCATCCTCTTCTGCGGGGTCAATTTCATGGCCGAAACCGCAAAAATCCTGAACCCGGACCGCACCGTTATCCTGCCCGACGCCAATGCCGGTTGCTGTCTGGAAGAATGCTGCCCGGCTGAAGAGCTGAGAAAATTGAAGGAGAAGCACCCGGAGCTCTATGTCGTCTCCTACATCAACTGCTCCTCCGAGGTGAAGACGCTCTCGGACGTAATCTGCACCAGCGGCAATGCGGATAGAATCGTTGCGGCCAGTCCAAAGGATCGTCCGATTCTCTTCACACCCGATCAGAACCTCGGCTCCTGGGTCATGGAGAAGACCGGACGCGAGATGCTTCTCTGGCCGGGCTATTGTTACGTTCATACCCAATTTACGGCCGAAGCCATTGCCGAAGAAAAGATAAAACATCCCGGGGCCAAGGTGGTTGCACATCCCGAGTGCACCGCTCCGGTCCGCCGAGCCGCCGATGAGGTCTGCTCCACCGAGAAGATGATCACCTATTGCCGCACTCAGCCGGCAAAGGAATTCATTATCGTGACCGAGGTCAATATCATCCACCGGCTTCGCAAGGAGTTACCCGGCAATACGTTTTACCCGCTGCCGATCAAGGGCTTCCAGCCCCAGTGTAAGCACATGATGAAGAATACGCTCGATAAGATGATCAGCGCTTTTAACAAAATGAAGCCGCAAATCCAGCTTCCGGCCGAAATTATGGCCAAGGCTCGGGCACCCATTGAACGGATGCTGGAGCTCTCTTAAAAAAGATCGGCAGAATACCCTCTAAAAAAATGGTCAGAGAGCTGAAGAATAAAATAATGGCAGGAGGCTCAGCTCTGCGGGAGGAGCTTCTGGAACTGTTTTCTGCCGATCTGGAGGAACTTTGCCGTGCAGCCGAAGAGCTGAGGGAACACTTCTGCGGCAAGGCATTCCATATCTGCACCGTCCTCAATGCGAAAAGCGGCGCCTGCACCGAGAACTGCAAATACTGTGCCCAATCGCTCCATTACCGGACCCGGGTGGATTCCTATCCCCTGAAGGCCGAATCTGAAATTCTCGAGGAAGCTTTGGAAAATGCACGGCAGGGTGCCGAGCGCTTTTCAGTGGTGACTTCCGGCCGCGGGCTGACCGAGGAAGAGGTGGAGCGCCTCTGCAACGTTTTTCGCCAGATCCGCCGGCAGAGTTCTATCGGTCTGTGCGCATCGCTCGGGCTCCTCACCCCGAGCCAGCTCCACCGCCTCAAAGAGGCCGGGCTCACCCGCTACCATAATAATCTGGAGACTTCGCGGCGCTTTTTTCCACAGGTCTGCACGACCCACTCCTATGACGATAAAATCCGGGTCATGGAGGCCCTGCGCCAAACCGGGCTGGAAATCTGCTCCGGCGGGATTATCGGCCTGGGTGAATCGATGGAGGATCGGCTCGATTTAGCCCTGGAACTGAGGCGGCAAGGCGTTCTTTATATTCCGGTCAATATCCTGAACCCGATTCCGGGCACGCCGCTAGAACACAATCCACCGCTGCCGCTTGAAGAAATTCGCCGCACGGTTGCCCTTTTCCGTTTTACCCTCCCTCAGGCGACGATCTGCCTGGCCGGCGGCCGCAGTCTCCTGGCCGATCACGGCCGCAGTATCTTTCAATCGGGAGCCAATGCCGCCATTTCGGGCAATCTCCTGACCACCTGCGGAATAGATATCGAAGACGACCTGAAAACTCTTTCAGAACTGGGTTTCGAAACTAAAACACCATGAGTAAAAGCATATTTATCGCCGGGACCGGCCTGAGCGTGGGCAAAACCTACATCTCGGCGCTCCTGATAAAAAAGTTAATGCAGGGCGGATTGAAGGCCGGCTACTATAAGCCGGTTCAGATCGGCGCGGTCAATCTGGATGGGCGCCTGGTTGCGGGCGATCCCCTCCGGGTTTCCAAAGAA
This sequence comes from Verrucomicrobiota bacterium, assembly GCA_023230105.1. Taxonomy (GTDB): domain Bacteria; phylum Verrucomicrobiota; class Verrucomicrobiia; order Limisphaerales; family UBA1412; genus UBA1412. The sequence goes on from JALNXY010000004.1 coordinate 5,165, forward strand.
TGCGGTCTCTATGAAGACCCCAACAGCATGAGCAGCTACCTCTTCCAGTCGGCTGTGCCTCCTCACCTGGCTTCCCGGATTGAGGGTCCGCCCATTGAAATAGAGACGATCAAGAAGGATTTCGAAAAAGCGCTCAGAAGCCATGAGTATCTCACCGTGGATGGCTACGGAGGACTTTTCTGCCCCTTCCGGCGCGATGACAAAGAAAACTGGTTCCAGACCGATCTGATCCATGCACTGGGCCTGGGCGTCTTGTTGGTTTCATCGGCTGCCCTGGGAACCCTGAACAGTACGATTCTCTCCGTCGAACATGCCCGCAGCAATAATATTGATGTCCGGGGCATTATCCTCAACTACTTTCAGGAGGGAAGCATCCTGCATAAAGATAACCGCAAAGTGATCGAAGAGGTCACCGGGCTGCCCGTGCTGGCCTGCGTGGGCATGAATTCCCAGGAGCTCAATATCCCGATGAACAGCCTCCTGAACCTCTATCAGAAGCCCGAGCCTCTCCAGCAATAAGTCGGAGCGCTTGAGGATTGACCACGAGCTTTGGGAAAATTATTCTCAAAGCCGGCGCTTTGCGTCAAAACCTGAGGATGTTCTGTCTTTGTAGGCAGAGGAAGAGAAAAATGAAAATAGGAATTATCAAATGCCAGAAAACCGCAGACACATGCGGATGCCCGTGTGCAGCCGATCTTAAAATCGAGGCCGAAGGTAAATCTTCCGACGGAGGGAAAGGTCCGGTCGAGGTCATCGGGTTCTTCAGCTGCGGCGGCTGCCCCGGCAAAGAGGCAGTTCCTCGGGCCAAAATTTTAGTCGAGCGCGGCGCACAGGCGATCGTTTTCGCTTCCCGCGCGTCCGAAGAACACCCCAACGAAACATCCTGCCCTCATCGCCAGGAGGTTAAGGGGACCGTTATCCGGAATATCGGCGATGGAGTCCGCATCATCGAGTGGAATCTCTGAAATACTGAGCTAATACCGCTCCTTTAAATACCACCTTCTGAAACCGGGGGCTCTTCCCAGCGGCCGTGCTTTTTGATCAGCTCGACCAGGGCATCTACCGCTTCATCTTCCGGGATATTGCGCTCAACGGGGGTTTTGCCGACGTAGAGGGTAATTTTTCCCGGAGCTCCTCCCACATAACCGAAATCCGCATCGGCCATTTCCCCGGGCCCATTGACGATGCAGCCCATGATACCGATCTTGACGCTGCTCAAGTGGCTGGTCCGCTCGCTGATCCGGGCGATCACCTTCTGAATATCAAAGAGAGTGCGCCCACAGGAAGGGCAGGAAATATATTCGGTCTTGAAAGAGCGTGAGCCGGAGGCCTGCAGGATATTCCAAGCCAGCAAAACCGCCTCCGTGGGATTCTTTTCGCGGCGCACCAGCACGCTGTCGCCGATGCCGTCGCAGAGGAGTGAGCCCAGAAGAGTGGCCGATTTCAGAACCGTTTTTTCGGCCCGGTCGCTCTCTTCGGGTTTAAAAGTATCTTTGAGAAGAATCGGGTTCTTCAAACCGGCCGCCTTGAGTGCCGCAGCCAGCCAGCGAAAAGCGAAAACAACCGGTACGGAAGAGCCGTCGGCAATCGTCACCAGTTTCCCGGGCGCAACCACGGGCAGAGACCTGGAAACCTCGAGTTCCACGCAGCTATGGGGCGAATACTCGGCTTCGCAAAAGACCCGCTTTTTCGCCAGGAGTTTGCGCTCGGCACGCTCATTCTGCTCCGGGGTAGCCAGCACGCGCACCGGCTGCATTCCTCCCAGGGGAATTCCCCCGTAAAGGATCTCTTCGCTCGGGCGCCGTTCATAAGAATAGGGATTCCAGGCCGGCGGCAATTCCGGGGCCGCTTCTCCGCTGAAAATCTCCGGCATGGAGCTCAGGAGAGAACGGCAAACCGGGATTTCATGGACGCTGTCCTCCGATAGGGAGACGCGGATGGTTTCGCCCAGTCCGTCGACCAGAAGTGCGCCAATCCCGACCGCGCTCTTGATACGGCCATCCGCACCCAGACCGGCCTCGGTCACACCCAGATGGAAGGGGTAATTGCAGTCAGGGCCTTCTTGAGAAAGCTTCAGAGCAAGCAGCCTGTAGGCTTCGATCGTCACCTTGGGACTGCTGGCTTTCATGGAAAAGAGGAAATTATGGAACCCGTGCTTGCGGGCGATTCGGGCATATTCCAGGGCGCCCTCCACCATTCCCAGCGGAGTGTCGCCATAGCGGCTCATGATCCGCTGGCTCAGGGAACCGTGGTTGGAGCCGAGGCGCATCGCGCGGCCGAGCTTTTTGCAGATTTCCAGAAGCGGCAGAAATTTCTCTTCCACCCGTTTCAGGGCCGCCTCGTACATTTCGGGCGTGCTTGACTGCATATCCCAGCTTACTGAATCGGCGTAATTGCCGGGATTAATCCGGATTTTCTCCACCCAGCGCGCGGCCTCGATCGCCGCATCCGGGACAAAATGAATATCAGCCACCAGCGGGATCTTGCTCCCCCGGGCGCGGAGACGCTCGACAATGACGCCCAGATTCTGCGCGTCTTTCAAGGTCGGCGCCGTAAGGCGAACCAATTGGCAGCCGGCTTGTTCGAGCTCGAGAATCTCGCGCACGCAGTGATCCGTATCCTTGGTCTTGCTGGTCAGCATCGACTGAACCACGACCGGCTGATCTGCTCCGATAATAACGCCGCCCTCTCCGGGAATACCCACCACCACTTCGCGGGTGGGCCGGCGTTGGTAAAAGTAAAGTGACTGACTGAAACTCATGCTGTCTGACGGCTATTTACCGTCCGGGGAACTCGTCTCTTCGAACTGGAAATCTTGTTTATACATCCCTGTGAAGAGAGAAAACTTCTTAATGTCATTGTAAGAGACGAAGATCATGAAGCCGATCAGGAGAAACGCGAAAGCCGTGTTCACATACTCGAGGAATCTGATACTGACCGTGCGGCGCGTCACCCATTCATAAGAGGCCATCACGATGTGGCCGCCATCCAGGACCGGTATCGGCAAGAGATTCAATATCGCCAGGCTGACGTTGAGCAGGACCATGAAATTGAGCGCCAGGCGGTAATCACCCTTCACGTAAGTGGCCAGCATCGCCAGAATCCCCGGAGGACCGCTGAGGTCTTTGACCCCAACCCCGGTTTCTTTGGAGTGAAAGAGAGCCGCGATCGTACTGTAGGTTCTCTCCAAAACGCTGCTGACATTCTCCAGAGGATTCGGCCCCGGATACTGCACGGCATAGGTCATTTTGCCTTCCGTCGTCAAATAAACCGAAATTCTCCCCTTACCGCCCAAATCCGCCGGAGTGACGCTGAGAGTGAGATTCGTCATTCCGCCTTCGGGCAGAGGACGCGAGACAGCCAGCTGAACCTCTTTGCCCGGGCTGCCCGAGATCATCTTGATCAGGTGTTCCCTGCCCAGAATCGGCATCCCGTTAAAGCTGGTAATATGGTCGCCATCCTTCATTCCGGCCAGGTCTCCGGGGCCATCGGGCGTCACCTTCTGGGCTACGGGCAAATCCTTGCCTCCCAGGTTGGGCAGCTTCCAGGTCAAACCCGAGACCTCCACGATTTTGGGGTCAACCGAGAGCTTGAGTTGGTTGGTAAAGAGAGTATCCCCGCGTTTCATCACGAAGGGCAGCTCGCTTGAGCGGGAAAGGATGCACGTTTCATGAACCTCTTCCCAGGAGCGGACTTTTTTGTCGCCGACCATCACGATTTCATCCCCGTAACGGATACCCATCTTGTATTCCTCAGAAGCTTGGTCCACGTAGCCGATCACAGGCGGATTGATCAAATAGGGCAAACCGACAAAATAAATCACGATGGCCAGAAGGAAGGCGAATACCATGTTCATGGCCGGACCCGCAAAGGCCGTCAGAATCCGTTTCCAGGGAGCTGCCGGCGGACAAGGCTCCTCGCTGGCACCCTCCAGCGCTTCACTGGTCACCATCTGCGGCAGCCGGACAAAGCCGCCGGCCGGTATCCAGCGAACTGAATACTCGATGCCGTTGCGCTTCCAGCTCTTGATCTTCGGACCAAAGCCGATGGCGAATTCCTCCACCTTCATTCCGCATTTGAGCGCTACCCAGAAGTGCCCGAACTCGTGTACGAAAACGGCCGCGCCGAAGAGCACCAACACGCCCAACACCACGTAAAGAAGTTCTAAACCCGAATATATTGAATCCATGGTATTTATCTGACTAAGGCAATCATTCGAAGACTCACCCCCAGCCGACTCTCACTATAACGTCAAAACACACCCTTTGCAATAACGCTTTCAAATACTTCCAACGTTTTTGAATAGGCTCGCAACAAGTGCACCGCCCCGGGAAAAAAGAAGAAAAAGTGGCAGCCCCGCAGGGAATTGAACCCCGATCTACGGTTTAGGAAACCGCTGCTCTATCCATTTGAGCTACGGGACCCCACTTTACACAGTCTTTATAGAAAAAGACCTACTTCATCTAAGCCAAATTCTCCCCAAAAAGCAAGCCTCGAATATAGAGGGAATTATTGCGCAGAGTCCCTTCTGCGCTGATCGTAATTGATGAATCCCAGAACGATTCGGTCGTAGGTAGAGTCAAACCGGTCATTGATGACGCTCCGGGTGGGATCGTATCCCACGGCTTTGACGCCGGAAAGGTCCATGATTAAATACGTCAGGTCTCCGGTATTATAGGGACGGTTCACGGCATTTTTGATCTTCTCCGCTTCACAAGGATGATGTTCTTTGTAAAGGTCAGAAACCCATATCATGAAGGGAACCTCAATCTGATATTTGATCTCCTTGCTCTTTTCGGATATTCCTCCATGGCCCATGAAGTTACGGTAGTCGTAAACCTCTTCCCCATGATCCGAAAAATAGAGAACCACGGCTTCCAGGTCCATGAATTTCCGAATTAAACTGTAAATGACGAAATCGTTATAGAGAGTCGCGTTATCGTAGTGAGCTATGATTTCTGCGTGTTGCTTGTCGGAAACCTCGGGATAGTCGTCTTTCTTAAAACGGTCGAAGCTCTCCGGATACCTGTTGGCATAGGTGTAATGCTGACCTCGCAGACTGATAACATAAAGAGAGGGCTCGGTCTTGCTGACATCTATCGAGTTGATGAGGTCCAGATCATCACGGATTTTGGTGTCGTTCTTGGTATCAAACATGTTGCTCCAGATAACCTGATACTTTTCTTCTTTCAAGTAATCCCGTTGGTCATAGAGGTGTGTTCTGTATCCAGCTCCTCTTAAAACGCTTGGAAACGGAGGGGGAAACGTTTTGTCCGATCTATATCTAGTAATACCGTAAATCGTTTTAATTACGGAGGTTGTGTAGCTGAAGAGTGTAATAACATCCTTATAAACGTAGAGATTGCTCTGAGCCAGCTCTCCCAGTTTGGGGTTCGTTGCCTTCGGGTAGGAGTAAAGAGAAGAGTGATATTTGGAAAAAGATTCCCCGATAATCACCACGATGTTGCTGCATTGAATCTCTCTTGAAATGTACTGCACCGTTTCCGGACGGGACCGTTGTTTGAAATCCTCCATCTGCGAGTGCGATTTTTTCAGCAAGACGCACGCCCCAATGAAACGTGTGATGGATGTTGACCTGTAACTCCCTTTTACAGTGCCCGTTCTTGCATAAAAACTCGCATTGATGGCAAGACACCCCAAGGCCGGTATCATTGCCAGGATGAAGGCAAAAGCGAGTTTATCGGGGACCTTATATTTTTGAATTCCTTTTCGAATGAATAGCCCAAAAAACAAAGCGAATAAAAATAAAGCCAGAGGCAATGGAAATTGTGACAGGTACGTGGTGATGAATTCTCCCGTTACTCCGGTATTAGTACTCAAAATTACTTCGATAACGTCGATACGGATGTGCTTTCCAAATATGAAAACGGTGAAGGATTCAAACAAAATCAGGCTTAGAAAAAGGGTATAGGCTGAAATGAGAAAGATTTTCGGCAAAATGGGGTGTTTAAACCGCCTGATAAATTGCAGAACAAGGAGAATCGAGTACGCAAAGAGAATTGCAAAAGAGGGAGAGACAATCGAAAACTCCTTAACTAAATTGAATAGATTCGGACTTCGGCAGCGAACAAAAAACAGGCTGTTGGAAAACAGGATCAGAAACAGAAGGGCGCAAAAATGCGGGAATTCTCTCTGAATCGGACTGTAAAAACTTTTTTATTATTTTACTCACTGTAAATAAAAATTACAACCTGACATTTTTATTTCCAAATAAGACACGATTCTTTATATCACTTTCAAAATATCTGTCCATAAAAAATTTCTGCTCCTTTGAAGTCACGTATTTCACTGAATCACTGCAACCGATGGAACCGCAGATGACATGTTTTTAACCGCAGATTCCGCAGATGGGCGCAGATTTTTTAAGGACGAACCGTAGTAATGTAAAAAATGCAGTTTTTTTGTTTTTACAAACTGAAGAAAAAACGCCTAACATCCTCATGCAGTGAAAGTTGGTTTTATGTCATTATTGGTGAAGGGAAAATTGCCCAAGGTACTTTTGATGATGATGCCTATATGCTGCTTTCTCTTTAGCGTATTGGCACAAGAGAGCCCTTCAGAAACAACAGTATCCAACGAAATCGGTACATTAACGGGAACAAATTCTCTGAGCGCATCCAATTCGACATCCTATTCGGATTACCCCTATTCCGTTCGTACCATTCGGAGTGCTCCCAAAGAATATCTTGAGAAGCAAGCGAGTCATCGTTCTTCAATTATATGGGGTGGAATTTGCCTTATCATTACCATTTCCGCCCTTTTTTGTTGGTTTTACAGGCATAAAATTTGGCTTATATTTAAAGCCATCGGGAATAAACAGAGTTGATTTTATGAACAGGTTGAAATGGAAATCAGTTTTTCTCATTGGATGGGTTCCTTTGCTTTTCTGCAGTATCGTCTTATGTAAGGCTTCGTTGCCGGAAGCGGACCCTCCGGCCGTAAAGGCCTTAAAGGATTATCTTTCACACAAACCCATTATTTCAAAAGTGGTTGGAGTAGAATATGATCTCGTTGGTAAAACAAACAGGTTTTCATTTATTGGGGCCTACTGTGGGGATGGATACTATCTTAGAATCGTTCCGCCCGGGTTGGACGTTGCTGTAGAAGAAATTAAACCGACAAGAGTCCCCAGTCTTTTAGGTCGGTATAAAGATGAGAGCTGGGAGACATCCGGTATGGAACTCGGAAAGTCAATTGCGCCTGATAGGGAGAACCCTGACCTTTACGCACTGGGTGGAGAGAGTGCCTTAACTCATCTTACTCGTCTCATTATGTTGGGTTCGCAGTTTTTAGAACCTGGGTCGGCTGTATGGAATGGAAACGATGTTACCTTTCGTCCGTCCTGGTTTATGAGACAACAGATAGAAGTTTATAATGAAAACAATCCGACAAAGAAAAGAGATGTGAATAAAATGGTCGGCCGGATTAGCGTCAAAGATGGAAAAATCCATCGTTTAGCGGTTAAACATTCCGTTTTTTTTGAGTTCGAGTATGAAGATTCACCGGACCGTCCGGAATGGTTTCCGGCAAGGATCTATTACATGGGCTACCCTGATGAAGTGGATGCGGAGGAATTATTGGATATATTCGATACTGAAAAAGTGTTCAGGCTCGAAGCCGAATACTTGCCCGTCCTTCATATTCGGAAACTGGAATTATCAGAAAAACCGATCCCTGCGGAGCGTTTCCTGCCGGAGGCACATGTTGATATAAACGAGATGGTTCTCACTGTTTTTTCAAATAGCGTGGAAATTATAACCCCGGATCGAAGAGATCCCGTACTCATTCAAAAGACTCTCGACGCGTTGGGCCCTATCGACAAGAGACGCCCTTTGGGCTTTTATCTCTGGAATGGAATGGCTATCGCAAGTTTGTTAGGGTTTGGCTTAATGCTATTCTGGTGTGCCCGCAAGGGTTGAACCGAGGGAATACGCCCTCCTGCATTCATCTGCGGAATCTGCGGTTAACTACCCTCTGCTCGGGGTTTCCTGGTGTTGAGGCAATGCGTTAGCCGATGGCGTCCAGGTAGGATTGCAGGAGGATGGCGGCGGCCATTTTATCGACCTTTTCTTTGCGCTGATTGCGGCGCACATCGCCCTGGATCAAGAGGCGGTTGGCTTCTGAAGAGGTCAGCCGTTCATCCCAGGTGCGCACCGGCATATCCGGCAGGTGCTCCCGCAAGGCGGCAATGAAGGCGCGCACCTTTTCGGAGGCCGGCCCATAGGTTCCGTTCATATTGCGGGGCATCCCGACCAGAATCATCTCCACCTCTTTTTCGAGGACGATTTTCCCCAGAGATTCCCAGAAATTCTCCAGCGGTTCAGCTGGGATATATTCCAGCGGTTGGGCGATCATCTTGAGCTCGTCGCTCAGAGCAATACCCATACGCACGGTGCCGTGGTCAATAGCCAATATTCGAGACATACAAAATAATGATAGGTTCGTCTTTTCCCGGGAGCTGCCGCGGATTAAGCCGGCAAGAGAGCCCGTTTGCGCAGACGACGGCGCCGATAGATGACAAAAGCCAGCACGGCCAATCCGAGGAAGAAAATGAATCCCAGGATCGGCATCAGGAGAGAGAGAACGCTCACGCCAAAGGCCGAGAGGATCTCCCCGGTGCTGACCAGCCAGTTCCCCATCCCGAAAGTGGGAATCGAGATACCGGCACGAGCCACCGTTTTACCGACATGGACCACGGAAGCGGCTCCTCCGCCGGCCACGATGGCCAGTGTCCATTTGAGAAGCGGCGAAATCTCCACAAAAACAGCCGCAGCCACCACCGCCCCGGCAACCGCCGCGACCGGTGCGGCAACCATATCCAAAAAATGATCCACCAGCGGGATATAATAGGCGACGATCTCCAAAACCGTTGCCGTGCTGAATGCGACCAGTGCCGGAGTGGATGCGAGCCAGAGCCACCCTTCGCTCAAGGTGAGATGCCCGCTGCGGGCCGCGATGCTGACGACGAGCATCGGCACGAAAATCCTGAACCCGCAGGCTGCGCTCAAGCCCAGCCCCAAGGCGATGCTCAGTAAAATTCCTTCCATAATCTTCCTTTTCTCAAGAGAAAGCCTTCAGCTTTCAATTCTCTACATATCCATTATCCCTGAACCACCGGATGGCATCTTCGAACGCCTGCCGCGGCGAGGTCTGAGGGAGCCCGAGCTCCCGAATCGCTTTGGCCGGATTGAAAAACATCCGAAAAGCCGCCATTTTGACTCCGGCCAGGGGCGCTTTGGGGTGCTTGCCTGTGAACCGCGAGAGGGCCTCATCCACATAAGCGGCCAGGAGCGCCACCCGATACGGGATCTTGACCCGCGGAGCCCGCAGGCCGGTGATATCGGCCAGGACGGTGAAGGTATCCTTCATCATCCAGTTGCCTTCGGCATTGCCCAGAATATAGCGCTCGCCGATGCGTCCTTTTTCGGCCGCCAATATATGGCCCTGAGCCACGTCCCGTACGTGTACCCAGTTGAGGCCAGTCTCCAGGAAGGCAGGCATTTCGCCTTTAAGGAAATCGACGATGATCTTGCCCGTGGGCGTCGGCTTCACGTCACGAGGGCCGATCGGGGCCGTCGGGCAGACCACCACGATCGGTGCGCCCTTTTTGATAAATTCACGAACCTTGAGCTCTGCCAGCCACTTGGAGCTTTTATAAGCCGTGGTGAGGTTCTGCGGATGAGGGTCGAGCGATTCATCGGCCGGAGGCTCGGAAACGCCCGTCTCGGAAGTGATGCCGATGCAGCCGACTGTGCTGGTATAGACGATCCGGCTGCAACCTGCAGCGCAGGCCGCCTCCATGACGTTCTCTGAGCCGTCGACATTGGTCCGAAACATCGGCCGATAATCGGGCATCCAGAGATGATAGCTGGCAGCTACGTGGAAGCACCAATCGCAATCCTTCATCCCCAGCTTCAGGGAGTCTTTATCGAGCACGTCGCCGCGAATGGTCTCATAGTGCTGGCTGTCGAGCCCATCCAGACCGCGCAGGTCGCTGACATCGCGCAGAAGCGCACGGACATCGTGCCCCTGACGGACCAGCTCCCTGACTAAATTGCCTCCGACGAATCCGGAGGCTCCCGTAACAAAACATTTCATCTCGCTAGACCTGACATTATTTGGCGCCGACTCCCCGAAAGACGACAGGGATCGTCATGAGCAGGATTTTGAAATCTCCCCAGAAGCTCCAGTTGTCGATATATTGCAGGTCCAGCCGGACCCATTCGTTGAAATCGGTCACGTTGTTGCGTCCGCTGATCTGCCACAGGCAGGTGAGCCCGGGGCGCATACTCAGGCGGCGCCTGTGGGCGATATCGTCAAAGCGGAGGGTTTCATCCACCGGTAAGGGCCGTGGGCCCACCAGGCTCATTTCGCCCTTCAACACGTTGAAGAGCTGCGGCAGCTCATCCAGGCTCGTCTTGCGCAGTAAAGCCCCGATTTTGGTGACGCGCGGATCGTTGGTTACCTTGAAGACGGGGCCGCTCATTTCGTTCAACCGCTCCAGCTCATGCTTCTTCATCTCCGCATTATTGATCATGGAGCGGAATTTATACATGGTGAAGGGGATGCCGTTGAGCCCACTGCGCTTCTGAGAAAAGAAGACCGGTCCGGGCGAAGTAAACTTGATCGCCAGGCAAATCAGGAGCAACAGCGGCGAGAGCAGGAGAATGAGCAGGAATGAACCGACATAATCGAACATCTGCTTGGCAAAGGTCTGCAGCGTGAAGTCGGGCGCGGTCCGGAAAACCAGGAGCGGGCTGCCCTGGAGCGTATCGATCGAAGTCGTGCAAAGCTGAGTCCGGAAAAAATTCGCCATGACCCAGACATCCACCCCTTCGAGCTCGCAGCATTGAATCACTTTTTCGACCTCGCTGAACTGAGCGTATTTGGAGCCGACCAGCACGATATTGGCCGACTGATCGTGGAGCATGCTTAGAAGCGATTCCTCTCTTGCCTGACCCAAATCGTAGTGCCCCACGACTTCAAAATCGACCGTGCCCAGGGTGGACAGCATTTTGCGGATATGGCGGGCTTCATTGCTTGAAGCGGCGATGATGACCCGGCGCTGGAACTGCGTCTTACCCATCTTGCTCTTCCGGAACAGGTGAAGAGCCTCGTCTTTGAGCATCACCAGAGTGAACATCAAAAGAAGGAAGAGAATCAGGACCGAGCGGGCCAGCGTAAACTTCATCAAGAACATCACCAAGATCATGATGATGAAGAGCAGCAAACACCCCCGAGCCAGTGCCGCATAACGCCTCAGGCGCGTTATGGGGAGAAGCTCCCGAACATAATACCCTTGCGTGTGAAAAACAAAAGGCGCCAATAGCGGGATGAGCAGCAGCATCCAGAGAAACCGATCGAACGACTCAATCTCCACCGGGCTGGGCAGGAAATCGACGTTGATCAGATTACGAAGCGCATGCGCCATCCAGAGTGCCAGCATGCACAGGACGGCATCCAGAAACATCTGCGCCTGTACCAGAATATTTCTTTCTTTTTGAAGCATCTAGTTTTTCGGTGAATAGTCCAAGTGTTTCCGGGAATACCTTTCTCTTAACACCTTATGGATTCTAACAATCTCAAGCCTATTCGGCAATCAAATATCCGAATATTCCTTCTTATTTTTCAGCGGCCTTGGCTGCCAGCGGACGGGCGCTTACGCCTTCAAAAGTCATTTTCACCGGCTTAATCAAGCCCTGTTCATCAAATTCCATTTTATCGATACAGGTCACCCGGTAGTTGCCGTCGGTCTCGCCCACGGGACGGCGGTGATAGACGATGTACCAATCATCGGTGCCGGGAATACGTATGAGAGAGTGATGGCCGGCCCCGAAGGCAACCTCTTTATCCGGCTGCAATATCCGGTCAATGCGCTTGAAAGGTCCCAGCGGGTGCTCGGCTATGGCATAGGCCACCGCATAATTGGGACCGGTCCAGCCCCCTTCAGACCACATGAAGTAGTATTTGCCCTCGCGCTTGAACATGATGGGTCCCTCCACGTACTGCTCCGGGGTAACCTCTTTATAGAAAGAGCCGTCATTGAAAGGCAACAGGCCCGTCATGGAGGAGTTCAGGCGGACGACATTGCAGTGACGCCAGCCGCCGTAATACATGTAGATCTGGCCATCGTCATCCCGGAAAACGTATTGATCAATCGGCTGAGCGCCGTTAACGATGCGGCCGATCAGCGGCTTGCCCAGAAGATCGCGATACGGGCCCTCGGGCTTATCCGATACCGCTACGCCGATACCGCCCACTTCCCCTTCATGGACATCATTGGCAGCAAAAAAGAAATAATACTTGCCCTCGTGCTGGATCACCGACGGTGCCCACATGGCGCGGCGGGCCCACTTCACCTCCTGATTGGTGATGAGCTTTTCGTGCTTGGTCCAGGTAACCAGGTCCTTGGATGAAAAACAGTCAAAGAAGATCTGCTGGTCATAGGGGGCCGAGTAGGTCGGGTAAATCCAATACGTATCCCCATAGATGATGGCCTCCGGGTCGGCATACCAGCCCGGGAAAATCGGGTTGCCGCTGGTCTTAGGGGCAGCCTCCTGCGCCTGTGCGCTCACGGAACAAAAAACCGCCGCTGCCGCCGCCAGCATACAAAAAATCTTTTTGAGCGAACTTCTCATAACGCAAACTTAACCAAATCCTGATCATTTCGCAAGATAACTCTCTCCTCCCCATTGCCTAAAAATATCCGCACCGAAGAGGGAATACCGAGGAAGAGAAAGAACCGCAGAGGACGTTTTTTCAACCGCAGTTTTAACCGCAGATTCCGCAGATGGGCACAGATTATTTTTGAGTGGATGAACTGGAAGTAATGCGAAGTATGGGGATGCTGAAATATAATTTGACAAAAAAGTAAAAACAAGGTAAATTCTTATCCAAGATAAGTGTTGTGCTCAACAGACAGCGAACGGTTGGGCAAATTTCCATAGATTACGTTTGTCCGTCTGTTCAGGATGCCTTCAGCACCCAGGGCATGAGATATCAAAAAAAACGAACGGATAGATTCTATGAAAACGCTAAAAAAAATCAGTGGAATTGCGTTACTTCTGACAGTTGCTGTCAGTGCTCAGGCTGTAGAAGGGCTTCGGGTATCTCTTCAGGATACCAATGCGATTCTCTCCTGGACCAGTACGGATTCAGACTTTTATCTTGTGCAGTATAGCACAAATCTCAACTCCAATCCTCCTTGGCAAACGTTAACCAATTGGATGCCGGGAGCCGAGGGCACAAACACAACGCTTTTTATCCATGAAGGAGCAGCTCCCGAAAAAGGCGCAACTGCAAGCCCCTTCTCTACAGGGAATGAATTGCTCTCCTTTCGATCTCTAACCTACGATACATCTTCAAGGCCCGTACAATGGGTTATGCCAAGAGATAATCCATTAAGTATTGTTCCTATGTTTATTTATCCTCCAGGCTACAACTTCAACGGTTTCCTTTTATTTGATCCGCTTACTGAATCCTGGTCAAGTGGCGACGGTATTATTCGTTCTTCGGACAACGTTGAGCCCCCCATACCTTCCGGTGGCTTTGAAACCAATACTGACGCTTTTTTTTCATCAGATATCCGCCTTTATCGTGTCGTACGTCACGGGGTCTCGTTGGTTGGTATTACGAATGGAATGACTCTGTCAGGAACTGTCACTATCCCTTTGGAGGTGGGATTGGATGATGGCGTATTGACAACCATATGTGTGGAAGAAGATGGCACTCCAATTGGAAACTCTATAAAGACAGCCCCATTTTCGTCTCCCTTACAGGTCACAATTGACACCACCTCCATGAGCAATGGAGTTCATGAAATTTCAGCTTTTGCCTCATGGAGACCGAGCACCGGGCTTGGAGATGGGGGAGACACAGAATCGGAGCCTGTTACAGTTAATGTCTTCAACCCCATATCATTCCCCGATTGGATGGATTATTTTGGAGAATTGGACAATCGGCTTTCTCTAAAAGTACAATTAGGGTATACAAACATTGATTGGGAAATGGACGTCTACGGTAATGGCACTAATTATGTCGGAACCTTCGGCGGTCATTCGAATGATGGGGTAATTGACGGATATTGGGATCTTGTTGGTCCGAATAATGTAGTTCATACTAATGAGACCTTTTTTGACTTCGTAGTAAGAGTAGTTTCAAATGCCCCGCAAGGAGCTTCCATATCGCCTCAAGCAACGACTCTTGCCGAGTCTCAAAAAAAACGCTCTTATCGACAAACAGACAATTGGTCAACCGATGGAATGTGGGTCATTGCTGTCCACGACGCATGGGAAAGTTATGTTGGGGGTGATGAGCTGCCTGCTGCGGGTGGTGATTTTTTTAATAGGGCCGAAAGTTTCGGCCTCACAGTACGTCCCGACAGACGCGACAATGAAATAGACAAAGGATACTGTTTTTGTATTCCACACGAAGAACAAGATTCCGAAGAACAAAAAAATGCCTGGAATAATTTGCGATCAGCTCTTTTTAATTCAGAATCAAGAAATTTCTTTTATATCGGACATGGGGCAAATAATGGAATTGGTATGAGTCCAAATAGCACAAATCGTTTTATTTCCTCAGATGAAATAACGATCAGATTGCATACTGTAGCTCCGTATCACCCAAATAGACATGGATACCGTTTTGTTTTTTTGTATGGATGCCAAACGGCTAAAGGTGACTTACCAAAATCTTTTGGAATGATTCATAAAGAAAACGTCCCCTTGTCCAGCTATTTATCTGCGGCATTAACTCCAAGTGCTTTTGTTGGATTCACAGAAAATGTAACAGCGGGATTTGGAAACAATTTCCAAGTTCATCATATACTGTTTATACAAAATTTTTTATATGAATGGGGTCAAAGGCCTGCAGTTGACCCACCCGAGAGTGGAGGAGTCAAATATGCATTGGATCGAGCCAGGAATAACTATTCATATCCCTTTGCCGTTTCGCGGGATGTGGAAAAAATCAAAGTATTCGGTTACTGGGGGCTTTATCCAAATGGGTGTAACACTTTAGGCTACAGGTCCAATTATCAACAATAACTTGTCAAAGAAATGGTTTCAGAAGGAATAATTCATCTTACCACTGTTTATTCAACGGCGCTGTTGTCAGCGGTTTTACCGCATATTTCCGATTATGCCGAAAAGCTGAATTTGCCGATTGAGCACCCCATTGCTATGGAACAGGTTGCCAGTTTCAGCACCTACTCGCAAGGACGCGCCAAGATAACAGTCACTCTTACAAACCAATACTCCTTTACGTGGTCTTCTACGCACGATAACTGCGGCGTAATAGAAGATTTTTTTACTCCAAGGAATTACTTTTTTATCCAAGAGATTGAAGACATGCCTTTGTATTTTGGCACAAATACAATGACTACTAATGAAATAGTGACCTTTGCTCGTGAGACAGTGCAAAAACTGGGTTATAGCAAAGCCGTGATTGATCCGGATATTCCGCCAAAATTAGTAGGGCCCACGCTGCTGGATACCGGCGAAATGATTCCTCAGGCAAACGTTTCCTGGAATTTTTCCAACGACCCCGAGCAAAATTCTGAAATCAGCCTTTTTATAGACACAGAGAAAAAGGCACTGAAAGGCTTGATCATTGTTCCCACAATCGGCGTTCGTCCTCACATAGGAACTCCATTGCAATTAGCGGTAAAGCCGGATGCGGAAAAATATTTTCTTCAACGGACGCAAGGATCCTTGACGAATCAGGCTACATCCAAGACGGAAAAATGGATGCAAATAACTCCGACATACTCTAATGCTTTACTGAAACTTATTTTGCCGCGCATTTCTGATTTTGCTGAAAAAGTTGAATTGAATGTAGAAACTCCGATTCGGATAGACCAGGTAAAACATTTCCGGGCCGATCCATTGCCGGGAAAATATGGCGGCACGGTTGATTTGAAAAATGGGGCACGATTTGTTTTTGACCCTGATGGTTTTGTCGGTACATACAGCAAACCGGGATTCTACACAGATTGGGACTATCATAAAAGTCCTTCTTATTACCGGGGAAAACCCGGAAAATCAGAAATGAATACCAATGAAATTCTATCTTTTACCCAAAATGTGTTTAGCAAATTGGGATATCCCACCGATGTTACCCGCTCAGACAGTGTTCCTACACTGGAGGGACCATTAGACGATCCAAACTCTGGGGTGCGTATTCCTTATTGCCTTTTTTCCTGGAGTAGTGAGGATTCTGGAAAAATTTATTCTCAAATGGAGGTGGATGTGCAAGAAAAAGAACTAACCGGTTTTTGGCTTAATTCTTCACGAGAAGGTAGAAATAAGATCGGAGTCCCTTTAAAAATGGAAATTCCTCTGGAGTCGCTTTTTGTTCACATTACTCCAACCTATTCCAACGCGCTGTTAAAAGCGGTACTGCCTCATATTTCAGATTTTGCTCAAAAACTCGATTTGCCTCTGGATCAATCGCTCACAGAGAAACAGGTGCTTTCTTTTAGACCCTCGCAAATACGGGACGAAGTTGCCGGGAGCATAGAGCTGACAAACCATTTTTGGTTTGAGTTCGATAAGGCGGGATATGTGAGCAGTTTCCGATCTCCGGATAACTATTTTTTCGCTGAGAATTCCAATGAAAAATACCCACCATCGAGATCGATGAGTTTTGTTCCATCCAAAGACTTGTTCGCAAAAAACGCGAAGATAAGACAATTTGCCGGTAAAACTCGGATGACAACCAATTCCATAATCTCTCTAGCAACCGAAACGTTGAAGAAATTAGGATTTGAGTCTCTTATTAGCACGAATTGCACCCCCACTTTAGAGGGCCCCTATACATTGCCCGGCGAAATTCATCTCCCTTATTGCAGGGTGGCGTGGGAACCCGAGAAAAGTACGGACGCAGACCACGGCAATGCGCTCCACGTCGAAATCAATACCCGGGAACGCAAAGTGATCGGTTTTTATCTTCAACTCTCCGACGAGAACGAAGAGAAAATGGCAAGCCCTCTGAAGATAGACTTGGAACCGGAAGGACTTCCTAATTACCTGAAAAGGGCGAAAAACAGGGACACCCCAGCCACTCCGTTAATATGGAACCGCTGAGACCTGTTTAACCGCAGATTACGCAGATTTGCACAGATTATTTTTGAAGGGATGAACCGGAAGGGAATAATTCTCGCACTGTCACTCTACACCTACTTTGGTGTCTTATTAACAATAATGGTTGTTATTTCTTCATTATCCTTTGAAAAGTCCTTATAAACAGAAATAGCAGCACCTGAGACTTTTGCCGGTATCAGGAATGTCCCCGGCATCAAATCTGATGTATATGATGGTGGTTCTCCATATATGGAAACTATGAATTTCTCGACCTCCTCAGAAGTAAATTCTTTGCTTTGTATCACAATTCCAAAATCATCTTCTGCACAATCCCAACTTCCCTTTAGCTGTCCTGTCGGAATGGATAACATACCAAAATCTATAGACTCTGGGGTCGAATACTCGAATACTTTCATGATAATGAAATTCCCGAGTGATCCGGATCCTTTTGATTTAACATTTTTTCCGACAATAGGGTCTGTCGTTCTGCAACCGGAAAGAAGCAGAGAAACATTAACCATCACAAAAAATAAAAACAGTTTTCTCATATACTATTTAACAATTTTTTCTTCTCTACCAAATCATATTCCCGGAAAATCCATTTGAGCACCCCGGAAGCCATCCCATAGCCCGAGATCGCCAAACCTGCTGTATTATTCCAGACTTTCTTCCTTAGTTTCTTCAGTTTTTTCAGAAGTCGAAGATGGGTAAGGAGCATCAGGTCCAATTATTAAAAAATGGCTGCCTGTCTGAGAGATAATCAGGTCTCCTCTAAATAGATAATTTTTATTTTTCCATTGCACACGATAACTTTCTTTCGGATCACTTATTTTTTTGCTTCATTATTTTTTCATATAATTCAGCATCTTATTTTAAATTATTATAAATTGATTTATTGTTATAGAAACTATGTTCATTTTTATTTATAACCATACGATAAAATAATTCGACATTCCACTCAATATTCCCATCTTACTTTCATTCAACCAGAACATTATGTAGTTCTGTTGAAATTGCGTTTGTCTTACACCATGTGCCGTCAAATCTAATGCCTAAATATTTATCAGATTTCATTCTTAAAGCGACCGCCAATCTTCTCATATCTTTGTCTTTTGAACTTTCGGTATTAGCTTTTTTAGAATAATCCACCCAAAGAAAAATGTTCGTATTAAAGAAAATATTTTCATGACCATACGAATCGAAGAAAGAAAGATGACCATCATTTTTAAGAATTTTACATATATTTTCAATACTATTTGTTTTCGCTAATTCGTCAGAAATATATATTCTTAAACTTGTTATCCTAAGTTCTGCCAAGCATTTTGTTTCCTCAGCATATTTTCTATGACGCTTCTCATGGTACCTATCACTCCCACTCAGCACAATAAACGAACATACTAAAATAAAAAAGAATAATGGAATTGAGAATATTATAATCTTAATTTTTTTATATTTTGTAATATAAATTATTACTTTGATATTGAGGTGCCCGTTCCCTTCACTCACTCTGAACTTCTGCTTTGGCTTTCGGAGTCACTACATTGTTTCCATTTTCAGCATCCGTCTTTTTGGTTGAATCAGATTGGTTTGATGTAACACTTTCATCCATAGAAGCTTTGAAATTTCTGTCTAAAACTTTTGTGAGCAACTTTTTTTCAAGCTCAATATCAGAATTTTCTAATCTTGTTTTTAGAATATCTATTACATCATTAGTTTTAATATTAAAAGATTTACTCAGATATGCCGTTACAGCAAGTATATTATAGCGAAAATAAAAAACAGGTTCAATCGCCTCACATTCGAGGAGCTTATTAATGCACTCTTCCGCTTCTTCTTCTGTGCAAAAGACATACAATCCATCTAGAGCGAACTTCCTTGCCATGTCATATTCGTCTTTTAATAGAGAAAGAAAAGCTGGGATAACTTCTTCAGATAGACGAGCTATTTCTTCTTTACTCAAGGATTCTTCTATGATCGTAAGACTACGAGCAGAATATCCTCGAACCGGCCCAAAATGGTTTGTCATTCCTTTCAATAGATAAGGAATCCCTTCCTGCCCCATCGCTGCAAAACCTGCAGTGGAAGCGATATAATTTTTGTTCGATTCTAAATTTGATTCCAATTCAGGAATAAATGGGGACATATTTGTTCTAAAAAGAATAAAAACATTTGCGAGTGTCCTAATTCGTTTTTCTTCTTCCTGAGATGGGGTTTCACCATAATGAAGTGAATTGAGCTCAGTAATAATCTGAGGATAAGCATTAGTCCCTCTTGAACGCAATTCATCCATACATATCTTGTGTATTTCGAATTTCAAAGAACCTGGGACTGCCCGTTCTAAAAGCAAAGTACCATTCTGATGTTGTACATCTAAAATATCATTCTCATTCAAATAGGTTAGTAGTTCTTTAACAGACAATTTTTCTGGATTCTCCAGCTTAGCTGCATCACCGCCACAGGCAGAAAGCAACATACAAATTACCAGTAATACTGATAAATAATTTAAATTTAATAAAATATTTTTATACATAAAATATTTTATGAATTATTCTCGGTGATACCATTAAATAACTGGAGATACTCTCGGACATGGTGCCAATCTCGATTCTCATAGCATTACACTTTCTCTTTGGTTGTCCTTCTTTCCTGCGCTTAATACTCACTGGAGGCAGGCCAGGGAATGTCATCCCCGAGGCATCTTTCGTCTATTCCGTTGGGGCCGCTGGACCAGACAGCAATCGAGAATTTACTTAAAGAATTAGAAAGTGATTCTGAAAGCCCGGTCAGGTTGGTCGTATAATCCACATTGAATGGAGTGCCCCAGTCGTCTTTTTTATAATATTTTTCAAAGTCTTCTTCATTATAATTGTTATAAATTTCATTTTTTATTAATAGAGATAATTTTTCATTTACTTTTAATTTTAATTCTTTATATTCGTTTTCAATTAAATTATCTATAGTTGCTTTATTTTTACTTTCTAATGCATTAACGGCGCTTTGAATTTGAATTAAAGTTAATCTTGTTCCGTTTTCATTTCTATATTTTGTATATAAAGAACTAGCTATTTCTTTTGATTTTCCAGTAAGTTTTCCACAATAATCGTCAATTTCAATAGTACCTAGACCTGGATAAATCTTTCCTAAATAATATGCATCTTCTTCCTTTATTTCAATAGAATATATTAATTTAGGATAAGATACTTCTGCAAATTTAAAATTTGGCCTAATCTCCTTAAGAAATGATCGCGCTTCTTCTCCAACCATTCGATATATAGGTTGATCATCCGATATTTCATTGTTCTTTTTTTCATAATCAGATCGATATTCGTATATATTGACTATATCAATTTTATCTACATCGAAAGGCGGCCCCACATATGAAGGAATATTTGCTAACAAAATAAATAATAATATTGTTAAACAGAAACCAAGAGCTATACCAATTAATATTTTCATAATATATATTTTATAATATTATTCTGAATTTTTCTCGGCGATATCTTTAAGAACAGATCGGGCTGTTTTTCTCACTGTATCCTCATTATTTTCGTCTTTGGCTATCTCTTCTAAAGTGGCCAAAAAACTTTTATCAGAGTAAGAGAATTCCCGATAAACTTGTGCTGAGAGTTTGATGAATGCCACACGCATGATAGCATTGGTTTCTTTCGTAAAACGGTCCATCAAGATCGAAATGCTTTCTTCAGGATTAGTGCAATAACTAGCCACTCCAAAAGCAGCCAAAACTCTGAGGTCTTCAGATTTATTTTCCAGAAGTGAAACGGATGCAGCGTAAACAGCTTTTGAAAGTTCAGGACTCAGTTCCCAATCTGAAAATAGGTTTTTTTTAGCTATAAAACTGATAGTAACTGCCTCTCGGATATGTTCATCAGGATGATTGAGAGCCGCCTCCAGATAGGGCATCCCCAAACTTCCGCAATTTAACAGTCCTGATATACCTGCTAAAAAATTCCGATTAGTATCTAAATTAGCAACAAATTCAGGGATGATAGGCTCCATATCTTTGTTTAAAAGGCTGAATACAAGTTTTAAATTTTTGAAACGATTTTCAATGTTTTTATTGTCCTCCCACGGATAATCTATTTTAGCAACTTTAAATGAATTCATTTCTTCAACCACACAGGTGAGCACATTCGTCCCCATTGCCTGTAAATCATCATTCACTTGGACTATTATTTTCTGAACCTCTTCAGGAGGAAGAGACTTTTGGCGGGCAGCGTCCAACTGGTTGAAAATCTCTTTGAAAGGGCCAGAATTTTCTGCTTTCTTTACGCATCCCTGCAGAAGCGCTAACGCAATTAGTAGGAATAAAATTTGTTTCATCGATTTTTAACTTCTTTTACTCAACTTCTATGCACCCCTGAGTCCTGTCGCATCCGTCGTTGTCAGCTGATCAGTCACGTGATAATTCGTTTATATTTCGGGTTATTTCGAGTTTATAAGGGGCTTACACCATTTACACAATAATTCCACCCGGCATTGTGGATGATTTTTGAGGTTATGCAAACGTTTATTTTCAAATTTTTTTAACCGCAGATTACGCAGATGGGCGCAGATTTTAAAGGATGTACCGGAAGGGAATGATCCTCGGGCTGCAATTATCTGTGTGAATCTGCAGAATCTGCGGTTCAATTGCCTCTGCGCCGCAGGGGTGATCTCAGTATTGGACGGCCAGGAACCAGCAGAAAGCCGAGAAGGCGAACCAGAGAATCGTGAGCGCCACGTTGAGCTCGGTATTTTCGAGGAATCGATCCGGAATGAAGATCAGAATCGCGCCGAAGAAAATGCCGCCCAGGTACCCACCCAGGTGCGCCGGCACGTTCACCTGCGGGTCCGGGGAGAGTCCGGCGAGGATAAAAATGAGGGCCGAGCCCGCCAGCATCGAATAAGCAAAGCGGAGCGGACGGCTCTTGGCGTAGATCCAGGGGAGCCAGTAAATGGTGAGGAGGCCCAGCGCTCCCGTGACGACACCCGAGGCGCCCAGGCTCAGATATTGGCTCTGGTGAAGAAAGAGGCTGAGCAGATTGCCACAAAACCCACCCAGAGAGGCGCCGATCAGGGCCCAGCCTACTCCATAGTAGCCCATAGCCAGTCCGAAAAGCAGGATGCCCAGGCTTAAATTACTGGCCAGGTGGCCGATATCAGCATGGAGGAAGGTCGCCGTAACGATACGCCACCACTCCCCGTTCATCAAAACCCGCTCCGAATCCATGATGCCGTAAGTCTTGAGCGCATCGTGGGTCAGGTAGTTGAGCAGATAGACCAGGAGGACCAGGAAAACCCAGTAGAGTCCGCCCCAGCTGAAGAGCTTGCCGCGGAGCAGAATCATCTCCCGATTCCAGCTCCAGTGCCGATTCTCGAAGAGGTAGAGATGGATCATTTCCAGCGAGCGGGCATGGTCTTCGGCACTCACTTTCAGGAACCAGCGCCCGTTATGGGGGTGCATGACCGTGTAGGTAATCCGCTGGCTGCTCAAGACCAGGCCCCACTCCATGGCAAGGCGCTTGGAGGGTGCCGGGATGAGCTTGGTGCCCTCTTCGATTTCGGGCAGATCGGTCTGGGAAAGGTTGCCCAGGTCCGGGATTTTCAAGGGCTTAACAGCGGCCTCTTCCGGAAGAGGAGGAGGCTTAAAATGACCCTGCCCAGCTCTCTTTTCAGAAGGGCCGGGCAGAGGGTCATTATCAGAATAATTCGCCATTCGGTGATGGGATGGCGCACGCAGCCGCTAGCTGCGAGGGTGTGCGCGGAGGCGCACCGGCTTGGCGGGTGCTTTCTCCTTTTCAGGTTGTTGGGCAGGTGCGGGGGCCACTTCCGGGGCCGGTTCTACGGCGGGTACGGGAGCAGATTCCGGGGCGGCTTCAACCGCTGCTTCCGGAGCGGCTTCCACGGCCGGCTCCTGAGGAGCTTCTACCTCTTCGGAAACTTTGGGCTCAGCGGCGCCTGCCTTCTGTTTGCCCGAACCGGCGGTGCTGATCACGCTGTCGCGCTCAACCGTGTACTCCTTGCCGGCGATTTTCAGCATCGGTGAACCAAAACCGTGGAAAACCTGCACCTGTGCAGAATTCCAGACCGGCTTGCCGTCCAGGCTGCGGAGAGTGAAAAGGACCGGTTCCGCATATTCGACTCCGTTATAGAGGCTCGCATTGAAGGCGACAAAGTCGCTGGATTCGATCACGAACCCGTATTGAGGAATCTGGAAATCTTCTCCCATGATGGAGACGGAGCGGAAAGGCTCAACCCCGTAATTGACCGTGGCGATCACCGTTTTGCCTTCGCCCTGGAAGACCGAGCGCGCGACGTTTTTATCCCGGGTGAGGAAGTCGAAACGGGTCAAGCGCATCTCAGCCGTCAGCTTATTGAGCGGAGAGAGAATCTCGTGCGTGTTTTTAACGAACACGTCAAAGGGGTGCATTCCGGCAGTCCAACCGCCTTCGGAGCGGGTGTAGACGGCTTCGGGAGCCAGAGCCGCATCTGCGCTATCCCACTTTTCCTGACCCTGCCAGTAGAGATGAGGAGGCACGCTGTGATGGTAGAGCGGACGGCCCAGAGTGATATGACGCAGGACGAACGGTGCCGCTGTTTTGTGATCATAACCATACTTGCCGTAGGCGGCGATGGTGTCGTGATAAACCATTTCGAAAACCGGAACCAGGGTGGCTCCCATCTCTTCGATCTTGTAGGTATGGTAAGCATTTCCTGACACGCCGGTGATTCCCTCGAAGAAATCCGCATGGGGGATGGCCCATTCGCGTCCATCCTCGCTGCCGAAGATGCCGAACATGTCGCGGGCATAATCGCTGAGCTTGGAGCGCCAGTAGATGTCGCCATCGTAATCGATCGGGTGAGTGCGGTCATAGCATTCCATGGGGCCGGCCGCATAAGTCGTATCAATGAAATAGGCGCGGGCCTGGGTGATTTTGAGCACTTCGGGCAAATTCTGCGGACGTTTAGCCAGGTCGATCGCGGCTTTGGAGCAGGTCAGGTAAGCGCGGCCGCCATTCCAAACTCCGCCGGGTTTGATGCTCTGATCGGGATTTTTAGAGAGATACTTCTCATCCCAGCTCGGGGAATCCTTGTACATATCCTGGTAGTTATCGTGCAGGCAGGCGGTGTAGCCGGCATTCTGGATAGCCCAGACCGCTTTGCGGAGTTCCCAGTTGCCACCGCATTCCGGAGCCGCCGGGAGAATATCGGGATGCTGGTTATCGTAGCCTCTGTGGATCCAGCCGCCCATGCTGAAGAGGACATCATCCATCTGGAGGTCATTCTTCAGATGCTCGGCCACTTTGCCGGCCTCTTCAAAGGTCCAGTTGACGACGGCATGTTCTTCTTTCTGGCCGGCTTCATCCATTTTGCGATCAAGCACGCTCCAGAGTTTGAAATTGGTTGCGCCCCAAAGATTCTTGCGCAGGCTGTTCTCCTTGGTCTTCACCGACCAGGGGACGTAGAAACCCGCCTTCTCGGCCACCTTGGTTTTATAAACGGAGGCGATCTCATTGTAATCACCCTTACCGCAAGCGTAGAAACTGAATCCGCCGGGGTTTTTCTTTTGAATAATGGAGGTGCTCAGCGTCTGCTTGCCTTTGGAATCGATTTCGCTCTTCAGACCCAGGGAGGTATAGCTGTCATCCCAGGTGAGGAAAGCGGCGGTATTATTCTTGGTGAGCCCCCAGAGACGGATATGGCAGCCTTCATAGGCGCTGTCGCCAAACTCACGCTCAAAAGTTTTGCCTGAATCGGCCGGGACAAACATACCGGCACGGGCCGGCACCAGTACCCCGGCTCCGGCATCTTCGGAAGTCAGCGGGAAAGCGCCATCCATGAGCTTGATCGAAACGATATTGAGCTGGCGGGCCGGATGAACCGTGAAAGTGATTTTGGGCTGATCGCTGGAGAGCATCGCCAGGATCGAGAGGTTCATATCGGCAATCTCGGCCACGGGGCGGAAGGTCATCTTGAGTCCGCGTCCATGAACCGCTACCTCGCAATCCTTGAGCTCGGCCGTAAAGAGGCGGTCATCAATCTGGTAAGTTACTTCGCCAAAGCTTTTTTCACCTGAGCTCCAGACTTCGCCGCCGCGGGTGTTGCTGAGCTTCTCCTGAAGCTCCCACTTGCCGGTCGTGGGTTCCACCTTGAAAGTCATGTAGAAAGAATCAACGGTGTAGATCCTCACCGCGTTTGCATCCTCCGTGACCGTTCTGACTGCAGGTCCACGGGTCAGCGGTTCACGCTCACCGGCCGGAACGGCTTGGGCAGCCGGGGCAGCCGGAGCCGCTTGAGTTGCCGCTCCCTGGGGCGGGACCGACACTTTCGCGGGCTTCAAAGAGAAGGGAGCCGCAGTAGCGCCGGTCAAAAGCAACGCCGTCACGTACAGCAAAGATATCCTCGAAGACCAAGATTTACACATCATACCGCCCGAGATTATATCGAACTCTCTGAACGATTAAAGCCAAAAGTAGGGAGCAATGAGAATTTTTCCCTCTCGGTTTTAACCTTTTTATCGGTAGAAAGTTATTCACCTATCTTCCTGTTTCTGTTTCGCTGAAGAATCCGGCCGGGATGGAAGACGTCGATTTTTACTGGTCTAATGAGCTTTTTAGTTGTATTTTCTAGAGGGTTCTTGAAAAGACTGAGGGTGCTTATGCCTGAATCAGAGATCATTCGAGAGATTGAAGTTTTTGACGCCACGCCAAGGGTGGTTTCCCTCGAAAGAAGGGCTAACCGGCTCAAGCAGCTTTTACTTCACGCCAAAGAACACTCCCCCTATCTTTCCAAGCTTTACCGGGATATTGACCCGGAGAACTTTACGCTCAATGAGCTTCCTGTTCAGGAGAGGGCGATTCTGGAGCAGAATTTTGAAGAATGGGTGACCGATCCTGCCATTCGCAAAGACGACGCCAAAGCTTTCCTGTCAAACCCGGAGAACATGGCGACCCCGTTCATGGGCAAGTATTCACTGGTGACCACCTCGGGAACTTCCGACGCGCCGCTCATCGTGGTTCGGGATAAACTCCATCAGGAGGTCCATCAGGCTTTTCGGCTCAAACGCCTCCTGGGGCGGATCCCCCCGGAGCTTTTCCGGCCGGACTGCAACCGCATCGCCATCATCCTCCTGAAAAACGCTCCTTCGGCCAACTACATCTCTTACGTAAAGCTCAAGCGGCTCTTCCCGGAGAAATCCGAGAATATCCTGGGACTCTCCACGATTGAGCCGATCCCGGAGCTGGTGCGCAAACTTAACGAATTCCAACCGGCAACCCTCTGCGGGTACTCTTCGCTCCTGGGCGTGCTGGCTCTGGAGCAAATCCACGGGCGGCTGCAGATTGCCCCAAGCCTCATCCTCTCCTCTGCCGAGCAATTGACCGAGGCAACCATCGCGGCCCTTCGAAACGCATTCGAGAATTGCACGGTCCTGAACGATTACTGTGCGGCCGAAGGCGGAGAAATCGCCATGACCTGCCCCTGCGGCAAGCTCCATGTTAATGAAGACTGGATTATTCTCGAGCCGGTGGATGAAGAAGACCGGCCCGTATGCCCCATGGAAATCTCCGACAGCGTCCTGGTGACCGATCTTTCCAATTTCGTCCAGCCCATCATCCGTTATCGGCTCGACGACCGGGTGCAGCCGATGTCCAAGCCGTGCAGATGCGGCTCCAAGCGGCAGCTCATCACCGTCCATGGCCGTGAATCGGACGTCGTCATCTTCGAAAATATCCTCCTGCCCTCCATCGTGTTCACCACCCTGATGAACGACATGCCCGGAGTCCTGAGCTATCAGTTCGCGCAGACCCAGAGGAACCGGCTTGAATTCCGCGCCGTTTACCCTGATGAAACCGACCGGACTGCCTTTTTCAACGCCCTGAACGAAAGGGTCAGCCATATCCTTCGGGGCAACGGATGCACCCACGTACAGTTCGTCGCCAGCGATACCCTTCCCAAAAGCAGTGCCCGCGGTGGCAAACTCAAATCGGTCACCTCGGAAATCTGGCAGAATTTTGCGGAGGAAGAGGAGTAATCGCTCTTCCCCCGTGAGAAATTTCGGAAAATTCTAGAAAAGAGTTTTGACCTCTTTGCGGGCGCCGCAATGCTCGCAGTGTTCCATGAGCGTGTGGCGGATATTGCCGCAATCGGGACAGGTTTCGAAAAGAATCTGACCACAGGCCGGGCAGGTGTAGGGCTGATTCAGAGACGGGGCCTGCCGCTTTTGCGTTCCGGCCAACGTTTTGACCGCGCTTTTACGGGTCCAGAACAAATATTTGAGCGGACCTACGCGAATCGGATACTCGCAGATCGGGCAGAGATACTTCTCATACGCCTGACGATACTGGAGCAATAACCGGTCGGGACGAGGCCTCGTGGCCAGCCCAACCAGATAGACCAGGAACCGAATTATGACCACGATCACCGCCACAATCGCAATATATTTAAACCAGATTCTCGGCAGGTATTCATGCAGGGTGAAGAAAAGCCGCACCAACGTCGCGCAGACAAAGGCAAGGAGAACCGGGAAAAGGAGCGACCCCTGTTTCTTCTGTACCCGCAGCAGGGCATAGCCCGCGAGCAAAAGCAGAGGAACCATCAGCGCCAGCTCCAGGAGTGCCAGTTTGGTTCGGTGCGATTCTCCTTGTTTGTCCCATACCTTCCCGGCGGCAGTACGCCGGGAATCTATCTCTTTCTGAACCCCAGTCAGCTCTCTTTCCATATCCTGCCGCTCCAGAATCCATTTACTGATCTTCTCCTGCAATTCCTGATCCCTATCCCTTGTTTTCAGAAACTTTTCCAGTTCCTGGTTGAGCCTTTCACGCTCGGCATCATCTTTTGTCGAGGCGATCTGTTTATTGAGCTGCTCCAGTGCCACCTCCGTAATTTTGAAGCCACTTGAATTCAAATCCCGCTCTTCACTGAGCGCTCTGATTTCCATATTCAGACGGCTGATTTCTGCGGTGAGCGATTCGTTCTTGTCCTTGAGTTCCTTGCCTATTTTCTCTTCAAAGAACAAATCATAGTCAGGTCCCTTGATCGAGCGTATATCATGCGTGGCAAAGCCCAAAAGCCAGTAGAAGAGCACTGCCAGAAAGATTGTCGAAAGGAGGATCCCTGTACGAACCGACCAGGTCCCTTTTTTCATTTGGGACGGGGCCGCCTTTTTATCATTTTGATCATTCATATTTTGCGAGTGTGTTGTGTATTAGCTGTTAAAACGAACCTTCGAGCCTAAGGCTAGACCTCTACCCCCCGGAAAACAAGGGCAAAAACCGGAAAGGCCCACTTTTTTCACAGTTTTTTTTGCGGTTTTTTTGCGTGTTTGAGCCCGAAACCCGGTTTTTTCGAGAAAAATGAAAAAATTTTACAACCAATATCATGCTCATTATAAGGGGTTTATAAAGACTGCTGAAAAATAGTTGGAAAAATTTTTAAAAATCGCTTGCCATTTTTTCAGTATCCGCTATACTCTTTCGCAGATGAGAGCCACACGGCTTGAGATCATGCGGATCGAAAGTGTGTGGGTGTTCTTTAAAACAATTTCCCTGGGTCGGGACACATAACGGTCTGGGGGTATCCTATCAGAGATCTACAAGAGTGTGTTTAATTCGTAAATTCCCCGGGCTCCTGGGTCATCCCCTGATCTAAGGAGCCCGGTTTTTTTGTCTTTTTTTCAGGTATAAAACGGCAAATCTGCCGGTACTTTTGCACTATGCCCTTCTTTTTGTGCAAGCCTGTTCTCTCTTTTCTCTTATTCCTCCTTCATAAAACTCTGGACGCTGAGGCTCACTGCGCTATAAGCTCGACTGTGCCCACGTAAGGACGCGGACATTGCTCCCGGCAAAAAACAACATCGGGAAGGATACTCTTTAAAAACAGGATTTTTTCGCAGCATGGCAATTGAAATTATCAATACGGGCAGTGAGCTCATGATCGGCCGCGTGCTCAATACGCATCATCAGTGGCTCTGCGCTCAACTCGATGAGCTGGGCTACACGGTGCATCGCCAGGTATCGGTCAGCGATGAAAGCTCAGCCATTGTGGATGCGGTTCAGGAATCGCTGAGCCGCTCCAATGCCGTTATTCTGACCGGGGGACTGGGGCCCACTTCCGATGACTTGACCCGCGGACTGATCGCGAAACTTTTCCACAGGAGAACCCTCGTGCATGAACCGACACTGGAACACATTCGCAATTATTTTCAATCCCGCGGGCGTGAAATCCCGTTCAAATGCGAAATTCAGGCACAGTATCCCGAAGGAGCACTCGTCATCGCCAATGATTTCGGGACTGCGCCGGGGCTTTTGATCGAGCTGGAGCATAATCCTTTCAATTCTTCCGGGGAGAAAGCGCTCCTCATCATGCTCCCGGGTCCTCCGCGCGAGCTGCGGCCGATGTTCCGCGACAGGGTGATTCCGCTCCTCAAGGAGAAGCTGCCCAATCATCAGAAACATGCCTCCATCACGCTCAAAACGGCTTGCGTGGGAGAATCGCTCATCGAGATGGAGATCGCTCCCAAGCTTGAGGAGCTGGTCCATCAGGGGCTCCAGATCGGCTACTGCGCCCGCGTGGGAGAAGTGGATTTGAGGCTGAGCGCTTTTGGTGACAGTGCAGAAGAGATCGTGCGGATTGCCGAGAAGCTCTCCCGCGATACTCTGGGCGACAAAATCTATACCGAGCACGACGAGAAACTCTGCGATATCGTGGTTCGCCTACTGCGTCAGAGAGGCCAGACCGTTGGCACGGCCGAGAGCTGCACCGGCGGCTTCATCTCGAATCAGTTGACGAACGTGCCCGGAGCGTCAGAAGTCTTCCTCGGCAGCTGTATCACCTATTCCAATGAGTCCAAGGTCATCCTCCTGGGAGTCGACCCGCAATCGCTCAAGCTCCATGGGGCCGTCAGCGAAAAAGTTGCCTCGGAAATGGCTTCAGGTCTTCGGGAACGACTGGGAGTTGATTACGCGATCTCGGCCACCGGCATTGCCGGGCCCGGAGGCGGTTCGGAGGATAAACCGGTGGGAACGGTCTTCGTGTCGCTCAGCTCAGCCGGCGGAACCCAGACCCACAAACTCTTTTACCCCTATGACCGGGAAAGCTTCAAGCTCTCGGTGGCGCAGTTCGCTCTGGATTGGCTCAGGCGTACCCTGAACGGCATTTAGCCGCTTCATTACAGG
This sequence comes from Verrucomicrobiota bacterium, assembly GCA_023230105.1. Lineage (GTDB taxonomy): Bacteria > Verrucomicrobiota > Verrucomicrobiia > Limisphaerales > UBA1412 > UBA1412. Next base: position 35,445 of record JALNXY010000004.1, read on the forward strand.
TCGCGATAGCAGATGAGCTCGATTCTCTCCTCCTTCATTTTGCGGAGGACGTTTGGAGAAGTCAGGGCTGAGAATTCCTTCTGATATTTCGCCTCGGTAGAGGGATGGGAATAGACTTCCGAATCGCCCGGGGGCAGGTGCTCCAGGAGTTTCAGGAGGTAGGCTTATGCCACGTGAGAGGTCTGCATGAGGCCGAAGACTCGAGGCGTATGGCGGATGCCCATTTTGCGGAAGCGCTTTTTCACCCGCAGACAAAGGAGATTGAAAATGACGGCGTGCAGGACACGGTAAAAGAGAGGCCCCGAGCCCAGCTTCCAGCTCATCCAGAAAAGGTCGCGGCTCCAGCGCATCGCGTCTATCCCCCACTCCTCTGCGTGGTCCAGGAGAATATCGGACACGACCGGATGGAGATGAAGATGCAGGTGGCCATTGACGTGATCCAGCGGCAAACCGGTCTCTTTAAATTTTTGAACCTGAGCGGTAATCTCCCGCTCGACCTCCGCCCGTGCCGCCCGTGAAAAGAAGTAGAGCATTCCGGCTTTGGGCGCATTGTCGGAGAGGCGTCCCCGGCCATCCACCAGATGAGGCGCCTGCTCAGGGCTGAGCGCACCATGTCCGCAAACCAGAGTCAGATGCAGCCCCACGCCCAGGTCTGGCCGGCTGCGTGCCAGCTCGACTGCGGCCGCGGCACTGGGCTCATTCACCATCAGGCTGGCGCAGGTCAATATTCCCCGGTCATGCGCTTCAGTGATTCCCTCATTGGCGGCGGGATCTCTGCCGAAATCATCCGCATTGACGATCAATCTTCTCGATAAAGCCGCACCCATTTATTCGCCTTTCAACACCCCGTAATGAGGAGTGCGCAAGCCGAGCTTGAAACGCAACCAGGTGAGCAATATCCGCCGGATTTTTTCACACTTGGTGAGGCGGATCCGCTCGTGGCTGAAGACGTCGTATTGAAAGTGGATCAGTTTCAGGAAAAGCTGCCAGTAAACGGCCCCCATGAGCTCGGCGGCGATCATGTTCGGGCGGTCGACTTCGGGCAGAACCTCGCGGGCCCGGCGGTAATAGCCCAGAGCACGCTCTTTGTAAGCCTCGGCAAACCGGCGGTAGTTCTCCGTATAGCGTCCGGCAAAGATATCCTCGCGGCTCACGTTGAACCGGGCCAGCTCTTGCGAAGGCAGATAGAGCCGCCCCTTCTGCTGGTCGGTTTTCACGTCTCTCAGGATATTGGTATATTGAAGGGCACGGCCCAGAGCCAGCGCATATTCTTCAGTTTCCGGGCGGGTGAAACCGAAAATCCTCAGGCTCATCAATCCCACCGAGGAAGCCACCCGGTAGCAGTATAAATCCAGGTCCTCCCAGGTCTGGTATTCAACGCCTTCCAGGTCCATTTCCATTCCCTTGAGAAGGTCATTCAGGAGATCATAGGGGATGTGATAGCGGCGGATAATAGGGGCGAACTCCTCCAGAAAGGGGATTTCGGGACTCAATCCATCGAAGATTTTCTGGAGTCCCTCGCGGTAGCGGTTGATCTCCCGGAACCGCTCCGGTACTGAAGCGGTTTCTTCGTCGGCAATATCATCCACCAGCCGGCAGAAAGCGTAAAGAGAAACCATCGCTTTGCGTTTCTCTTTGGGAAGTAATATGAAGGCTAAAGCGAGATTGGATGCGCTTTTGCGGGTGATTTCCTGGCTGGACAGGCTCGGCTGCACAATTTTATTCGTCTCTCTTGATGAAAGCCGGAGGGGGAACTCCCGGCGGACGCGGAGGAGGCAGCCCTTCTCCACTTTCGGCTAAACTCGTACCCCGTGGGCGGTGTTCGCGGCGATGCCGGCGCTTACGGGATTTGCTGTGACCTTCCGAAGAACTCTCCCGATCCTCACTCTCCTCGCTCTCTTCGTCATCAGTCTCCACCTCTTTCGGGGTGCTCTCAGAAGTCTCTTCTTTATCCTCCTCTTCTTCTTCGCGCTCAGAACCCTCTTCTTCGGAAGAGGAACTGCTTCTGCGTTTTGAGGAGGAATGGTGGTGACGGCTGCTCGTGCGGTAAACGCGGACTTTGCGCCCTTTGACATTCTTGTAGCCGATCCAGATACCCACACCGATCCCCATCACCAGAAGGAGCAGAACGCCGCAGATCGTCTCAATATTGAACTTATAGGTAGAATTGACTAGATCAGGTTGTTCAAGTGTCTGAACAACTGATTGAGCTAAAACAGAATTTAGAGAATTAAAAATCATACGCTACTTACTTCGGCCCCTGCCTGTCAAAGAAAGCAGAAAAGATACCAAACTTAACATCCGGACGCTCATTACCTTGCCGCCCTGCCACCGGAACCCATCGACCCAACAATCAGATTGAGCTTCTGCGCTTTTTTCTTGAGAAGTGCCTCAGTGATTTTCAGACATTCAGCCGTCTTCGGAAGACTGTAATCGCACAGCTCAAGGGCATTGAGTAACATATTTCGCTCACAGTCTTCAAGTATTTCCTCGTACGAATCGAAGGAGAGATAGTTGATCGTGTCCTTTCTGAGACGGCTTTCTATCTGGAAACTGGGCAGATTTTCCGGGCTGATCCACTTGCCGCGCTCCAGAATGACGGCCCGCTCGATCGCATTGCGCAGCTCGCGGACGTTGCCGGGCCAGTGATGGCGGGTGAGCTTCTGCTCTGCGGCCTCGCTGAAGCCTTCGATCGTTTTATTGAGCGATGCGGCAAACTGCCTGAGGAAAAACTGGGCCAGGAGCATCACGTCGCCGCCGCGCTCGCGCAACGGAGGCGGACAAAACTGAACCACGTTGAGGCGGTGGAACAAATCCTCGCGGAAAGACTCCTGCCGGATGGCTTCGACGATGTCGCGATTGGTGGCGGCCACCAGCCGGACATTCACCTGGAGCTCTTCATTGCCGCCAATTCGTGTAAAGGTGCCATCTTCCAGGAAGCGAAGGAGTTTTGCCTGGAGCGAACGGCTCATATCGCCGATTTCATCCAGGAAAATCGTACCGCCGTCAGCCTCTTCCACGCGGCCGATCTTCCGCTTGAGCGCACCGGTAAAGGACCCCTTTTCATGGCCAAAGAGCTCGCTCTCGAGCAAAGTCTCGGGGATGGCAGCGCAATTGATGCGCACATAATTAGCGGCTTTGCGTCGACTCAGGGAGTGGATGGCTCCGGCGATCAATTCCTTACCCGTGCCGCTCTCGCCCAGAATGAGAACCGTGGCATCGGTCGGAGCGACGGTCTCGATGAGGCTCCTCAGCTCGGCCATGGAGGGATGATCGCCAATAATATGGGAAAGCGTAAACTGCTCGGTGCTGGCCTTTTTCAGGGTTAAATTCTCCTGACGGAGCAGATGGAGCTCGGCGCAGCGCTTGATGCTGTGAATCAGCTCCTCGGGAGCAAAGGGCTTGGCCAGATAATCCACCGCGCCGCATTTGATGGCGTCCACCGCCAGTTTCGGGGTCGCATAGCCGGTAATCATCAAGACGGGAATATCCTGCCAGCGCTGTTTGACGGCACGGAGGAAATCATAACCGCTCATCCCTCCCAGGCGGGCATCGGTGATGATCATGAAGACTTCCTTGTTCTCCAGCGTTTTGTAAGCGTCTTCGGCAGAGGCTTCTGCGATCACTTCATAGCCTTCATCTGAAAGCACCGTCTGGAGAGAAATCCTCATGTTTCTCTCATCATCCACAATCAGCAGTGGAGGCAAAGCTCTTTTCATCTGTTTTTCCATTTTTTCACCGTAGGTCGTACAACGCTCGATTCATTTTAACTCATTTTCAAAAAAGAACGAGCAGGAAGTTGTATCGTAAAACAGGTTCCCCGGCCGGGCTCCGAATAAACCTCAATGGTGCCGCCATACATCTCCACGTTGTGTTTGACGATGGAGAGGCCCAGACCGGTCCCCTTCCGCTTGGTGGTAAAGTAGGGCACCCAAATCTGCGACAAAAACTCAGCGCTGATTCCCGGGCCGCTGTCGGCGATCTCCACAATCACGGCATAATCGCTCGAAAAGCGCGAACGCAAGGCGATCTGACCGCGGTCCTCGAGGATATCCCGCGCATTGGAAAGCAGGTTCACGAGGATTTCGGCCAGGTGGCTTCTCTGCATCATGAGTTGTGGCAGGCCCTGGGCGTATTCCTTGGAAATATCAATTCCGAACTGGGTGCCTTTGGGGAAAACCTGGTCCAGTGCGCGGTCCAGCTCCGCATTGATGGCGAGCCGCTCCAGGGTACCCTCGGCCAGCTTGGCATAGCCCATGAGGTCGGTAATAATCTGGTCGGAGCGGTTGATCTCCTCGCGAATGATCTGAATCTGCCCGTCGATATCGGTTTTGCCGCGCTCCACCTTTTTCTGGATGATGTAGGCGACGTTATTGATGATCCCCAGCGGGTTCTTGAGCTGATGGGCGATCTCGGCCGCCAGGCGCCCATTGGCCCGGATCTGCTCCTGACGCAGCCAGAACTCCTGAGCCTCTTCGCGCACCTGTTTCTGGCGCACCAGGGTCAGATGCACCCCCATGGAACAGACCGAAAGCATCACGAGGAAGAAAATTCGCAAGACCACCGGCTCGGCAAACGCTTCACGGGTGAACCCATCGGCGCTCACGGCCCAGCTCTCCAGGAGCCCCGCGGAAACATAGAGAAGGCAGATGATCGAAGCCACGCTGAGCTGCATCATGAAGGTCGGCAGACAAACCGAGGTCCGGATAATCCAGAAGCAGAAGAGCCAGAAAACAGGGCTGTCAAAGCCGTGCGAGCCGACCATGACCCCGGCCAGGAAAAGGGTATCGGCCAGAATTCCCGCAAAGAGGACAATCAGGAGCTGCCAGCGCTTGAGCCCGGCCATTCCCCAGATCAGAATCCCCCAGGCCAGCGAGATCATGAAATAGAAGACGAAGAAGAGATAGATCATGTGCATGGTGGCATCCCAATGAGTAAGCACCTCCGCACTCCAGATCTGGGCCAGAGCCTTCCAGAGGACTATGGGCAGCGCCACCACCTTGATGGGCAGAAGAATATGCCTTTCAACCACTCGTATCCGCTGGCGCATCTCCTCAGACTCGGGAACGAGCGCCTTGGCCTTGTCCAGTAATTCTCTGATCTTCTGCATGGTTGAAAGGCTTGCGGATCCTCCCGCCTAGGCCAAATTGCGCTCTCTGAGCATCTCCATCACCTGGGCGCCGACCTCTTCCACGGGGCTCATACGGCCCTTGCCTGAATAGCCGCAGGCCTGGAGACCCTCAGCCGGACCGATCATATTCACACCTCGAGCCGTCAGAATCCTCACGTTCTCCTCCGTCGCCTCGTGCGACCACATCCTGCCGTTCATGGCCGGAGCGATGAGGAACCCGGTTTCGGGCCGGAGCGCCAGCGCCAGGCAGGTGAGAGCGTTATCGGCAATTCCGCAGGCGATTTTGGCAATCGTATTGGCCGTGGCCGGAGCGATGACGACGACATCGGCCCAATCAGCCAGGGAAATATGTTGCGGAACCCAGTCCTCATCGGTATCGTAAAGGTCCTTCACCACCGGATTGCGCGAAAGCGTCTTGAACGGCACCTCGGTCACGAACCGCAGCGCGTCGGCGGTCATCACCACACGCACGGCGCAATCACGCTGGACCAGGAAGCTGACCAGGTCCACGGCCTTATGCGCCGCGATCGAACCGGTCACGCCGACCACTACCTGGGGGGATCTTTTCGTTTCTAAAAAGCTGCTCATCACGTCCGGACTTATAGCAGAACGGCCCCTCTACAGGAAGGGGAAACTTCTGCCTACAAGGCGATTCTCTTCAGTCAACGCCTTCTAGCGAAATGAGGCAATGAAATTCTCCAGCTCTGCGGGCTTCACCCGGGAGCGCTTCATTTTCTCGGCCCAGAGAATGGATTGGGCCAGCTGGTAATCCTCCTTAATAGAGCCGCTCAGGAGAATATAATCGAAGCCGACACAGGTCTCCATCTCCGCCCGGGCCGTATCCAGACGCCGACGGATCACCTCTTCCGAATCGGTGGCACGCTTCTGGAGCCGCTTATGCAGGCTCTCCAGGGAAGGCAGTGCGATGAAAAAGCTCACCAGTGAGGCACCCAATACCGGATCCTCCTTCGCCTTGCGGCTGATCGATTCCACACCCTGGACATCCACCGAGACGATCACGTCGCAGCCGGCCTCCAACCGCGTGATGATCTCGCTCTTGAGCGTCCCGTAAAAATTACCGTAGACATTGGCCCACTCGATGAATTCATCGGCATCGCGTTTGGCCCGGAACTCCTCCTGAGAAAGAAAATAATAGTCCTTGCCGTTTACCTCTCCGGTCCGGGGAGCCCGGGTGGTGCAGGTAATCGCCCGCTGAAGATCGGGGTTTGCTGCCAGGAGTTCATTGCAAACGGTCGTTTTGCCGCCGCCACTGGGGGCCGAAACCACCAGGAAGATCGGTTTGGAATTGAGAAATTTCATGGTTGTTCAGTCGTTATGCGGTATTGCCTCACGCCGAGATATTTTAGCCTGCCCCAGCCCGAAAGACAATGCGTGAAAACGTGAAATAACATGAATCCAGCACGGGTAAAACAACCATTGATCAGAACCACGGATGAACACAGATGGACACGGATGTTTTGTGTTGGATGTTCAAGGCGCCGCACGGAATAGGACTCGCGAAACTCGAGATCAAAGCTGCCAAACAATTCACCGAATCACCCGCATCGTTGTAGAAAGCACTTCAAGAATCCGTGTTTATTCGTGTCTATCCGTGGTTCACGGCACCCCGAAGGAAGTCTATTTCTTCGGAGCGGGCTCGATGCCGAAGAGGAGCTCATTGGCCCAGTGAATCGAGCCGGCATCGTGGAAAGTGAACGGGTTTTCTCTGGAGGCACTGCGCCCCTGGGGCAATTCCCAGGCGCGCTCACCGGCATTGACCCGGTAGGAGAACTTGATCGGCTTGCCCTTCAACACGCAATCCCGGACCTCCGGAATCCGGCTCCAGGGAATCGCGCACTCGCAAAAACCGCCCCGGATAACAAGCCGGGCGTCATCGGCGAGCGGGCCGCCATCGCGCGGCGAAACCGGCTGGCGCGGATAGAAATGTTTGCGGGGGGCCTCCGGGCGGCTCAGGCAGAAGATTTCCGTTCCCCCGTCACTGCAGAGGTTCAGGGCAAACTCATAATCGCTGTCGGGGTAAGCGCCGGCCAGGGGCACCGCTTCGGGCGCAAAAGCTCTCAGGCCTTTCTTCTCCGGCGGCAGGACGTTGAAGGCGATCTGCACATTGTAGTTGCCATTGCCCGAGGGTAAATCCGGCGCCATGCGGTAAGAGAAGCGCCGCACTCCCTCAGGCCAGGAGAGTTCCGCTGAGCCATCCTTCACTGTTTGCGGATAGAAATAGCTCTCCTCATCCCGGGTGGAAAAACGGGGAATCGGCCGAAAGCCGGGTGTCCGGGCCGCAAAGTAGAAATAGGCGTCGTCCCAGGCTACCCACCCGCTCACCGTGTCGCGCTCGGTCGCCAGAGGCCAATCATGGAAAGGCTCGTAAGGCTTAGCCGGATCGGCCGGGGCTAGGGGCGTAAAGCTCGAAACCGGCAGAATCTCTTTCCAGTCATCGGGTTTTCCATCCAGCTCGGGCGTATGCCGCGCCAGCCACTGGACGTGGAGGGTTTCAGCATGCTGGATGCTCCCTTCGGGACTGCTCCAGGCGATAATTAACGGGTAGTTATTGCCGTCGCGCTCTTGGGAAAGATGCGGCACAATCCGCAGCTCGACCATCCGGGATTCATGCGCACGGAGCTTGAGCTCAAAGTTTTCCTTCTCAAAAACAATCCCCGGGACCAATGCCTGGAGGCTGCCCTTAACTGTTTGATTCAGGACGTTGGAAACGCGGATTTTCAGAGTGGTTTTGGGCCTCAATATCGGAGCGGTGAAGTCATAGACGACGATTTCCACCGGGTCGACGTTGCGGATTTGCGCCTCCTTGAGCGCTTTGAGCAACCGCTTGAAGGAGCCGCTGCGGCCGGTGGTCCTCAGGAAGTAGCCGCTGCCATTTAGCGGCAGGGTAATCCGGGCCGCCACGCTCTCGAGCGGGTTGCCGTAGAAATCATAAACACGGAATTCACCCCGGGGATTCTCGATGGAAAAGCTGGCACCGGGATTGATCTTCACCGAGCGGAAGGGGGTCTGGTCCGGAGGGAAGCTCTCTTTCAAATTCCCGACCACGACGACCGTTCCATCTTCGGAATGGGCTTTGCCCGTGGGCAACCCGTCCCGGTAGGCCTGTGAACCTTCAAAGACGAAGACCCAGGGCAACCCGTTTTTGAAGAGAATTTCCCGGAACGTGCGCTGGCCGATCCATTTCTGAGCCGCAGCCGCTGCTGCGGCCGGTGCCCATACCTGGGCCACGCTCCCGACCTCATTTGCCGCATCCGCCTGAGGAGTCCCGGGCGCCTTCTCAAGAGTCAGGAGGGAGCTCACGTGAAGTCCGGCCCCTGTCCGCACAAACCCGGCAGCCCTCCGTCCGGCCCAGAACGCCGCGATCTGCTCTTCGCTCCGGAGCCGCGCGCCGCCCGAATCCCAGAAACGCACCGGACCCCGGGGATTTTTGCGGCTGCTCAAAAAAGGATTCAGCGCCAGCTCAGCAGCCAGGGGCCGATCCGTAGCGTTGATAAAATCCAGATCGCTCAGAAACTCGGTCCCACTCTCGGACAAAAGACTTTCACCCACCAGAGCTGAGCTGCCCGAGGCGCCCACGAGGGTTTTGACTCCGGCGCTCTGGCGAGCCTCCAGGACGGCCCGGCTCATCGCGCGGTATACCTCCTGAAATCGGAGAATATCGCTCCTCCATCCTGCAAAATTCTCGCTCGCCGTGGGTCCGGCCTGCCCAAGCTCCAGCGCCTGAATGGAGCCCAGCGGCCAGCCGTAGCGGCTCAGGAGCTCCAGCCAGTACCGGCTCCAGGTTTCATCAAAAGAACTCATCCAGGAGTTATCCCGCGGTCCCTGCGCGAGCAGTACATCTTCGGGACTCAGCCAGGGACGCTCCCGGTCCAAGGGCATCGCTGAGACCGGCAGGCTTCCGCCTCCCACGTTCAGGAGCAGGCTCACATCGTTCTCAGAGGCCCATTGCGCATAGGCCTCCCGGAAAAGGCCGTAGCCCGTCTCCAGCCGGGCACCCTTGATCCCGAGCTTGCGGAGAGCATTGAAAAGGACCGGGGAAAGCTCCAGACTTGAATCCAGATCCACCGAGAAACCGGGCTCGAAGACCGGACCCGGATCCGCCTCGAGAACCCGCGCCACCGATGCGCCAAAGGCCCGGCCTCTCCCCTCCAACTCCAGGACCAGAAGGTAGCCGCCAAAGAGCTCGCCAATTTCGGGGGTAAAAGTCACGAATGCGCCTTCGGCCGGAATCTGCGCCTCTATTTGCGTCGTCCCCAGCTTCTCAATGAGGTAAATCACCGGCTGATCGGGCGCTTCCGGGCGCATACGGGTTCCATAGCGGTTGACCTCGAGCTTAACGGCCCCGCGATAAGGTGTTTCGGGCTTAATAAAAAACGTGAAGGCGGCCTCTTCTCCGGGGCCGAGGATATTGGCGCCGGCCGAGCAGGCACTTTGCGCAACGCTCCAGCCCACTGCATTCAAACCGAAAGCCTGGTCAAAATTCGCCATCTTCCGGCCAGCAAACTCCGGAGCCGGGCTGAAACTCTGCGCCGTGAGATTCCCCCTAAACCAGAACAGGAGAAGAAGGACCAACAGCCCGATACCCTCCATCTTGCAGAAAAATCTCTCCCCTCTTTTTATGTCGCTCATATTCAACTTCATTCCCCCGGAGGCAGCTATTAACCTCACCCTTTTCGGCCAAAGGGTGAGCTAAAACGCTTTTTTTGTCAAAGGTTCATCAGAGTTTTCTCTTGGAATGGGCGCCGCCAGACTCGATAATAGGGCCATGTGGAATAAAGCGAAAAAACTGTGGTTTTCACTCGGTTGTCTCTCTCTTTTAACGGCTTTCTGGAGTGCGGGCTCGCTCTCTGCCGCGGAGCCTGAGCAAACCATCCCGCTGGCCGACCCGACCATTTTCCTGGATAAGGGGACCTATTACCTCTACGGGACAGGGGGATTGCCCGGTTCCGGACGCGATGGATTCCTGGTCTATACTTCCAAAGACCTCAAGTGCTGGGAAGGTCCGGCCGGTGCCACAGACGGCTTTGCACTGGTCAAGGGAGACGTCTTCGGCACGAAATGGTTCTGGGCTCCGCAGATTTTCCGCTATCAGGATCGCTACTGGATAGCCTATGCCGCTGATGAATGTATCGCGCTGGCCACATCCGAAAGCCCCCTGGGCCCCTTCAAACAGGAAAAAATGGAGAAGTTCCCGGGCGAGCTTCTTCAGATTGACCCCTATATCTTCTTTGACGATGACGGCAAAATCTACTTCTTCCACGTTCGTCTGGACCGCGGCAACCGCATTTACGTCGCGGAAATGGAGCCCGATCTTTCCGGAATCAAAAAGGATACCCTCCGCGAATGTATCTCCACCCGTTTGGATTCCTGGGAAAACGTCCGGAACAACGATTATGGCGTGGCAGAGGGACCAACCGTCATCAAACGCGACGGAGTTTACTACCTCTTCTACTCGGCAAATGACTATCGCTATGCGGAATATGCCGTCGGTTACGCCACGGCGAGCTCACCCCTGGGCCCCTGGACCCGCTATGAAGGCAACCCGATTCTGAGCCGCAAAAACGTAGGACATAACGGAACCGGCCACGGCGACATTCTCACCGACCCGGAGGGCAAGCTCCTCTACGTCTTCCATACTCACAAATCGGACAAAGAAGTGCATCCTCGCAAATCGGCGGTGATTGATCTGGTCGCTGAGAAAAAAGAGGGTAAAACGGTTTTCAGAGTGGAGGATAAGAGCTTCCGCTTTCTCCTGAAGAAGTAGGACTCCTCTTAAAGCTCTTTTTTAGAAGCTCTTGCGCTGGGAAGAAGGCAAAATCCCGAGCTCTGAACGGTATTTGGCCAGAGTGCGGCGGGCCACGTGGATGCCTTTTTTCTCAAAGTTCTCGACCAGCTGCTGATCTGAGAGCGGGTTTAATTTATCTTCCCCGGCAATCATTTCGGACAGAGCGGTCTTGACCTTGATATTCGAAACCCCTTCCGGGGTATCGCTTTTGAGCTTGCTGCTGAAGAAGTAGCGCATCTCGAAGACTCCCTGAGGCGTCTGCATGTATTTGCCCGAGACGGCCCGGCCAACGGTCGTCTCATGCAGTCCGGTAACCTCGGCCACTTTGGACATCGTCAGCGGTATTAAACCCCTGGGGCCAACCCTCATAAATTCGGATTGGAAAGAGAGAATCGCTTCGGCAATCTTGCGGATCGTCCGCTGCCGCTGTGCCAGAGAGGTAATGAAGAAACGCCCGGAGCGGATTTTCTCCTGGATATAGCTGCGGGTCTCCTTGGAATCGCTCGAGCCGATCATCTCCTTGTACATGGGGTTGATCTTGAGCCGCGGCAGGAGATCATCATTCATGATGACTTTGTATTCGCCCTCATCATCCTCTTTTACAAAAACTTCCGGGACCACATAGAGGTTCGAAACCGAATAGAAGGGTCTACCCGGCTTGGGCTCCAACTGGGCAATCCGCCGGGCCGCCTCGTTCACCTCTTCGACCGTGACCTTGTTCTTGCGGGCGATCTCGGGATATTTCTTCCCGGCAAGCGCTTCCAGGTGCCCGTGGACGATATTCCACTCCAGAGAATCCTTCATGCCGGCACGCGCAAGCTGGATGAGGAGGCACTGGCGCAAATCGCGTGCGCCCACGCCGACCGGCTCCAGGTTTTCATGCATGAGCTCCAGGCCACGCTTGATCTCTTCCGGGGAGAGATTAGTGGAAATCACCAGCTCGGCAGGCTTGGCCCGCAGATACCCCTGCTCGTCGATGAAACCGACCAGGAGAACCAGGACTTCCCGCTCTCTGTCCGTAATATCCAGGAGCTCGACCTGTTCCAGGAGATACTCCTGCAAAGATTGCTCGGTCGGAATGGAATTGAAAAAATACTGACGCTTCTCTTCATCGACCGTGTTGGTGGAGTAAGTCCGCTGGTCGCCCTGGAGGAAATACTCCTTCCAGCCTTCACCCTCCTCGGCCAGGCGCTCTCCATAGGAATCGGAAGCGCCGGAGGCTTCCGGACCGGAATCGAAATCTCGGTCTCCAGAAGGTGCTGAAGGGAAGAGAGTTGCAGCGGGAGATGCTCCCTCGGAGCGATTTGTCTCCGGAGGCGGCCCCTCATCCATTTCCAGAACCGGATTGCGCTCCAATTCCTCATTGACCTTGCTCTTGAGCTCCAGAACGGGGGTCGCCAATAAAACCAACGACTCCTGCAGCTGAGGCGCGATTACCTGCGCCAGAGCCGTCTTCATTGTCAGTTTCATTTCACGCCCCATACAATTATCGATCCCTGAGGTGAATATGGCATATTTTCTGCTAACCCGCAACTTCAGAGGTTAATTTTTGGTGGATACTCGGGTTTTTTGGGCCCTTTGGAAGAGAAATCTTGACTTAGGGGCGTAACGAATTTCTACTGAGCGGAGACTCTGGTTGTGGCACACAGCTCCGAAAGAGCCTTGGAAATAAATATTACAGGTTTTTTACAGAACCACTATGAAACAGATATACACATACGGAATGGGCCGCCGCAGCTTCCTCAAGACGGCTGCGCTGGCAACTCTGGGCACCTTCTCCGCCCCCTATATCATGCGGGCAGACGGACCCTCCAAGCTGAAGATCGCCATCATCGGCGGCGGCGGTAAGGGTAAAAGCGATGCCGACAACATGAAGGGTGAGGATATCGTCGCCATTTGCGACGCTGATGACAGAAGGTGTGCAGCTCTTCGCAAAGAGCTACCCAATGTCCCCTATTATCGCGATTACCGGGTTCTGCTCGAGAAGGTGAAAGACCTGGATGCAGTGGTTGTTTCCACACCCGATCATCATCATGCCCTGGCCTCCATGCTGGCCATTGAGAGAGGTCTCCATGCCTATGTGCAGAAGCCGCTGGTACACTCTGTTTTTGAAGCGCGTCAGCTCCGTGCGGCCGCCGCCCGCAAGAAAGTCGCCACCCAGATGGGCAATCAGGGCTCAGCCGAGAACGGTCTGCGCCGCGCTGTCGAGTGCGTTCAGGCCGGGATTATCGGCCCCGTCCGCCAGGTCCATGTCTGGTCCAACCGCCCGGTTTGGCCCCAGGGTATCAAAGATGCGCTGCCGAAGGCTGAAATCCCCGCCGGTTTGAATTGGGATCTCTGGCTGGGACCGGCCCCCGAGCGCGAATACGGCGAAGGTTATCTGCCGTTCAACTGGCGCGGCTGGTACGATTTCGGTACCGGCGCACTGGGCGATATGGCCTGCCATACGGCCAACATGCCTTTCCGTGCTTTGAAGCTCGGTTACCCCACCAGCGTCATCGCCGAAGCGTTAGATGGTGCCAACGGCCAGACCTATCCGAATAAATCCCGGATCAAATTTGAATTCCCCGAGCGCGAAGGCCTGCCTCCGGTCACCTTCTACTGGTATGACGGAAGCTGGAAACCAACCCCAGAGATCACAGCCGATATCAGCGAGATGCTCGAGAAGGTTCCCGGTTCAGGTTGCCTCCTCATTGGCGACAAGGGGCAGATCTTCTCTCCGGATGATTACGGCGCAAAGTTCTACCTCAAGCTCAAAGACGACGCTGAGTTCAAAGCCAGCAACAACCATGACGCGGCCAAGACCGAAGTCATCCCGGTGAGCATCCCGCGCTCCGTCGGCCATTATAAAGAGTGGCTCGAAGCCTGTAAGGGCGGCAACCCGGCGTATTCGAATTTCGACATCGCGGCCTACCTGACCGAGATCATTCTCCTGGGCTGCCTGGCCATCCGTCTGGGTGAAGGCAAGCTCATGGAATGGGACGGCCCGAACATGAAGTCGCCCAACTGCCCGGAAGTCTCCGCATTCGTCAAGCGCGAGTACCGCAAGGGCTGGAACTGGAGTGCATAGATTTCGTTCTGTCTTCATCATATAGACTGAGAACGCATTACCAGGGGGCTCCCTTAATTGGGGGCCCTCTTTCTTTTGTAGAAAGGAACGTCGTGGGACTTGGGCAATAGAGGAGATAGCACCCCCCAACCTCAACGGAATTCCCTCGATTTACTGAATGTCGCTGAGGGGAAAAAGGTCCTTTAGTGAGTTTGTGTATCGTCTAATTACCACAAAAGGTTTTGTGTATCGTAAAAGCCGTTTCACGATACACAAACTGCGTCGGGCACGGTAATCAGCTCGAAGCCGCCGGAGCGACAAGCCAGACCTTTTTGGCCTATCTCTTAGAGCCGGAGGGAGATGAAACCCTCCGGTTTTTGATTTGGGAGACTTCCCCTCTTTTGCCCGAAAAAGTTTTATTCCCGCTTGGAGCGCGCTTGACTTACCCTGTTTAAAACTCTACCTTGTTTCTAGAAAGAGGTGTAGTGTGTCTCTACAAGAAAATAAGGACGAATTCATTACGATTTTTGAAAATATTTCAAATATAGAAACGTTAAAGAAATGTATTTTATTTTCATCAATTTTCGTTTTGATTTTCGAATGTTTAAAAGATTTCATTATTGATCGTCCTCTCGGACTTTATTGTGTTGACTCCAGTCAGATGAAAGAAGGTAGAATAGTATATGAGGAAAACGATAATTATAAACAAAATGTGAAAGCTCTGGATAAAAATCCTTTCCCTGCATCTGTAAGGTGGTTCCAGGATAAAGGTGATTTGACTGAGAGAGATGTTGAAATCATTTCCAAGGCGAAAAATCGCCGTAACGTGTTTGTCCACGAACCTCTCAATATCTTAGGTCAAAGCGTTTCACAAGAAGATGTTATGTTACTTTCAAACATGGCAGCCATTTATAAAAAGCTGGATTCAATGTGGATCAATAATGTAGAAGATGCCACTGGGAATTGTTCCGACCCCAAAAGTATAAAACCGGAAGATTGCTACAGTTTATCATCTGCCCTGTTGCAAATCGTCAAAAATATTGCTATTGATAATGAAGAGGAATGTTCCAGATGGATGGATCAAATTAAAGCGGTGTTAGAAAAAATTATAATTGGGAAATAAAGCGTGAAACCTTATGAGCCTACATCTCTACCTTTACCTACTGAGACTTTAGACCTTCGTCGTCTGATTACTCCGGCAGGTGCTGCCAATGCAGAGCTTGGCAGGTATGACGGTTTATTGCAGGGAATTGTAAATCCGGCGATTATGCTCTCACCATTAACTGTTGAGGAAGCGGTTTTATCCTCCCGATTGGAGGGTACCCAGGCAACGGTTGACGATGTTTACGAACATGAAGCGGGCATTGAGAAAGACGCAGAAAAGATACGCGACACCCAAGAAGTTATCAACTATAGAACAGCCTTGCGGCTTGCTCAGGAACATTTGAGGGAGTATCCGATTACGCTTTCATTTGTGAGACACATTCACAAACTTCTTTTGGATAGTGTTCGCGGGAAAGATAAAAGTCCCGGAAATTTCAGAGAAGATCAAAATTGGATTGGTTTTCAGGGGACCCCCATCGAAGATGCTATTTTTATCCCTCCGTCTCCATTGAGATTGCAGGATCACATGGAAAATTGGCTCAATTATTTAGAGACGGAAGATATTGATGTTCTGTTACAAGCCGCAGTAATGCACGCTCAATTTGAAATGCTCCATCCGTTTAAAGATGGCAATGGACGAATCGGGCGTCTGTTAATCCCATTGTTCCTGTATCAAAAGAAGCGCCTCTCGCAACCAATGTTCTATCTTAGTGCTTATCTTGAACGGCACCGCGATGAATACTACGGTCATTTGGGTGCAATTTCCCAAAGCGGTGATTGGAATGGGTGGATCCTTTTTTTCCTGCAGGCTATTACAGAGCAGGCGAAAAGCAATATTGAAAAAGTCAATCACATCCGCGAGCTCTACGAGCAGATGAAACAGAAAATTCAAGAAATCACGCACTCTCAATATTCTGTTCACGTTTTGGATCAGATTTTTAACCGCCCGATATTTAAAACAACAGACTTTGTGAAGGAAATCGGAATACAAAAAGCCACGGCAATGTCCATTCTCAGACAACTAAAAAAAGGGGGGATTCTTAATGAATTCCGACCTGGCTGTGGCCGCAGGCCGGCAATTCTTGCTTTTCCCGATTTGTTGAATGTCGCGGAAGGGAAAAAGGTCCTTTAGTGAGTTTGTGTATCGTCTAATTACCACAAAAGGTTTTGTGTATCGTAAAAGCCGTTTTACGATACACAAACTGCTTCGGGGGCGGTAATCAGCTCAAAGCCGCCGGAGCGGCAAGCCGGCCCTTATTTGCCTATCTCTTAGAGCCGGAAGGAGATAAAATCCTCCAGCTTTTGATTTGGGAAGCCTCCTCTCTTTTGGTCGAAAAAGTTTTATTCCGGCTTGGAGGGCTCTTGACTAGCCCCTTCTAAAAATATATATTGGGCGGTGATGCGGGTAATAAAAAGACGTGTAAGCAGGACCCCCAAAGAGGGAGGAGAGTTTGAGCTTTTTAGGACCCACGGTCGTTTTGGGTATTAAATTATGAAAGAAGTCATCAAATATGGTATGGGCCGTCGCAGCTTCCTTAAGACTGCTGCGCTGGCAACTCTGGGCACCATGTCTGCCCCTTATATCATGCGCGCCGACGGCACCAGCAAGCTCAAGATTGGTGTTATTGGCTGTGGTGGTAAGGGTTACAGCGATGCCGAAGGAGTCATGAGCGAAGATATCGTCGCCCTGTGCGATGCAGATGATCGCCAAGCCAAGGGTTTGCGGGAGAAACTCCCCAACGCCCGTTATTACAAAGATTATCGCGTCATGCTCGAGAAGGAAAAATATCTCGATGCAGTCATAGTCTCCACTCCGGATCATAACCACGCTCCGGCCGCCATGAGGGCCATTCAGAGCGGTCTCCATGCTTATGTGCAGAAACCGCTGGTGCACTCCGTGTACGAAGCACGCGAAATCCGCAAGGCCGCAGCTCAATACAAGGTCGCCACACAGATGGGCAACCAGGGCTCCTCGGAAACCGGTCTGCGCCGCGCAGTCGAGTGTATCCAGGGCGGCATTATCGGTCAGGTCAAGCAGGTCCATGTATGGTCCAACCGTCCGGTTTGGCCCCAGGGTATTAAAGATGCGCTGCCGAAGGCTGAAATTCCTGCCGGCGTCAATTGGGATCTCTGGCTGGGACCGGCACCTGAGCGCGAATACGGCGAAGGTTATCTGCCGTTCAATTGGCGCGGCTGGTTCGACTACGGTACCGGCGCACTGGGCGATATGGCCTGCCATACTGCCAACATGCCTTTCCGCGCATTGAAACTGGGTTATCCCAGCAGCGTCATTGCCGAAGCCACGGAAGGTTCCAATAGCCAAACCTATCCGAATAAATCCCGGATCAAATTTGAATTCCCGGCTCGTGAAGGCCTCGCCCCGGTTACCTTCTATTGGTACGACGGCGGCTGGAAGCCCAACGATGATGTCACCGCTCACATCAAGGAGCTCTTCGAGAATGTACCCATTTCAGGTTGCCTCCTGATCGGTGAAAAGGGTCAGATCTTCTCTCCGGACGATTACGGCGCACAGTTCTACGTCAAGCTCAACGAAGACGCAGAGTTCAAGGCCAGCGGCAATCATGACGCAGCCAAGACCGACGTCATCCCTGTGAGCATCCCGCGCTCCATCGGCCACTACAAAGAGTGGATCGAAGCCTGTAAGGGCGGCAAGCCGGCTTACTCGAACTTCGACATCGCGGCCTACCTGACCGAGATCATCCTCCTGGGTTGTGTTGCTCTTCGCGTGGGTGAAGGCAAGCTCATGGAATGGGACGGCCCGGGCATGAAGTCGCCCAATTGCCCTGAATCCGCGGCCTTCGTCAAACGCGAATACCGCAAGGGCTGGGCCTGGTAGAAATACCGGTGCCAATTTTTCAAGATGGCGCCTTGAACAAGCGCCATCTCCTGGTGTTATAAGACCGGAGGGATATCTATCCTTCCGGTTTTTTCTTTTTCTTCTTTTTTACAAGGATGACATCCTTGCCAGGATTGCCTGCGTATTCTCTCAGGGCTTGACCCAGACTCTCCCCACACAAGATGAATACGACCGCAATGAAACAACGCTCCGGCCTGGGCCGCTCCCCGGTTCTCCTGCGCCAGGCCTCTCTGCAGCGGCTGTCCTCTCTGGATGCCTCCGCCCTCACCCGCCAGCTCGATGCTTTCTCGGCGGGACGCCTCCGCGAAGCCGTCCTCACCTGGGAAGCGATGGAAGAACGCGATGAAACCATCCGCATCTCCTCTTCCAAACGCAAAAAAGCCGTCGCGCGCCACGGATATGAGGTCCTGACTCTGGAGGAATCCCCCGCAGCCCTGGCCCACAAGGAGGCGCTGGAGTATTTCTACTCACATCTGGCCGTCACCCATGCGCTGGATGAGAACGAGCGCGGCGGCTTCCAGCTTCTGGTCCGCCAAATGATGGATGCCGTTGGTAAAAGGTATGCCATTCATGAAATCGTCTGGAGACCCGAGCCCGGGGGCCGCCTCAGCGCCGAGCTCCGGTTCGTGCCGCTCTGGTGCTTCGAAAACACCACCGGCAAACTGCGCTTCAACCCGAACGAATTCGGCTCCGTCTCCATTGCGCTTGAGGAAGGCGGATGGATGGTCAGCGTCGGCGAGGGGCTCATGATGGCCTGCTCCATTGCCTGCCTCTTTAAGCAACTGCCTCTTCAGGATTGGCTCAATTACTGCCAGCGCCACGGAACCCCTGCCGTTTTGGGAACCAGCTCGGCCGAACGCGGCTCGCCCGAGTGGAGCGACATGCTCGAAGCGCTCCAAGAATTCAGCTCCAATTCATCGGTCCTCATTTCTCCCACCGAGAGCATCCGGGTAATTGAGCGCGGCAATGCCGGTACCCTGCCCTTCCCCATCTTGGTGGAGGAGATGACCCGCGCGATTATTTCGCTCTGGCGCGGCGGCGACCTCTCCACCCGCTCCACCCATTACGGCACGGGCGCCTCTCTGCAGCAGGATGAAGCGCTGCTCCTGGAGACGGATGACTCGGAGTGGATTTCCGAGACTTTGAACACGCATCTGGATGCCTGGGTGATTCGTTATCTCTTTGGCGAAAAGGTCCGGCCTCTGGCGAAGGTCCACCTCCATAACTCACAGAAATCCAATGTCGATATGGACCTCAAGGTGGATGAATTCCTACTCCGGCACCGCGCGCCGCTCTCCCTGCGCCAGATGCTCGAGCGCTATCAACGCTCTTTACCCACCGCTGGGGAGACTCTGGTCAGCGAGCCGGATTCACCAGCCGGGAAACCGGAGTCTTCCGAAACGTAATCCCTTAGAAAACCGATCCCGAACAAATTAGAATATGAATACGAAACCTCAATTCTCGATCGCTTCCCCGCTGCCCCTGGATGATCAGGCTCAACGGGAAAAGTGGATTCTCCTGGCCCCTCTGGGCGATCACCCCCATGAACAGGGAGTTCAACGGGTGGACGCCGAATCTTTGGCCCGGATGGTCCGCTCCTTTCACTCGCTTCTGGGCCGGCTCAAGCGTGCCTTTGTGGGCCGCGCCGTCTACCTGGGCCATCCCGATACGCCTGAGCTGGCACGCAGCTACCCCGATCACCGCCTCTATGGGCTCATCAGCCAGCTGCAAGCCCGGGACGAGGGACTCTTCGCGCGCATTATCCTGACGGAAGAGGGCTTGAAGCTGGTCCAGGGCGGTATCCGCTGGCTCTCGCCCTATTGGAAGGTGGAAGAGATCGGCCGCAGCGATCAGAGAGAACGTCTCTATCGCCCGGTAGAGCTCCTCTCGGTCGGCCTCACCCGCCGGCCCAATATACAGGGGCAATCTCTGGCGAATACCTCAGGCGCTCCGGGCCTCTGCGGCAGCTCGCTGCCTCCCATGAAAACCAGCCCCATCGCCTCCACCGCCGGTCTGCGTTTGGCCTACTGTCGGACAAGCCCGCACCTCCTGCAAAGTCCGGAGGAAATTCGCTCCTTCGTGAATGAAAAACGCTCGGCCGGCCTCTCCTACGATGAGGCGTTCGGCCTCCTGCTGCGCTAAGAGAAAAGCCTTCCGACTCGCGAGAGTGGAAGGCTTTTTTATTAAAACTGGATTTAGAAATCCCCTGGCTAGGGCATCCGGATAATCGAAATCACCGGAGAGTGATCCGAGATCCAAATCTTCCCTTCTTCAGGCACGACGATCTCGCTGGCCAGGACTTGGGTATCCGGGCGGACAAAAATCCAGTCGATGCGTGTGCCTTCTTTTCCGGGCATCTTGAAATTATTGAAGGTATTATAAAGCGCGCTCCGCTTCTGTTCCTTGACGTCCCAGGTATCCTGCAGGCCAAGTGCTTCAAAGGCTCCGTGAACCTCCTGGTCACTCGAGGCTGTGTTGAAGTCGCCCGTCAGGACCAGCGGCAGCTTCTTATCGAGCTTCTCAATCGTCGAGACGATCACCTTGGCTCCGTTGATCCGTGCCTCCTGGCTCATGTGGTCCAGGTGCGTATTCACAAAGTAAAATTGCTTGTCGGTGAGCTTATCCTGGAAGCGCACCCAGGTCACCATTCGGGTGCAGTTCGAATCCCAGGATTTGCTGCCGACCGTGGTGGGCGTTTCCGAAAGCCAGAGGTGGTCGTATTCCAGCGGTTCGAAGCGGTCCTTACGGTAAAAAATCGCCATGTATTCGCCCTTGCTGCCGCCTTCTCTTCCCTCACCCAGCCAGGCATAATCCGGCGCCGCGTTCTGGATATCCTTTAATTGCACGTAAACACCCTCCTGAGTGCCGAAGAGATCGGGCTTGCGGTCGTTGATGAATTCTCCGATAACCGCTTTGCGCTTGGACCAGGGATAGGGATCGCTTTCATTTTTGTAGCGCAGGTTGAAGGTCATCACTTTGAGCTGTGCATCATCGGTTTTCACCGCAATGGGCTCCGCTGCGACGGCGTTCGAGCTCAATGCAACCGCAGCCAGCATCAGAGCGGCCGCCCAAAAAGATAAAAATATTTTCTTCATCTATTCTCCTTTTTCGTCTTTCAAAAAGCCAGGAGGAAGTCTAAACCGATTTCCTCCGGTTTTCAATCCTTATCCTGAAAACCGGGCCTCCCAAAAAAATTTTGCAAATAACCGGAATTCATGTAAGTTGCCTTCGGGATTCTTCGGTAAAAACGGAAAGAAGAAAAATGCAGAAAGAAAAATGGAAACCAGGGTGCCTTCGGGGGACGCCGGTCATGGCCTTAATGAAAACAGGCGGCTTGTTGTATTTTATACTCGGTCTGATCCTGTTTTTTTCTTTCAAGTTTTACTCTCTGATTCCGGCTATGGCGATTTTTCAGCTATTTCTAGAGCCGACCTCCTTTTACAACAGAGTAAATTTCTACGTCCTGTTTTTCATTTTTTCCGGTTTCTACATTATTTTTCTGGGGGCCTTAGCGGGCGGCGTCGGCTATCTTTTATGGCTTCTATATCAGCGGATTAAACACTCCTTCATGAAACAGGATTCTCTCCCTGAATCGAATCCCTTCAGTACGATAGGGAAATTAGAATTCTGGACCTTCCTTTTACTGGGGATGATCATCATCTACATTACCAACCTTGTTTGCTGTCATTTTTTGATACCCTATATCCGAGAGTGAGACTGCCATCCGGCTGGGTCCGAGGGGCAGAAACCCGAAAAATTTAGAGAACAATAGACTCTTATGAAGATCGGCTATGCCTGCCTGACTGTCGGCGTTCCGGGGACGCAACATCGCACCTGCGCCATGAAAAGCGTCACCCCCGATGTTTTGACCGGCCTCATCCAATCAAACCTCGATGCACTCGACCACATATTGGATTATAACATCCGTAACGGCATCAAGCTCTTCCGCATCAGCTCGGACATCATCACCTTTGGTTCGCACCCGATCAACACGGTCAAATGGTGGGAAGTGTTCAAAGATCAACTGGATGCAATCGGCCAAAAAGCAAAGTCCAATGGTCTGCGCCTTTCCATGCACCCGGGCCAATACACGGTGCTCAATTCCCCCGATGCGGAGGTCGTCGAACGGGCCGTGGATGACCTGCGGTACCATACACGCTTCCTGGATGCGCTGGGTCTGAGCAGGGAGCACAAGATCATCCTCCACATCGGCGGCATTTACGGGGATAAATCGGCGGCGATTGAGCGCTTTATCCGGCAATATGGGCGCCTGGATGAAAATATACGCCGGCGGCTGATTATTGAAAACGATGACCGACAGTATACCGTCTCCGACGTTCTGTCGATTGGACAGGGCCAGGGCATCCCGGTCGTGTTCGACAATCTTCACCACGAAATCAACCCGGATCCCTCGCATTCCATGCGCGAATGGATCGCTCTCTGCGCCGGCACCTGGAAGCCGGAGGATGGTCCCCAAAAAATGCACTACTCGCAGCAGGAGCCTGGCAGGCGGCCGGGGTCCCACTCCGACACGTTGGATGTGGACCAATTCCTGCAGTACTACGAAGAGATCAGAGATAGCGGCTCCGACGTCATGCTGGAGGTCAAAGACAAGAATTTATCCGCGGTGAAATGTATCAACGCGATCGCTTCACCCGACATCCGGCGCCTGGAAACTGAATGGGCCCGCTACAGACACCTCGTTCTGGAACACTCTCCCGAAGCCCATCGCCGAATTTGCCGGCTCTTGGAAAAGAGAAGCGCCTACCCGGTCCGGGAGTTTTACCGGCTGATCGATGAAGCCGTAAAGGCTCCGGTCTCCCCCGCCAACGCCGTGATGGCTGCCCGGGAGCTTTGGGACTCTCTCAAAGAGAGCTCCGACCCGAAAACGGCCCGAAGCTTTGAAAAAAACATCGCAAAGATAAGCGAAGGCGGCTCATCAATTCCCCTCAAACGCCTGCTCTGCGAATTAGCGGAGAAAGAACTGCGCCCGGACCTGCAGAATTGCCTCTATTTGCTTGCGTGAGCCTCTGCGTTTCCGGGCTACAGCAGAGAGACACCGTTCTCAACCGAAAACTTTTCAAAAGAAACACCCGTATTACGCGATTTTTTTGGAAAAAATTTTGGAAAAGTGTTGACTCATTTGACAAAATTCGTATCATCTGTTCGGATGGTGGAAGATGATTGGAAAAGTAAAAATTTTAGAAGGACTACTAACATGTATATTAGCGCTCGCAACAACTGGAGCAGGCACTACAAATAATGTGGCCGCACCCGCTGCCGCTGCGTCTACAGTAGATTCACAGGACTACGATGTCAAGCGTTTCCTGGAAGAGGCTCCGCCTTTACGAAAGATCATTTATGGACTTGATGCTCGTAATTATATAGATGTCAATGAACCAGATATTATTCGCCAAGCTAGGAAAGGATTTGTCTGTTATGAGGGGGCTTTTCAACCCGAGACATTTTACCTGCGGACAATTGGAGCACGACCGGAACAAAAAATACCCGGGATTGTTATTGGCTCCTCTGTCGGAGCTTCCTCTGATGGGATAAATTGGACAACGGACATGCGGCGACCGGAAGGACTCGTTTTTACGAGCAACAGGAAAGACGAAACCTCAGCTGAGTCTCATTCTGGAGGATTGGCCAATCTTTCTTACGGTGATTTGAACAGGACTCGCAGTCTTTGGATCAATGGCCTGGTTCCCGGCTCAGTGCGTTGGATTGATGAGAACCGATTTGAAGGCAAAGCCTCCGGCTCTGAACGAGTGTATGGAACCAATGAATCGGAGAGGGTTATCTTTGGTGAAATTGCGGAGTATGATGAGTTGGGACGTCCCACGAAAATTAAGTACCGTTGGCCAGCAATGAGAGAGGGTGTCGAAGTTTGGAATGATTTTTTGTATACGGAGCCAGTTGGTAAAACAAAGCTGCCCAATATTATTGTCAATTCAAGCACTCGCATGCTTACCGATGGTGAAAAAGATAGAAGATTCTCTACAAATATTTTATTAGACGTTGATATAGGGACAACGAACGTAGGTGATAATGGATATATTCCTAAAATGTTTTTAGAAATGGATAAGTCAACTCCTTATGTGGTATATGAGTCTAATCATGTTATATATAAAGTTGAAAAAGATGGTTTAACCCGATTTCCTGATGAAGAGAGAGGACGGACTGTTAGTTTGAAATCCAAATTGCTTGGCATCACTCTAATTGTGTGTCTCATTCTATTTCCATTCCTCTTTAAATTTGGAAAGAATCTTTTAATAAAGAATAAATAAGTTTAATTGGAGAAATAAAATGAAACTGATAAAAATATTCTTGGGATTACTATTAGGTCTTTTTGTAATCGCAGGAGATAGAGCAAATGCCACAAACAACGTGGCCGCACCCGCTGCCGTTACATCTGCGGAAGATTCACAGAATTACGATGTGAAACGTTTTCTGGAAGAGGCTCCGCCATTACGGAAAGTGGTTTACGGAATTGACGCGAGCACTTTTCTGAAGGTAGGAGAATCAGAGGAAGATGCTGCACTCAAAAAAGGTCAATTTGTTCATTATGAGGGAGCCTGGCAACCAGATACATTTTATAACCGTATTATGGATGACATGCCGGGAAGAGAGTTTTCCAATGAATCCAAAGGGGCTGTCGCTGGTTTCAGCCTAGGTGGGCTATATTGGGATATCGATTATTCCATTCCCGAAGGGGCCGTGAGTACCGCCAAGAAAACTGAACCTGAGGTTTTAAAAACCCATGCCGGCCAGAGAGCAAATACGGGAGAAATCAGATTAAGGGGAGTACGTACACTTTGGATTAATAGTTTGCTGCCAGGTTCGTTGCGTTGGATAGATGAAGATCACTTTCAAGGTGTGGCAGAAGGTCCTGAAATCGGAACAAGTGAGTCTGACAAGGTTCTGACCGGTCGGATTACAGACCGGGATACAGATGGCCGTCCCACGAAAATGGAATATGGTTGGCCTGCCCTTAAAGGCAAAGGAGAGATCTGGAAACATTTTATTTACTCAAAACCGGTGGGAAAAACACGGCTCCCCAACATCATCGTCAATGAGATGAAATACCTCCTCTCCTCGGGAGAGAGTCATACTTTCTACATTACAAATATGTTGGCGGATATAGATATTGGAAAGGCGACCCTTGAAGGAGCGGGGTATACTCCCAGCATGTTTTTGCTGGCCGAGGGTACCAACACTCCGGATCCGATTGTGCTGCACCAAGCTAACCAGGAAACTTTTGTTGTAGATGATTCAAGCCTTACGCCGCTTCCGGAGGAGAATAAACCCTGGGAGTTTTCTTCTTACAGCTGGATGGAAATAGCGGCTGTCTGTGCGATTCTTATAATTCTTTTCATTTGGATATCCAGAAAGACGTTCCTGAGAAAGGGTAAATAAAATTGAAACAGGCATATAAAAAAAGGGCCGGCCCGGAGAAATCCTCACTGGCTTTCACGTTGATCGAGTTACTGGTGGTGATGGGCATTATCGCTATACTGAGCGCGCTCCTGATGCCCGCTCTCTCTTCCGCCAAAAGAAAGGCCACCCAGGTCAATTGCACCAGTAACATCAAACAACTGACTCTGGCCAATTATACGCACTCCGATGACTATGGGGAACACCTGGATTATGGGAATTTGGAAAAAGGGACTAATCAACAGGAGGGAGGATACTGGAATGAAAAAGGAGTCTGGATGGGGGCACTGATTTCAGAAAATCAAAATCAAAACGAAAAAATCTTTGCCTGCCCGGCGGCTCGATTGAAAGGCAAACCAAAGGTGGGTGAGGATAAACAGGGTTCTGCCGATACTGCCTGGGTTCGCTGGTCCGCAGAAAACGACCCGAAGGCGCGCATGTATTCCGGCAGCTATGGTTACAATGGATGGCTCTACACGGCAGGATTGAAGGATGGAATGTTTGTCGGATCCGAGAAATTATTCTATTTGCAGTCCCAGAATATAGACACTCCCTCCAAAACACCTGTCTTTTTCGATTCGGTCTGGGTGGACGCCTGGCCCATGGAAAATGATCTCCCGGCCAGGGATTTGTATGCCGGCCGCTCTTACTGGGAGCGCACCAATGAAATGGGACGCCTGACGATTGGGCGCCATGGGAATATCTCCCCGGCCAAAGCACCTCGTGATTTTAACCCTGCGGGCGTCATGCCCGGGGCCATCAATATCGGGATGAGTGACGGACATGCGGAAAAGGTAAAACTGGAAGATTTATGGAATCTGCGTTGGCATAAAAACTGGCAAACTCCGGCAACCCGTCCCCGATAAAGTAAAATCTTTTTCAGTACGCATATTTTTGAGGCAACACAAGGTTGAACCACGGATGAACACAGATGGACACGGATAAGTGAAGTGGTTTCAGAAATAATGAGGGACATTTGCTGAAGTGTTTGCTGCTTCGAGCCGATTATTACGGGTCTTATTTCGCGCTGCACCTTGAACCACCCAACCAAAAACATCCGTGTTTATCCGTGTCTATCTGTGGTTCTCTTTTCCTTCTTCATTCGTGTCTATTCGTGGTTCTTCCCCTTTTCGGTGCGGGTATTTTTGAGGCAATGCGCGAGGGGCTTCGGTTTGAATAAAACCTTGTAGAAAGAGAGGCTATTTTGTATGCTGGCTTTGGGATTGTAACATTGTATTTTATTTTATTATGAAACGACTTATCTCAACATTAGCAGCCTGCACTCTTCTGACAAGTGCAGGGTCCTGGGCATCGGCCTCCCTCTATCCTGAAAACCCGGAGCCGCTGGCTCCTGAGGCTTTCATTGAGCTGCCGCTGGGAGCGGTCAAGCCCGATGGCTGGCTGCGCAGTCAGCTCAAAGTCCAGGCGCGCGGTCTGACCGGCCACCTGGATGAATTCTGGGATTCACTTTTCTCCTCCGCCTGGAAGGGTCTGGATGGAGATGCCTGGGAGCGCGGCCCCTACTATCTGGATGGGCTGGTTCCCCTGGCCTATCTCCTGGATGATCAGCGGTTGATCTCCAAAATTCAGCCCTATATCGAATATATGCTGATGACCCGCCAGAATACCGGCTGGTTCGGTCCCGTGCAGAATAAGGACCGCTGGCCTCTGTCTGTCGCGCTGAAGGTCCTCACCCAGTACCACGAGGCCACAGGCGATGCGCGCGTCCTGGAGCTCTTCAAGAGCTACTTCCAATATATCGTGGATACGCCGCCGGATTGGCCCGATGATCAATGGAGAGGTGTCCGCGCCATGGAAACCTGCCTCACGGCTCACTGGATGTACCGGCGCACCAAGGATCCGCTCTACCTCAAAGCGGCCCAGACCATTTTTGACAATTGCTTCAAATGGGAAGATTGGTTCAGGAATTTCGCCTATACCGATAAAGATATCACCCACTGGCGCTCACCGCTCACCCCGGAAGACCAGATTAAGGATATCAAATATAACCTCCTCTCCCACGGGGTCAATATCGCCATGGCTCTCAAATACCCGGGTTTGAAATTCCAGCAGACTGGTGAGGAAGCCTACCACGAAAGCTTCACTATGGGGCTCGACTTCCTGGATCGCTATCACGGCCAGGTCACCGGCGTTTTCTCATGCGATGAACATCTGGCGGGAACCAATCCCAACCAGGGCACCGAGCTCTGCGCCGTGGTCGAAATGATGCACTCTCTCGAGAAATTGATCAGCATCTGGGGCACCCCAGCCCTTGCGGACCGTCTGGAGAAAGTCGCTTACAATGCGCTGCCGGGTACGGTCACCCCCGATTTCTGGGCGCACCAATACGATCAGCAGGCCAACCAGGTTCTCTGCACCGAAGATCACCGCAAGTGGTCCACCAATGGCGACAGCTCCAACATCTACGGTCTGGAGCCGAACTTCGGCTGCTGCACGGCAAATATGCACCAGGGCTGGCCCAAATTCGTCGCTTCCATGTGGATGGCTACCCGCGATAACGGTCTGGCCGCTGTGGCGCTGGGACCCAACACGGTCTCGGCACTGGTCAGTGACGCAGGAGTGAAGGTCAATATCATTCAGGAGACCGATTACCCGTTCGATGGGAAAATCACTTTCACGGTCGCTTCTCAGGAATCGGCTGAATTCCCGCTCTATATCCGCATCCCCGGCTGGGCTGAGGGTGCCAAGCTCGTGGTCGGCAAGAAAGAACAGGTCGAAGCTACGGCCGGCGCCTTTGCCTGCATCAAGCGCGTGTGGAATACCGGCGACAAGGTCACGCTGACCCTGCCGATGGATATCCGCGCCGAGCGCCGCTACAATGACTCCATTGCGATTCTCCGCGGCCCGCTGGTTTTCTCGCTCGAAGTCGGCCAATATGCCACGCGCATCAAGAGCCACAGCGATGTCTACCCCGATGTCGCAGACTGGGAGTTCCGCCCCGCAAGCGACTGGAATTATGCGCTCCTGCTCAACCCGGAGAAATTGAACAAAGCTTTCAGGGTGAAAACCTCCGATGTTTCCTCCTACCCGTTTGCTCTGGCAGCGACCCCGGTGACCCTCTCGGTCAAGGCCTGCCAGGTTGAAGACTGGGAAATGGAATTCAATTCCGCTGGCGAACTGCCGCAGTCGCCCATCGACCCCAAGGGACTCAAGACCAAAACGGTCAAGCTCGTTCCCTATGGTTCGACCCAATTGAGAATTACCGAGTTCCCTCTGGCCGAGAAAAAGTAGAACGCCGGAAGAGACTCGTTTAAATAACATCATCACGGAGCTTGGGCATGGCCGCTCAAGCTCCGTTTTGTTTTGTGGGAAAAAGGGGCCGGGAGCAAATTAAAACCCGAAGATATTCCGCAGGAAGACGAAGAGGACCGCCAGCACCCCGGCCGCCAGCAGAAGGGAGGGATGAGCCCAGAAAAACTCCATCACCTGCCAGGGCTTGCCCCGCAAAACGGCAACCGTATGCCAGACCAGACAGAGAACGCCGGGCGGAAGAGCCACGACCCAGAGAAGGTGATACCGCGCCGCAAGAAGCCACTCCCCGTGAAGGAGCGCATGAGTCGAGCGCAGAATCCCACAGCCTCCGCATTTGTAGCCGCTATGTTCTAAAAAACGGCACGTGGGGTAGATAGAGCTCTCCTCCGGGTTAAAGCGCCAGAGGATTCCCAGGAATACGGCCAGAGCCAGCCAGAGGAAAACCACGCCGCAATAGTGCCAGAGCGGCGAAATAGCCAGATGAATCCGATGGGATTCCATAGAGAAACAGCCTTTTCTCTACAGCCCCTGGTGCTGGAAGTGGATCGCCGGAGGCATCGGAATCTGCCTGTAAAAATGGAAACCGTTCCCATTATGGGAAGGATAAAAACTCGAAAAAATGACGAGGAGGCTGATGATGATGCCGATAATCGCGAACACTTTTCCTTTATACCGTGGGTCTTTCACGACCGTCACCAGACCCAGCAGCGAGAGAATAAAGCCGACCACACCCAACGGCAACCCGAAGCAGCAAATCACACAAGAGGCGATACTGAAGCAGAAACCCCAGATGCAAAGAGGATGAGTTCCACGCACACTCTCTGAAAAGCCGGCGGATGCCGACGGAGGAATGGAGGTTTTTGATGCAGAGGAACCGCCGCCGAAGAATTCGGCAAATTCCGGTGCTTTACCGATCGGTACCCAGACATCGCTCCCCTCCTCTTTAACCAGACTCGTTTCGATCAATCTATGCTCGAAAATCCAGCGCCTGAGTTCTTCTCTCTCGATCGGGCCATATTCCTTGCCGTCTTTGCCTATTACTTTATACATCTTCCGCTCCCCGCTCAAAAACTACCACCCGCCCAACGGAATGAAAAGGAAAAATAACGTCCCTCAAAACTCCGGGAGGCACCGCAGCCCTTACCATCCTTGCCAGGCGAGAATTTAGTCTGGGAGAAGTCCCTCCTATAAAGGCGGGATGTTCATTTTTCGTCCTTATCAATGGGAGGTTTTCCGGGACCACACCACGGGGATTCTGATTCTGCACTGGTCGCGGCAGATCGGCAAAACGACGACTCTGGCCGCCTGGGCTCTGGAGCGGATTCTGAGATATCAGGGCCACACCGTGACGCTGCTCTCCAACTCGCTCCGCAATGGGGCCGAATTCATCGAACGGGTGGCCCGGTTTTGCGAAAACAGGACGGCCGACCAGAACGCCCTGAAATTCAAAATCACCCGCCACGAAATCCGCCTCCTGACTCCCGGGGGCCCGAGCCGTATTCTGGCCCTGGCGGCCAATCCGCGGACGGCGCGCGGCTTCTCGGGCGATCTGGTCCTGGATGAATTCGCCCACTGCGAAGATATTGCCGGGGTCTGGGATGCTGCTGAGCCGATTCTCTCTTCGCATCCGAGCTTTCTCTGCCGAATCGCCTCCACCGGCAATGGGCGCAACCTCTTTTACCGGATGGTGCACGACTCGCGCTTTGCACTCTCACGGGTCACCCGCACCGATGCTTGGAAGATGGGGGTGCCCATTCTGGACCCGCTCTCACGGCAGCCGATCACCCCGGAAGAAGCCCGTGCCGCGGCCGTGGATAAAGACTCCTACGACCAGAACTATGAATGCGCCTTTATCGGCGAGACGCTCTGCCTGCTCTCGGGCGAGCTGATCGAGAGTGCGGCCCAGTCCGATATCGGGGTCATCTGCGCAAACAATTGGTCGCCGGAAGCGCTGAACCTGCTGGAAAAGGTCTCGTTGCAGGGACCGCCGCTCTTTGCCGGAGTGGATGTCGGACGGCGCCGCGACCGTACGGTGATCACGGTCGTGCAATCGGGGCAAGGGGGCCTCTGGCTGGTGCGCTCCATCCTGCGCCTGGAATCCATGCGCCTGCCCGACCAGCAAAAGCGCCTGGCAACGCTCCTGAAGATGCCCCGGCTCCTCTCGCTCTCGATTGATATGACCGGTCTCGGGCTGGGTCTCTATGAATATACCCAGCAGGCATTCGGGAGAAACCGTGTTCAGGGGGTGAATTTTTCCTCCACGGTCCCGGCCGGACGCCTGGCACTCCCGCGCGGAGTCGGTCTGCCCCGATTGAGCGAACGGGAGCCGACGGTGCGGGTGACCGAGGCGCTGGCCATGCATCTGGTCCGGCTCTATGAGGAGAAGAGAATCCGCCATCCTCTGGACCTCATTTTAGCCGAAGACCTGCGGCTGCCCCGGCGCGTCATTACGCCCTCGGGCCAGGTGAGCATTTCGGCCGGACGCGATGAATCCGGGCTTGCGGGCCATGCCGATCACTTCTGGAGCCTGGCCTTGGCACTGGATGCGGCCCGGCAAACGCCCAAGAGTACCCCCTCAGCTCAGGTGGTCAAACCGACCCGCCTGGCCGGAGCACTTCAGAGCAAGCGCCGCATCTGCTTCTAGGCATAAAAAAGACGCACCGGCATCCCGATGCGTCTTTCTTGTATAGTTCGAAGTTCTTCCGGTTCTAGCGGTCGCTCAGATAGAGCATCGATTCAATCCGGACCGGTCCCACCAGACCCGAGGCCGGCAGATCCGATTTCGCGTTCCAACCGTTATGGAGGAGCCAAACCTTGCGCTGGTTTTCAGGCAGGTTGAGGTCGCCGACGAGGCGGTTGCCCCAGGTGTTGACTACTTCCACTTCGATCTGGTTAGTCCCTTCCTTAACCCAATCGGTTACTTCCAGACGCCAGGGAGCCGTCCAGACGCCGCCCACATACTGGCCGTTCACTTTCACCTTGGCCATGACGTGGACTTCGTTGAGGTTCACGAAGAGAGAGCCCTGAGGCTTGGAAGCCAGCTCGAACGTCGTGCTGTAGCGGATGGTGCCCGAGTAATACTTGAGGTCGGGCTCGCTGTTGGCGGCCAGATTCTCCAGCTTGGGCATTTCCACTTCTTTGCGGAAGCCGATATAATCGTTGTCAAAAGCGACCTTCCAGGGACCGGCCAGCTCAACGACGGTTTGAGGCTGCGGGCAATTCTTCTCGGCCACTAACGAATCCAGATTGGAGACATTCTTGCCCTTGAAGACGATGAAGACGCTCTCATAAGGAGCCAGGCGCATCGGCACCACGGTTCCGAAGAGGGTGTGCGAGAAAGCAGGCAGCTCGCGGATGGCGCCGGTGGTCGGCTCCCACCATTCGGGGCTCATCCCTTTGACCCGGAATTCAGGCAGAAAAGAGATTTCCGTGCCGCCCTGGTTGGCGACAAAGTAAATTTCGGCATCCGGGCTCGTCCGGTGTGCGTAAACAACCGGCAGATTCCCCTCGAAGCGGAAATCGGGCGTGCAATGAGCGGCCGCCAGAGCTTCCTCCATGCCGACTCCGTTGATGAGAAGACCCTTGCCCATATTCCGGTAAGGATCTTCACCGCCGGTCCACATCTGGGAGGCCAATTTCTGCACTTCCGCGTCGGCGGCCGGGTAATTCTGATAGCTGGGCGAACGGCTCGGAGCCGGTCCCAGAACGACGGCACCCTGCTCGATCAGTTTTTTGATCTTCTTGAGCAATTCCGGGCGCATCGTCTCGAGCTTCGGCAGTACCAAGAGCTTATATTGCGTGCCGTGAGGCAGAGTCAGGAGACCCTTCTTCACCGTGAGCGATTTCTCGATCACTTCCGCATTGATATAGTCAAACTGATAGCCCCGAGGCAGCAGCGGGTTCACCTCGCCGGTCATCTTGGGCGTATCTTCACCGATAAAGTAGGCCACGTCGGCCACGTTGAGTCCCTGCTGGAGCATGTAGTTCACGCGGCGCAGGTAGTCGGTAAAGAGATCCATCTGCGGGAACCAGGTATTGAACCGGTTGAACTCGGTCCCGAACCAGGCGTTGATGCCCGGGCGGCGATCTTCATAAGGCTGGTGGATGTACACATGGAGGAGCGAGCTGTTAATGCCTTCGCTGAAGAAGCGGTCTCCGCGCTGTTTCAGAATTCCAGGGAAATTGCTGAACATGAGGTTGCCCGAGGTAAAGGACTCAGAATAAATCTTCTTCTTCCCGTAAATGTGTCCGCTGGAAGAGGAGGCCCTGTTTTCGATATCGCCCAGGGTGCCCGTCGCCCAGAACTCTCCGCCAATTTCGTCGGATTGTCCGCCATATTGGAGGAACTCTCCCGGGAAACCCCAGTGGCCGTAGTTCTCCAGCCAGGTGGTGAGGCCGTTCTTATTGCTGATCTCGCGCAAGCCGCCGATATAATCATAGGCAACCTTATCGGCCACCAGGCGGCGCAAGTCCCAAAGGAACCGGTCCGAAGCATCCTGGCTCTTGACGACGATTCCCTCCAGCACAGGCAGGAACGGAACCGGATCATAGCCGTATTTCTTCTGGAAATCGGCAAAGAGGGTGTCGGTATAGTTCTGGCCGCCCATTTCGTAGCTGTCCATGACGACCACTTTCCACGACTTGCGATCCTCGGGCGGAATCCGCCGAATCACTTCGCCCATAAACGCATTGAAATGGGAAGCGATATGCTCTTTGCTCATTTTATCGACTTCCAGCCCCGTAGCCTCTTTGCTGGCGGGTGCGTTTTTGACACCGGTCGGCGTGGCGCCCATGCGCATAATCACCCAGTTGCCCGCGGGAGCATCCCAGGCGAGCTGGTCGCCGGTTAAGAAGGCGCTCAGGTCGAGCACTCTGGCCGGATCGACCACCCAGGAGGAATCATCCACCGGGGGCTGAGTCCGCCACTGGTATTCATGCCAGTAGGGCAGCGGCTCCTGGAACATTTTAGCCAGGGTTTTCTCGGGGTATCTCTCGACGTAAGGCATCGAGCTCAACTCGATTTCCGAGAGCCCCGTATTGGCGCCGGCTCCGTGAACAACCAGGCGGAAATCTTTGGCCGTCGTCGCCGGCAGAGAAATCACGATGGGAGCTCTGGGGTTGAAGCCGACATTGAGCGCCGTGTTGTAGCGGTCGAGCTTGAACTGCGCCAGACTCCGATATTGATTGCCTTCGCGGACCTGAAATTCGGCCGTCGTGTTGATCGAGTAATCGTGCGTGTAAATTTTGAGAGAGCGTACCTGCTGCTCGCTTTCCAGCGCCAGCTCCAGGGAGAGATTCCCCGCGGAGTCACCCGCCAGAACCGTCCCGGTCGTCGTGTCGCCATCGACCAGCTTTTTGACGTCGGGCAATTCCGGGTTAGCCATGATGCCGCCCAGAATGACCGGCTGCATACGATACTCCACCGGATAGGCCAGGACTTTCACATCCTGGAAATCGCCTTCAGGTTTGGCCAGAGTCACGTTGACAGGCCGCCCGCCTTCGACCATCGTCTTCGTCGCGGTCAGGTAGCGCATCGCCTGCTCCGGTTTCACCCATGGACCGCCGGATTGGCTCCAGCCCGGAGAATTGAACATCCCCAGCTCGATATCGAGCTCGGTCGCCGTCTTCATCGCCGTGTGCAAAACCGCCCACCATTCTTCGCTGCCGAATTTCACCGTGCCGCCCTTGTCGTCCAAACCGATATTGCCGATATAGGCGCGGCCGATTCCGGCTTTCTTCATGGCTTGCAGATCCCGGACAATACCCTCCTGGGAGAGATTATCCGATATCCAATACCAGTAGCAGGCAACCCGCACCGATGAGGGCGGATTCTTGAAATCATCACTCAGGCTGACCTGGGGAGGCGCTTTTTCGAAATCAGCGGCCAGGCGAGCCTGTGGTCCCATGCGGTTTTGCTGTGCTCCCGCCAGGGACGTGAGCGCCAGGGCACAGAGTAATAGGATCGTCTTTCTCATAAACTTTTCTACTTATACCTTAAAACGTTATTCAATGATATATTTTTTGAACTCACTCTCCAAATAAGGGGGGATCCTCGCAAAAAACCGGACCACCTTGGGGTCCTCGTAATCGGTGCTGACCACCTGCGCCACGGCGTGAAGCCGCGCGATTAAGGCCGACTCCTCATGCGGCACAGCCAGTTCGCACGCCATACGGATGGGCCGCAGCGTTGCCCCGAGCTCCGCCATAAGCATGTCAAAACCTTCCCGCGTCTTGGCCGAAATCGCCACCGTCGCTTTGGGGTAGCGCTCCTGGAGCCGTTGAGCGATAAGCCCGCAGCCCTCGCGGTCGATTTTATTCAGGACCATCAGGGTCGGCTTCTCCAGAGCGTCCATCTCCTTCAAAGTCTGGTTGACGCTCTCGATCTGCTCCTCGGCCTGCGGATGGCTGACATCCACCACATGCAGCAGGACATCCGCGCGGACGACCTCTTCCAGAGTCGCTTTGAAGGCATCGACCAGCTGATGCGGCAGCTTGCGGATAAAACCGACCGTATCGGAAAGAAGCACATTCTGATTGGTCGGCAGCCTCAGGCGGCGGGTCGTCGGGTCCAGCGTGGCAAAGAGTTTATCCTCGGCCAGGATGGAGGCCCCGGTCAACGAGTTGAAAAGGGTCGATTTACCCGCATTGGTATAGCCGACAATTGAGGCCAGGGGCCAGAGATTGCGGCGGCGTCCCTCACGGCGGGTAGTGCGCTGACGCTGGACGGTCTGGAGCTCGCGCTTAATCCGAAAAATTTTCTCCTGAACCCGGCGGCGGTCGGCCTCCAACTGTGTTTCGCCTTCGCCTCCGCGCATTCCGATCCCGCCCTTCTGACGCGAAAGGTGTGTCCAGTAACCGGTCAGCCGCGGCAGTAAATGCTCCAGAAGCGCCAGCTCCACCTGGAGCTTACCTTCGCGGCTCTGGGCTCTCTGGGCGAAGATATCGAGAATTAAGGCCGTACGGTCCAGTATCTTGCACTGAAATATATTTTCAAGATTCTTGCCTTGGGCCGGGCTGAGCTCGTCATCGAAAATAACCGTATCAATCTGGTTTTCTCTGCAAAAGCCGGCAAAATCCTCCGCCTTGCCCGAGCCGATAAAGGTGGCCGCCGTCGGCCGGGCAAGCACCTGCACTCCCCGCTCCACGACCTGACCTCCAGCCGTCTGGGCCAGTTGCGAGAGCTCGTCCAGCGATTCCTGAACCTCGATTGAGGTCCTGCCCTCGAGCTGGGCTCCGATAAGAAAAACTCTCTCCGTTTTGGCTACGGCATTTGTTGTAACCAATGCTTTCATTGATCTCTATAAATTCTGTATTCTTCCGCGATCTGTTGCGCCTGCTTATTGACCTCTTGGGCCGCTTCGAGCTCCCGCGCATAAGGCATCTGGCTCCGGAACCAGGTCCGCTGCCGCTTGGCAAACTGACGGGTGCGCGTCTTCACCTCTTCAATCGTCTCTGCCAGAGTTCCTCCTTCTCCCCGCAGATAGGCGGCCACTTGACGGTAGCCGATGGCCTGCATCGCCGTCCGGTTTTTCTCCAGGCCCATCCGCAAGAGAGATTCGGTCTCCTCCACCAACCCGCGGCGGAACATCTCATCCACCCTTTGGTGAATCCTCTCCCGCAGTGAATCCTTGTCTCTTTGCAGGATGATGCAGAAGGGGTTTTCGCTTCGGGGCTCTCTCCATTGGCTTTTCTTTTGGGTGCTTTCCTGTCCGCTCATGAGGAAAATTTCCAGCGCTCTTTCGACGCGGCGCCGGTTCTGAATATCGATTTTCTCGTAATCCTGCGGGGCAACCTCCCGGAGCTTTTCCCGGAGCGTCTCCAGGCTCATGGCGGCCAGCTTTTCCCGGAGCGCGATGGGCGCCGCCGGAATATCGAGCAGCCCCTGAAGCCAGGCCTTGAGATACATCCCCGTACCGCCGCAAAAAATAGGTGTTTTGCCTCTCTTTAAAATTTCCTCCCGTGCCGCCTGGGCGTGTTTGATAAAGGCCCCGGCGTCGAAGC
The DNA here is from genome assembly GCA_023230105.1 of Verrucomicrobiota bacterium. GTDB lineage: Bacteria > Verrucomicrobiota > Verrucomicrobiia > Limisphaerales > UBA1412 > UBA1412. The sequence continues at coordinate 72,124 of JALNXY010000004.1, forward strand.
TCTCATGGATTTCGAGAATATCGACCAGGTGATGAGGGACCCGTCGGCGCTCTTCAAGGCTTGGTTTATCGGTGCCGATATCCATGGCCCGATAGACCTGCATACTGTCCACCGTGATGATCTCCCCATTCAGCAACGCGGCCAATTCCAGCGCCAGTTTCGACTTGCCTGAAGCGGTGGCTCCGGTCAGATAAAGCGAAATATCCTTCGGCTTCCGACTCTTAAGCATGTTCCTCTTTGGCGCGCAGTATCCCCATGTAAAAGATAATCGCCGCGCCGGTGCAGATTCCGATATCTGCGATGTTGAAAGCGGGATACCCGATCTCCTGGCCTTGCCGGGTCTGGATGAAAAAATAGAGGAAATCGACGACATGTCCGCGGAAAATCCGGTCGGTCAGGTTTCCCAGGATACCTCCGCACATCATCCCCAGCGCAATCTGCCCGCCGATCCTGCCGAACTCGAAATGATGACGGAAGTGAAAAATCGCCACCAGCGAAGCGGCTCCGATCCCGGCCAGAATCAGGTTATTGCCGTGAAAAAGACTCCAGGCCGCCCCGGTATTGCCCCAGTGAACGAGCGAAAAAAAGCCTTCTACGATCTCACGGCTCGAATTCAAGGGCATCATCCGATTCACCAGCACTTTCGTGAGCTGGTCCAGGAAAAGAACAAACCCCGCCAGGAGGAACATCCTCCGGACCGGGTCGACTTCGCGGGCCCTGCCTATTTCAAGCTGTTCTATTTCCCCGTCCACGCAAATTGATTAATCTGAGGAGCGCATCGGCATGACGACGAATTGAGCGTTCTCCTTGGCTCTCAAAAGCGCAGGGCTGAATTCATCGTTCAACTCGAGGAAAACTTCTCCGTCGTCAAGCGTCTTAAGCGGTTCCACCAGGAAGGTCGGGTTGAAAGAAATCGACAGCTCCGGCCCTTCGTGGTTCATTACGAGCGTCTCTTGAGCCTCGCCGACTTCCATCGATTTGGCCGAAATGGTCAGCTGGTTTTGCCCAAAGACCAATTTCACGACATGGCTTCTCTCGCTCGTCATCAGCTGAGCACGCGCCAGAGCGTTAAGAAACTCTTCTCGCGCCAGGGTCAGGGTGTGTTTGAGCTCCACCGGTACAACCTGTTTATAATTCGGGTAGACCCCTTCCATGAGCTTACTGATCAGCTGCAATTTGGCTCCCCCGGGTCCATCCATCTGGAAAAGAACCTTCCTGCCTTCCCAATAAACCTTCACTTCTCCCTCTGCTGGCGTCAGCTTCCGAAGCTCGCCCACCGTCTTGGCCGGCATAATGCCCTGTCCGTCGCCGGAAGCGGCTTCCACCTGCGTATCGCAGAGCGCCATCCGCCGTCCATCGGTTGCAACCAATGTCAGCTTCTTCTCCAGGAGAGAAAAATGCAGTCCATTCAGAACCGCGCGGTTATCTTCCTGGGACATGGCAAAAGCGGTTCTTTCGACCATCTTTTTCAAGGCCGGTGCTTTGACGCTAAAGAACTGCGTCTCTTCCACCTGGGTCGTAATCGGGAATTCCTCTGCCGCCATTCCGAACAACTTGAAATAAACGGAGCCCGATGTGACCTTGCATTGATGTGTCTCGTTGATTTCCAGGGAGATCAGGGGTGTCGGCAGTCTGTTAACAATTTGAGAGAATCTCCTCGCAGGCAGTGTCGTCGATCCCTGAACTTCTACGGTCGCGGCGACCGTACAAATAATCCTGATATCCAGATTGGTTGCAGAAACCTCCAGACCCTCCGGCGTGGTCCGAAGGAGGACGTTCGAAAGGATTGGCAAGGTCTGACGCTCTGAAACAGCATTCAGAACGGCCTGCAATGCGTATCCCAAAGTGTCTTTTGCAATGGTTAGCTTCATAGGTTGTTCTTATCTCCCAAACAGGGGCATATTACTTTATTCAATTAGAAAAGAAAAGATTCTTATTATTAAGGGGTGTGAAAAAGCGAATAAGCTCCGAAGACCCCTCTGGAGAAGGAAGTTGGGTGCTTTCCCGCCTGTGAATAAAGCAGGAAGCGGTTCCGAACATCTCCCCAAACCCGGACTTTTTCATCTTATCAGCAAACTGTTCACATCCATTTCCTGAGTTATTCAGAAAATTATCCTCAATCCATCGAGAGAGAATCCTGTTTCTCCAGGCCTTTCTCTGTCTGGTTGTTACGAAAACTCTCCCAAGCGGAACGGATGGAAGGGTGTTTGACGCCCAGAATCGCCGCGGCAAATAAAGCCGCATTGATGGCTCCGGGCTTACCAATCGCCAGAGTCCCCACCGGGACCCCGGCAGGCATCTGGACAATCGAAAGAAGAGAATCCATCCCCTTGAGATATTTGCTCTCCATGGGGACGCCCAGGACGGGCAGCGGCGTTTTGGCCGCCGTTACGCCGGGCAGGTGAGCCGCTCCACCCGCGGCGGCAATCAGGACCTCCAGACCGCGGCCGGCAGCCGTGGAGGCATATTCAAAGAGCAGATCGGGGGTGCGGTGCGCGGAGATCACCTTGACCTCATAGGCAACGCCCAGAGAATCCAGAGTCTGAGCCGCGTTTTTCATCACATCCCAATCGGAAGTGCTGCCCATAATGATACCCACCAGGGGATTTTCTCTTTTAATCATACATTCTCGCGTGGGGAAACATCTTTCTTTTCTCTAAGATAGGTTCCGTTTTTCTACGGAGCCCGTCTCGGTGTCCAGAATGACAAAGGTTGCCTGCCCCGTCAAGACCCCGCTGAGCTCGCCTGGGTTGATATATTGAGTCTTCCCCTGCCTGCCTGCCTCATAGGTATGGTTATGACCAAAACAAACCAGGTCATACCAGCCGCTTGCGATCAGGGGCCGGGCGATCGAATCGTAGTGAATCACGGCGATCCGCTTGCCGCCGAGCGAAAAATCGGCAAAAACCGGAGTCAGCTGAATCTGGGCAAAGGCTTTGGCCCGCTCTGAAATAAGGTAGGGGTCGCCATCGTTGTTACCCAGGACGCAGTAGATCGGCTGCGAGTAGCTCTCCCCCAGAATCTTGATAACGAAAGGAGAGCAGAGATCCCCGCAACAAATGAGGGCATCCGTTTCCCGAATTTGCGCCAATGCTGTTTTGAGCAAGGGCAGCGCATCATGAATATCGGAAAAAATGGCAATTTTCATGAGATTTCAGTAAGGCTCCGTTTTTTCTAACGGTCTCTTCCCAAAGAATATATTAGCACAAAAAAGTAAAAATGTCCACACCTGAACGGTGAGGATAAAGCAAATAAAGAGAAACCATTCTACCTCCTCGAACGTCTAGTAAGGTAGAGCCCGTGAGTAATAAGGCTGCTTGAAAAGGGAACCAAAATGAAAAAGTATAGAAAAATTGCGTACATTGCCCTCATCCTGATCGGGATAGGATTGCTGCCCATTCTTTGCCTCAAAGGCTGGGCCACTTACCGCTTTTGGCAGACCGAGCAAGTGAAGACGCCCGAGGGACTCAACCGCTGGGAAGAGACGGTCCGAATAGCCACCACCACCCTTCCGCCCGGTGAAAACCTCCTGAAGCGCCCTCTCTGGAACGCGTACATGAGGGAGGATATAACTCGGTACGAAGAAGAACAAGAAAGAATGAATAGCCCTGAGTACTGGAAGTCTTTCTCTCCGCAGACAAATGCCATTTCCGTTTGGCGTGAAGAACAATCCGACAGAAAGGAGTTTTATACGAAATGGCTCCGTGCCGAAGAAAAAATTGACCGAGCGGCTCGATACAAAGACCCTGTCCCATTGGAGAGGATAAGGAAAGAAGCAGCCAAAGAAATACCGGATGATTCCTACATGAATGAGATACAGAAAGAGGAAAAGAAGGAGGAAGTGAAGGAGATACTGAAAGAAAGACGGAAAGAAGCAGTCGTAGAAATTCCGAACGATTCTGACCCGTATGAGATACTGAGGGAGGAACAGAAGAAGAAACTGAAAGAGAGGCATCAGCTGTTGAACGATGCGCTACGGCGTTATGACGAGGCGGATAGCAGCCTCTCAGATGCACAAAAGGCGGCAGCCATACTCCTGGAATATATCAACGGCGCGAATAAAGCTACCCCGGAAGAAATGAAAAAGGATTTTAAGGAATCTGATTATTATGGTTTTAGCAGAGAGATCTTCATAGAGTTTGGCGGGAACAAGGAGACACCGCCCCCGGAAATCCTGCTACCGCATCTTTCTGTTTTTAAGGGGCTCTGCCAGAGCGTAGGACAGAATGCTCACTGGTATGCCATTCTGGGAGAGAGGGAAAAGAGTCTTTCCGAATTGAACAGCGGTTTGGATATCATCTCTTTGAAGAGTGGCGGCCCCTATTTGGTGGATGGTCTGGTGAGGGGGGCCATGACGAGTATTACATTGGATGCAGTCAAAAAAGTTATCCAAAATGAGGTTTTGGAGGAAGAGGATTTGCGGCAGCTTCAGGGCCGGATATCCCAACTCAACATGATTGAAGTGCTGCGACAGGGTCTTATGGCTGAGCATGTTATGGGAGAATCGATGCTCGATCTCCTCATCCCGATGCCCGAAGACGGATCATATCCCAAAAAATGGAACATGCCCCGGTCCCTCATATCCGGTGCTCGTCTGGTCGGCTTAATTCAGTTGAATAAAGCCACCTACAGGCAGACTATTTGGCAGTTCCAGGATGCATTGGACCCGAAAACTCAGACAGTGGATTATTGGGCTTGGAGAAAGGGTGCTGAGATTCCAAAAGGTTTCCTCAATCTCCTTAGCAGGAACATTTCCTCGAGCCTTGAAAAGATGATCTATCAATTCATCCGTTGCCAATCTGAGAAGGATGCCACCATTCTGGCCTGTGCGCTGGAGCGATATCGCCTGAAAGAAGGCTCCTTCCCGGAGAAGCTCGAAGCACTCATCCCCGCTTACCTGGAGGCGATGCCGCCGGGTTCTTTGGGCCGGGGAAGCCTATCCTACACCCGCACTGAAGATGGTTATGAGCTGACCCTTAACAGGTTGGCGGAGGTAAATGATTTACCGCCCGATTATTCTACGGAGGTGACCTGGAAGCGGTCCAGAAAGTGAGGAAAATAACTCTTTTATGCAAAGGGAGTTCGTGGTATTCTTGAGGTCGTTAGATAAGTTTTCAAAAAGGATTCAAAGATGAAAAAGGCAAAGATTTTTTTGTACACCCTGCTCGGTCTGATCGTGATAGGATTGGTGCCGATCGTTTTTCTCAATACGTGGGCGATGTGCCGTCTTTGGCAGGTCGGTCAAGAAAAGACGCCTGAGGGACTCAACCGCTGGGAAGAAACGGTCCGAATAGCCAAAACAGTCCCGGCCGGGAAGAATCTCCTGGAGATACCGTTGTGGCAGGCCTTTATGGATGAACATCTTTCTGAAGGGAGTAATATGTTTTTTTCAGGAGTGTCGCATTCATCCGGGATGTCGACGAATGCTCTTTCGGTTTGGGAGTCGAAACTAGACGCCAGAAAGGACTTTTATTGGAATACCAGCCCCATCGGAGCACCTAAGGAGGAGAAATCGTATGCTATGGAATTGCCGACTCTGGAGAGGATCCGGGCGGAGGTAGCCAAAATGAACAAGAAGCGTTCACGTTCGAAGGAAATGACGGAGAATGTTCTCCTGCTGCAAGGGCTTCTTGAGCGCTACGACGTGGAGGGAAGTGAACTCTCAGAAGAGAAAAAGGTGGCATCCCTCTTTTTGGAGTATGTGGACTTGGAAAATGATCCTGTCTGGGGAGAAGTACAAAAGAGTCTGAAGGAGTGTAGCTACTTCGGGATCCCCTGGGAGAAGTATATAAAGGAATATGGAAGAGGAGACGAGGACTTTCTCTACTTTATTGTACTTCCCCATCTAAATACTCTGCGGACATTAGCCGAAGACGCAGTACTGAAGGCTCAATGCTATTCCGTTCTTGGGGATCGGGAGAAATGTCTGTCAGAGCTGGAGAGAGCATTGGACCTGGTATATTTGAAGCAGCAGAGTCCCATGCTGATCAATTTCCTGATTCGAATGAGAGATGAGAGGGTCATATTTAACACAATCCATGAAATCATGGCTAAAGATTTTCTGACAGAGGGAGATTTGACCGGGATTCAGACTCGTCTGGCACAAATCAACCCGACAGAAGATTTACTCTATTGCCTGGAAGGAGAACAGTTTTGGGGTGAAAAAATGATCGGTCACCCGGCCACACTTTCTGATAATGGAAAAGTGCCTTGGACTCTCTCTTTCCTTTGGCGGGCGAGCGGCTTAATTCCGTTCAACAAAGCTACGTACATACAGATGTTCTGGAAACTGCAGGATGCTTTGAACCCGGAGTCGCAAACAATGGATTATGCAACCTGGAAAAGCGCCGGAGAGGGCTCAGAGAGCATATTTAATTTCATGTGCAAGCCCCTGGCTCCCGCGACAGATAAAATTTTATACAAATTCCTCCGGTACCAGTCTGAGAAGGATGCCACCGTTTTGGCCTGTGCGCTGGAGCGGTATCGGCTGAAAGAGGGCTCCTTCCCGGAGAAGCTCGAAGCGCTTGTTCCGGAATACCTTCCGCAGATGCCTCCGGGCTCGGGTTCTCCTGCTTTTCTCTCCTATCAGCTGAATGAAGAGGGCTACGAGCTTAAGGCCAATCGTCGGCCTGATCTGCCGCCCGATTCTTCAGTGGAGGTGACCTGGAAGCGGTCCAGAAAGTAGAGAGTAAGCGATAGACCTCAAAGGGAAGCGCGAAATGAACAGCCCCAAAACCGAAGCCAGCCCTCCGCCGCAGAGCGATGAGGAATTGATCCGGCAGGTTTTGGCAGGAGAGATAGACCGCTTTTCGGTTCTCATCGGGCGGCATCAGGTCCGGGTGACGGGGCTCGTACGGCGCTATATGCGAAGCGACACCGATGCGGAAGAGGCGATCCAACTTGTTTTTATTAAGGCGTTTCACAAGCTGGAGGGTTGGCGCCGGCAATCCCCCTTCGAGCACTGGCTCTGCCGGATAGCGCTGAGGGTCTGCCTGGATAAGCTGCGAAGCCGCAAGAGGTGCCCGGAGCTGCTTTTCTCGGAGCTTTCAGCTGAGGAGGAGGATTGGCTCAAAAACGCGCAGTCCTGCCCCGATGAGGTCGGCACCGAGAGCGCTGCGGCGCGTGAGCTCGTCTGGCGTGCGTTCGAAGAGCTCTCGCCAAGGAACCGGCTGGTGCTGGACCTCTTTGAAATCCAGGGCAAGAGGGGCGCGGAGATTTCGCAGCTGATGCAGTGCTCCCAACTGGCGGTGAAGATGCGGCTATTCCGGGCTCGGCGTGAGTTGAAAAAGATATTGAAAAAACTGGTAAGCGCGATAGAGTTGCCTTGTGGCAAAAGCGCTTTCTTGGGGACAGATGGCTCGAGGAAGAAAGGTTATGAAAAAGAGAGATCATATTGAGAGTAAGCTCTTGGCGGCGGCACGCTCTATACCGCCCGATGAGCGGCTCCCGGTCGGCCTGGCCGAGAACGTGATGGCGCATATTTCGAGCCTGGGAAGGGAGGAACGCTTTGAGCGGGATTGGAGCCGGAAAGTTGTTTTGTATGGAGGGATGGCCTCTTTTCTTTTGAGCTGCCTGATGCTGGTTCTTACTTGTGTTGCAACGCAGCACCAGCTCAAAGCCGAGCAATCGAGGATTATTTTCTCCCATTCCGAAGACTTGGATCTCTTGCGTTAACGAAAAAAGAGCCCTTTATTGCCAAGGGGGTTCGTGTTTTTTATAAAATTCTCTCAGTGAAGAGAAACCTTTCGGGCGAGAGCGGCGTCTACACATTGTGACACCCGCGAAAATGGCGTGGCTTATTTGAAAAAAAGGCAGTGATATGACAATGACAAAGAAAAAGAAGATAACCGCAATTGTGTTTCTGGTTCTACTGGGAATCGTTCTCGTGCCCCTGCTCTTCCTAAAGGCATGGGCAGCTTACAGGCTGGGAGAGGTGAATGCTCAGAAAACGGCTCAGGGGACGCTCATATCGCAGGAGATGCAGGTGCGGGCGAACACACCGCCCGAGGGAAAGAACCTTCTTGAGTCTCCCCTCTGGTTGGATCGTCTCAAAGAACAAGCTGCCCGAAACAAAAAATTGAGCGAATTGAGCGGTGAAGAACACACTGCCGCAAGTTTGCAGCCCGATACAAACGCGCTCTCCCGCTGGTGCTCAGAGCAGACCGCAAAAAGTCTCCAGTATGATCGGTTCAAACCGAGGGTGGATAAAAAAGTGAAGCCGCGGCCGGGAGATTTTGATTCCACGCAGAGAGAATTGCTCCCCACCTTTGAAGCCCTTCAGAAAGGGCCGGAGAGAGCGGCCAACCAGCCGGTGCCTCCGGAGCTAAGCTCGATAATTGAGAAATATGAGGCCCGGAAAGATCTTTCAGACGAAGGCAAAGTCCTCGCAGTTTTCCTGGAATACTTCCAGAGTGGAGATCCCGCTACTGAAGAGGAGATAAAAAAGAGTCTCGCAGAGAGCAGCTTTTTCGGAGACACTGCAAAAGTGTATGTAAAGCAAGGTCTCCCGGAAGAAGACTATTTATCTTACCCACTCGCCTCTTTAGCCTCTTTGAAAGCATTGGCCCAGCACTACGGACATACGGCTCTGTGGCAAGCTTATTTGGGGCAAAGAGAGAAGACACTTGAGGAATTGCAACCTCTTCTGAATCTGGCCAGCCTCGAAGGCCACAACTCGACTCTGATAGAAGGCCTGGTCAGAATTTCCAGTCGCGCAATAGCCGCAAACGCGGTCCATGCGATTATCCGGGAAAATGTTTTAAATGAAGAGGATTTGCTCTCCATCCAGACGAGGTTCTCCCGGATAAACATAATGGACGATCTCTTTAAAACACTTGAAGGCGAGGAACTCTATTGCGGAAAAACGTTTGATGTTGAGTTTGAGTCATTATTTGCGGGAGGTTTCTGGAAACGGTCTTTCATCAGGCTGGTTTATTTTTCCGGATACATGGACCTCAATAAAGCCGCTATTTTTAAGGCAATGAGAGGCGTGCGGGCTGCCATTGATACGGAAGGTCAGACTCTGGATTATGCCGCTTGGAAGACGGCAGAAGATATGCCTAAGAGCATATTCAATATCATGGCCAGGCAGATAATCCCGGCGGTCGGAAAGGTTTCGAATAAATTCTTTCAAATTCAATCCCACCGGGATGCCGTAATACTCGCCTGCGCTCTGGAGCGCTATCGCATGAAAGAGGGCTCCTTCCCGGAGAAGCTCGAAGCGCTCATTCCGGAGTACCTTCCGCAGATGCCTCCGGGCTCTCTGAGCCAGGGAAGTCTCTCCTATAAACCCGTGGAGGGTGGTTACGAGCTGATCCTGAACAAATTGCCCGATCTGCCGGCCGATGCACGCATGGAGACAATCTGGAGGCGCTAAAAGCGCATCACTCAGGTCCCCGGCAAGAAGGATTTCTCGAATAATTCTTTGAGTGAAGAGAAACCTTTTGGGCGAGGCTGGCGTCTATCCGTTGTAGAGCCCGCGAAAGTGACGCGGCTTATTTGAGTGAAAGGCAGCGATATGACAAGAAAGAAGAAAACCGCAATTGTGTTCCTGATTCTCCTGGGAGTGGCTCTCCTGCCCCTACTCTTCCTGAAGGTATGGGGGGCTTACAGGCTGGGACAGGTGAATGCGCAGCAAACGGCCCAGGGAACGCTGATATCACAAGAGCTGCAAGAGCGGAAGAAAACACCGCCCGAGGGAAAGAACCTTTTTGAGCAGCCCCTCTGGTTGAATTATCTCAAAGAAATAACGGGCGGAGGAAATTACATGGTCGCAGATTCGTTATCCGCCTCGAACGCGCTCTCCCGCTGGTGCGCAGAGCAGAGCAGGAAACGTGCATATTATCAATCTTTTCAGCCACAAGCCGAACCAGAATTGGAGCCGCAGGTGGGATATCTTCGGCCGGGATATCTTGGTTCTACCCAAAGGGAATTGCTCCCCACCTTTGAAACCCTTCAGAAAGGGCTTAAGAGAGTCTATGACAAGGCTGTGCCTTCGGATTTGCGCCCAATGGTCGAGAAGTACCAGGCCCGAGAGGATCTCTCAGACGAAGAGAAAGTCCTTGGGGTCTTCCGGGAATACTTTCAGAGCGAAAAACCCGCTGTTGAAGAAGAGATAAAAAAGAGTCTTGCGGAGAGCAGTTTTTTCGGAATTTCAGAAGAGATCTATACAAAACTGGGTGTCTCCGAAGAAGAGTATTTTCATTCCCCTCTCAATCCCTCAGCTTCTTTGAAAACATTGGCTTTCCACTACGGGCAGACGGCTCGGTTGCATGCTTATTCGGGGCAAAGAGAAAAGACGCTTGAGGAATTAAAAACCCTGTTGGATCTGGCCAGCCTCAAAGGTTTTAACTCGACTCCGCTGGAAGGCATGTACAGATGTGCCCTTCGCATACTATCCGCAAATACGGTCCATGCGATTATTCTGGAAGATGTTTTAAATGAGGAGGATTTGCTCTCCATCCAGACAAGGTTCTCCCAGATAAACGTGATGGAAGATTTGCTGAAAACACTTGAAGGATGGGAATCCATTTGTGAAATAATATTTCGTTATAACCTGGGTCTAATCTCAGAGGAAAGTTTCTGGCCTCGGTTTATCGTAAAGCTTGCCCATTTTTCCGGATATATAGACCTCAATAAAGCCGCTATTCTGGATCTGCTGAGAGGCGCACGGGCTGCCATTGACACGGAGGGTCAGACTCTGGATTATGCCGCTTGGAAAAAGGCGGTGGATTTACCCAAGAGCATATTCAATATCCTGGCCAGGCCGATGATTCCGGGTGACGGAAAAGCTTCGAATGCATTCCTTCGTGCGCAATCCTACAGGGATGCAGTAATTCTCGGCTGCGCTTTGGAGCGCTATCGCATGAAAGAGGGCTCCTTCCCGGAGAAGCTCGAGGCGCTTATCCCGGAGTACCTGCCGCAGATGCCTCCGGGGACTCTGAGCCAGGGAAGCCTCTCCTACACCCGCACTGAGAAGGGTTACGAGCTGATCCTGAACAAATTGCCCGAGTTGCCCAAAGAGGACAACATGGAGACAATCTGGAGACGATAGGATAGGAGATAGCAGACTGTGCAACAATACTCTCCGGTTACAAGCGGACGACAAACCGAAACGGACCCGGCCTACCAGGCCGAAGAGGAAGTGATTGTCGGGCGGGTATTGAGAGGAGAGGTTGACGAATTTGCCCTTCTCATTGAGCGCTATCAGGTGAAGGTGTCCGCAATGGCCCGGCGTTATCTCCTGCGGGAAGAGGATGCCGAGGATGCCATCCAGACCGTCTTTATCAAGGCGTTTCAGAGGCTGAAGGATTGGCGCAGGGAGGCCCCTTTCGAGCACTGGCTCTCACGGATAGCGGTGAGAGTCTGCTTGGATAAATTAAGAAAAGAGAAGAGGCGGCCCGAGGTCCTTTTTTCGGATTTCTCGGCCGAAGAAGAGGATTGGGTGGTTCATTTTCGTATTTCACCCATAGCGGCTTCCTCCCGGAGCGGAGCCGCGCGGGAATTGGTCCGGCGAGCGATGGAGAGCCTTTCGCCGGAGGCACGTCTCATGGTGGATCTGTTTGAGATTCAAGGGAAAACGGCGCGGGAAATCTCGGCGCTCACCGGCTGGTCTGTGGCCGGGGTGAAAATGCGGGCCTTCCGGGCCCGGCTGCAGCTCAAAAAGGTGTTGAAAAAACTGATGAATCGGATAGATTTAGCCTGAGGGAAGTACGCTTCTGAACGTCAAGCGGCTGGTGGAAAAAGAGTATGAATAATAGAGATCAATTTAAGCGGAAGCTGATAGAAGCGGCCCAATTCGAACCGAGGGATGAGAGGGTCCCGGTCGGGCTGGTTCAAAACGTGATGACCCGCATTTCAGGTCTGGAAATAGAAGAGCGCTCGGATCGGGGTTTGAGTGTGAAAGGCGTTTTTTTTGGAAGCCTGCTTTCCTTCCTTTTGGGGTGCCTCGTGCTGGGAGTATCCTGCCTTGAGGCTGTGAATCAGCTCAAGGTCGAGCAATCCAAAACCTTTACTACCCTCACGGAAAAGTTGGATTTTACCAACTTCGACTCTCCTCCCGGCCCTTAGCGGTAAATTCAAGGCTTCGCATTATTCGTTCTGGAAAAGGAAAATAACTCTTTCTTGCAAAGGGGGTTTGTGGTATTCTCGCGGTCGTTAGAGAAGGTATCCAAAAAGGATTAAAAGATGAAAAAGGCAAAGATTTTTTTGTACGTCCTGCTTGGTCTGATCGTGATAGGGTTGGTGCCGATCATTTTTCTCAATACGTGGGCGATGTGCCGTCTTTGGCAGACCGGTCGAGTGAAGACGCCCGAGGGACTCAACCGCTTGGAAGAGATGTATCGAAAGTACAACGCCACTCCGGAAGGGTATAATCTCCTGGATATGCCTCTGTGGAAAGCCTGCATGAAGGAGAATCTTTCTATAGGCAGCAATCAGTTCTTTTTCCCGACGGAAGGGCAGGAAGAAAAGGCGAGGACAAATACTCTTGATGTCTGGGTGGGGGATTTGGGAACGAAACATTATTTTTACCAGACCTGTACCCCTCGTGTTCCCCGGGAAAGTGATTCTCGTGCTATGGCGTTGCCGACTCTGGAGGGAATACGGAAGACAATAGCCGAAATAAACAAGAATTATTCACGTTCCTCGAAAATACCGGAGGAAAGATTGGATGAAACGGCGAAGGCTGAGACAGAAAGGGCCCTGCTGTGGCAGGAGCTTCTTGAGCGCTACGACGTGGAGGAAAGTGAACTCTCAGAAGAACAAAAAGTTGCTTCCCTCTTTTTGGAGTACATGGACCTGGAAAACGATCCTGTCTGGGAAGAAATACAAAAGAACTTAAAGGAGAGCAGCTACTACGGGATCCCCTGGGGGAAATATGTAAAGGAATATGGAAAAGGAGACGATGGCTTCATCGATTTTATCGGGACATCCCATATACGCGCTCTGAAGGTGTTAACCAAAGACACCTTGATGAAAGCCCAATGGCATTCCATTCTTCGGGATCGTGATAAATGTCTTTCTGAACTTGAGAGAGCATTGGACCTGACTTCTCTGAGGTATTGGAAGCCGTGGCTAATCGATTTCTATGTGCGAATCAGTTCTGAAAGGACCATGTTTGACGCAATCCATGAAATCATAGACAGAAACATTCTGACAGAGGAAGATCTAGCCGGAATCCAGATTCGTCTGGCTCAAATCAACGTGATAGGAGATTTACTGTATTGTCTGGAAGGGGAACAGGTTTGGTGTGAAAAAATTATCTGTGCCACGACCACACTTTCCAGATCATTCAATGTGCCTTGGCTCATTCGGGTGAGCGGCATGGTCCCGTTCAACAAGGCTACCTACAGACAGGCGTTATGGAAATACCAGGATGCCTTGAACCCGGAGGCACAAACAGTGGATTACGCAGCCTGGGAAAAAGCTCAAGAGAGTGTTGAAGGCAAATTAAATAGAATAAGCGAAATGATGACGGGTGCCTTTAAAATAATTCTTCACAGAACCCTCCGGTGCCAATCTGAACGGGATGTAGCGATTCTGGCCTGTGCTCTGGAGCGCTATCGTATGAAAGAGGGCTCCTTCCCGGAGAAGCTTGAGATGCTCATACCGGAATACCTGCCGCAGATGCCTCCGGGCTCCGGTCTTCCGGCTATTCTCACTTACCGGCTGAATGAGGAGGGCTATGAACTCAGGGCGAATCGGATGCCCGATTATAAGTCTGACAGTCCCTTCCCTCTTCTCATAGACAGCTACTCTCCTGAAGCCGTCTGGAAGTGTTCCGGAATGTGAGGAGAATAAATTCCAGGGCTGCTCATTATCGTAAAGAAATAAAAAGCGGGGCTCTTTTGAAGTCTTTGGGGTTCTATGCTATACTGCAAAGGTGAGAGATGGGAAATCGCTCAGGAACCCGGCACGCTCCCTCCTGGCCCTTTTGATAGGGCTCTTGGGGGTTGCAGTTGTCATCGGAGGGGTGCTTATGATGCATGGATCAACAAAAGAAGAATCTCCCAAAGAAAAATCTCCCTATGGTATTTTATCCGCCGAAGAAAGGCGGGTGATCGAGCAGAAAGGGACGGAGCCTGCTTTTTCGGGGAAATATGACCAGCACTTTGAGCTGGGGGTCTACGCCTGCCGTAATTGCGGGGCGCCTCTTTATACTTCGGACGATAAGTTTCACTCCGGCTGCGGCTGGCCCGCTTTTGATGAAGAGATACCGGGTGCGGTCCGGCGCCAGGTTGATGCCGACGGGCGGCGCACGGAAATTCTTTGTGCCCGCTGCCAGGGACATCTTGGACACGTTTTTACCGGTGAAAAGCTTACTGTGCGCAATACGCGCCACTGCGTAAACTCTGTCTCACTGGTTTTCGAATCGCAGAAACAGGGTCGGATCAGTCGGGCGGTTTTTGCGGGCGGCTGCTTCTGGGGCGTCGAAGAGATGATGAAGCGCCAGAAAGGGGTGCTCTCTGCGGTAAGCGGCTATACGGGCGGCTTCGTGGCGGCACCGACTTATGAGCAGGTATGCACTGGCCAGACCGGTCACGCCGAGGCGGTTCAGGTTTTTTACGATCCCCGTAAGACCGATTTTGAAACGCTCTGCAAGTATTTCCTCGAGATTCACAACCCGACTCAGGAAGACGGTCAGGGTCCGGATATTGGGCTTCAGTATCGCTCCGGGATTTTTTATCTGGATCCCGAGCAGAAAAAGACCGCTGAAAAGCTGCTGGAGGTACTCCGGGGCAAGGGCTATGAGGCTGTGACGGAAGTGAGCGCTTTCAAGCGATTCTGGAATGCCGAGGAGTATCATCAGGATTATTACCAGAAGACGGGCAAGGCTCCTTATTGCCATACCTACCAGAAGCGCTTTTAGTGCGCCGGGCGGGGGTAAAAAATGAAGAAGAAATAATTTGTCACTCCAGGTGAATAAAGTCCGCCGGAAAACGTCTCTTAGACTGTGAACGGGCTCGACAAAAGGTTTTTTGTGTGTAGACTACTCACCGGGTGTCCGTAGAATTTAGATTTATTAATAACATATGAAAAGACGTAGTTTTATCAAAGCCGCCGCGCTCGGCACTGCCGCAGCCGCCGTGCATTGGGATGGTGCTCTCTTCGCTCAGAGTGATGAGAAAAAGAGCGCCGAGAATTCAAGCAAGCCCCTTGATATTGTCGCAATACACGGGGGGACAGCTGCCGAGATGTTCGAGAAAGGTATTGCCGAGATGGGCGGCATGGGCCGCTTCGTCAAGAAGGGCCAGACGGTCGTCCTCAAGCCTAATATCGGCTGGGACCGCACCCCGGATTACGGTGCCAATACGGACCCGGACCTGATGGGAATCGTGACCAAGTATTGTCTGGATGCGGGAGCCAAAGAGGTTCTCTGCTTTGACAACACTTGCGGCAATGACTGGGAGAACCGCTACAAGGTGAGCGGTATCAAGGACGCCGTGGAGAAGAACGGCGGCAAGATGATTCCGGGCCAGACTGAATCCCTCTTTGAAGAGCAGGTGATTCCCAAGGGCGTGAAGCTCAAAAAGGCGAAAGTTCACAAGCTGGTGTTGAGTGCCGATGTCTTTATCAACATGCCGGTCCTGAAAAATCACAGCGGAACCAAGATCACCGCTGCACTCAAGAATTCGATGGGATGTATCTGGGACCGCGGTTTCTGGCACTCCAACGACCTGCCCCAATGTATTGCCGATTTCGGTACTTTCTGGAAAACGCAACTGACTATTCTGGATGCTTACCGGGTGATGCTCGAGAACGGACCTCGCGGTTCGGATCCCAAACGCGCCCCGGTCGCCAAGTATCAGATTATTTCGACCGATATGGTGGCCGCCGATACCGCAGCGACTCAGATTTTCGCCCAGGTCGCCCGCCAACATAATATGGGTAAGCCCTATACGACCGAGGAAATCACCTATCTGGCCCTGGCTGAGAAGGCCGGCGTCGGCACGATGGATCTGACCAAGCTCAACATGAAGCGGGTTGCAATGGCATAGCCGCGGGTGCAATTCGTTTAAATTAACTTCAAAAAAGCGACCGCTCCGGGTCACTCGGGTCCGGAGGGTCGCTCTTGTTTTGTATAAGATGAGATTTACTCCTCGAGGAATGCGCCGGGTGCGAATCGGTTTTTCGTTGCTCGTTTTTCTGCTGCTGAGCGCACAGTTTCTGGATATCTTCCACCGTCTGCCTGAGAGCTGGTATGCGCTCCATCCGACACAGACTCAGTTCATCCCCTCGCTCCTGAACTTTCTGGGCGGAGGCGGAGTGCTGGCCGGTGCTGCCTTTCTGACCTTCACGGTGACGACGTTCATTTTCGGCCGTGTCTATTGTTCCTTTTTTTGTCCCCTGGGAATCGGGATGGATATCGTGCGCTGGTTCGCAAAGTTCCCTGCCCGGAATCGATTTCTGAAGAAGAGCGCTCTGGGGCGGTATTGTGCCCGCGCTCTGAAGCTCTCCTGGGAGCGTGCCTGGAATAAGCTCCGGATTGCGGCGGTCGCTTTTGCGGCGCTCCTGATCGCTTTCGGCTTCACTTCACTTCTGGGATTCCTGGATCCCTATTCGCTTTTCGGGAAAATTTTCGGGCTCATCGTCTTTCCCGGTTTATCGCTGGCCAATAACGAGCTCAGTAATTTCATGATTGAGCGCGGAGTCTACACGGTCACGGCCGTCAATGGCGACGTGCGGGTTTCGCTGGCGCTTTTCGGTCTTGCTCTCTTCATTCTGGTAGGCGTCTCGGCTCTCTCGATCTGGCGAGGCCGGATTTATTGCAACACGCTCTGCCCGGTCGGCGGGTTCCTGGGCTGGGTGGCCCGGCATTCGCTCTTCCGCCTGGAACTGATCCCGGAGAGCTGTGGTCGCTGCGGACTCTGTGAGCGTGAATGCAAGGCACAGTGCATCGACGCCAAAAACCAAAAATTGGATTTCTCCCGTTGCGTGCTTTGCTTTGACTGTGTTCGGACCTGTCCGCGCGGCGGCGTGCAGTATGTTTTCCATCCTCCTTTTGCCTCACGCGAAAAGAAGGCCGTAAGCGCCGGCTCCACCGGAGCGGCTCTGAGCTCACTGCCCGCAGCGCTCCCCGAAGCGGTTCAGTTGCTGCCCGGCTCAATGAAGCGGCGTGAATTTGTGAGGAGCGTTCCCGCTTTTGCGGCGCTTTTATGTACCGCGGCAAAGTTGAAAGAAGGTCAGCCGCTGCCTGCGCCGACCGATTCGGATGTGCCGTACGAAATTTTGCCCGATGCCACTCCTTATTGGCTCCGGGGTGAGCGTCCTGATAAAAGGCTCACCGTGCCGCCGGGCGGCGTGGATATCAAAAACTTTTTCAATAAATGCACCGGCTGTCAGCTCTGTGTTTCGACCTGCCCTATGCAGATATTGAAACCGAGCCTGACCGAATGGGGTCTGAACGGAATCATGCAGCCCTTCATGGATTTCACCAAAGGCTACTGCGTCCACGAGTGCAGGGCCTGTACGCTTGTTTGCCCGGTCGACGCCTTGCACCCTCTGAGCGTGGAAGAGAAAAAGGTGGAGAAGATCGGCACCGCGATTTTCCGCGAAGACCTCTGCGTCGTCAAAACCGATGAAACCGATTGCTCGGCCTGCGGAGAGCATTGCCCGGTAACGGCCATTGAAATGCTCCCCTATAACGTGGATAAGCATCTCTATATTCCGCACGTCCATGCCGAGGTCTGCATCGGCTGCGGCGCTTGCGAACATGTCTGCCCGGTGCTCCCGCATAAGGCGCTGGTTGTTCAGGGAATTAACGTGATCAAGAAGGCGAAAGTCTTTGAAGAGAGTATGCGCCTTTATCAGCCTGCGGCAGCGCCCGTAACCGCTGAGCCGCCGCCGGTCGTCGATGGGGGCGATCCTTTCCCATTCTGATCTTGCGGCTCTGAATAGTCTCTTAACAAATAAAAAAGGCGGTCTTTCGACCGCCTTTCTGTATTTTATTAACTGAGCCTATCTTATTGAGAGCATAAGAATGGGGTTAAAATCCGTAGGCATCCCAGCCATAGCGCTGGCCTCTGGGAGCCCATCCTTGAGCGGCTCCGGCACCCCTACCCTGCCTCGGGCCTCGATTGAAGGCCGGGCCCTGAGGACCCTGAGACATTCTTTGTCCGGGGCCCATTATCGGGCAGCCGCAATTGGGACATGCGGGAGCATTCCCATAACCATAACGGGGACCTCTTGGAGCCCATCCCTGAGGGGCTGCTTCAGGACCCCAGCCTCGACGTAAACCTTGATTGAAGGCGGGTCCTTGAGGGCCCTGGGACATTCCTTGTCTTGGGCCTGCCATCATCGGGAAAGGATAATCGGGAACCTGGGGAGCATTTCCATAACGTTGGCCTTTTGGTCCCCATCCCTGGGCAGTTGCTTTAGCCTTCCAATCTTTGCTTTGACCTCTTTTTTGGTTTGCCCCTTTAGTCCATTTGGACATTTTCTTACCGGGAGTGCCCATCACTGCATTCCCCCCTTTACGGGCCTTCTTGGGACCGGGGGTGAAGTTGGTTCCGGGAGCCATCATCGGGCCAGGCCCCTGAGCCATTCCTTGTCCGATACCTCCCATCATCGGGCCGCCGGGTCCGCCACGCATGCCCCACATATTGGGGCCGGTGGTTTGTGAATCGACCATTGGGCAGTTTGCCGGTCTCTCAAAACCCATCGGGCAAGGAGGAGGAGGCGTATTCTGTGCTTCGGGAGCTGCCTCCTGGGCCTGGGTGTTGAACGCCATCCAGAAGCCAGCGGCTGCGATTACCGAGATCATGATTGCCAATTTTTTCATAACATTAACTTCGTTTTTTTCCTAGTGTCACTGTGCTTTTGTTGCATGCGCTTCCGCATGGCGAGCACGTTAATGTAAAAACCGGCCCACTCAAAAAGTTTCAAAGTTTTTGAGAGGTTATCCGACCTCGAATTACCAGACGTAGGTGCCGACGGCTCCGGGCGGCAGCCGGAAATTGGCGAAGGCTCCGTTGTATTGAACCTTACCCGACTGGACCGACCAGGTGTCATTGACGACGATCAGAACGATCTTCCCCTCCGGTGTTTTGAAGGCGACATTCGGCAGCACGTTGCTTTGCGCGACGAGGGTGGCGCGCATCACTTCCCGGCGCTCTTCATCGGTTGTCAGATTGAGGGCGCTGTCGAAGGGTGCCGTCGAAGCGATGCGGACCGAGCCCGGCGGCACGAACTTGGAGGCGTGCGCGATGACGTAGTAAGCCAGGTTGCGCGTGACCCGGTCGCCCTCCAGAGTGAGTGCTCCCTGACACATGCTGCAGCCGCCGTTATCGGTGTGCGGATCATTGCTGGCGTCTGCGGCCAGATTCCAGAGCAGCACGTTGTTGCTCCAGTTGCGCGAGCAGCCGATAATGAGGCGCTTAACCTGATCTGCAATAGCGATCGTTTTACTGCCGCCGCGCTCAATCACCATCTGCTCCGTGAAATAGAGATTCTTATCGGGCCGGGCCTGATGTACGAGCGACATCGCGCTGATATCGCCGCCATAATGATGGAAGCCGCTGCCATACACATACTGCGCCGCATCCGGATCGTTCAGAATATGGAGTGCATAATCGGGCCGGTCGCAATTGTGATCGAAGAGAACAATTTTGGTTTTAATGCCCCGGGATTTAAAGAGTGGGCCCAGATGTTTTTTGAGAAACTGAAGCTGCTCGGTATCGTGCATGACCATGCTGGGAGTGTTGTTGGAGTTGAGCGGTTCGTTCTGAATCGTAATGGCCTCAATCGTGATCCCCGCCTCTTTCATCGCCTCGATATACTTTGCAAAATAGAGCGCGTAGACGTCGTAGCAATCGGTTTTGAGAGAGCCGCCGCGCACCTTGCCGTTGGTCTTCATCCAGGTGGGAGCCGACCAGGGAGAGCTCATGATTTTGATCTCGGGCGCAATGGCCAGAATCTCTTTCAGAACCGGGATGACATCATCGTGATCGTGGCCCAGGTTGAATTTTTTCAACTCAAAATCGGTCTCTCCTTCCGGCAGATCATTGTAGGAATAGACGAAGCTGTTGAGGTCCGAAGCGCCCAGGCTCAGGCGGATATAGCTGAAGCCGGCCGCGCCCTCGCCTCTGCCGAAACACTCCCGGAGAATTTCAGCGCGCGCTTCCGGGCTCATTGCGTGCAGATGCTGAGCGCTGCCCCCGGTCAGGGCAAAGCCGAAACCATCCATCTCTTGGAAGCTCTGGCGTTCGTCCACGATGATGGGGAATCCGGAGCCGCTATTGCGTCCAAAAAAGATTTGATTGGTCTGCAGGGCCAGGAGGTTCGAGCGATCGGCAAGTGTCACCCAGGCCTCCATTGAGCGCGCGGGTGCGGCCGCTTCCTGTGCCCTCAGGCTCGGGAGGATACATGTGAGTGCGGCGCAGAGTGCGGTTATTTTAAACCAAGACTTCAGACTGTATTTCATTCCGTTTTCCTTTAAATCAGACATGAAGAAACAGTGTTCTAAAGAGAGGTTTTTGTCAAGGCAGGAGCGGGCTTTTCACTTCAGGCGAAAAGAGAGGAGAGGCACGTAGAGAGATTGCGGGCGGCCAGCCGGGTGTTATTGCCCAAGCGAATCAGGGCCGGAATTTTTCCGGGATGGAGGATGAGTTCGCCTGCCAGAGCCGGAACGGAAATTTTGCCGTCAGGTTTTGTGAGGGCACAGAAATCGAGCGGCAAATCTTCCTGCGCCGTATCGGAGATTACCCGAAGAGTCGCACAGGCAATTCCCTCGCGCAGGCAAAGCTCCTGAATAATGCCCGACTCCATCTCCACGGCCCGGCAGCCGCTCTGGCGGAAGAGCATCTCCTTCTCAGCGGCTCGACGGATGACACGTTCTGAGCAGAAAAAATTCCCTTCAGGAACTTTGAGTGCGGGGAAAAATGAATTCTTCTGGCAGAGAATATCGCCCACCTGAAGTGCGGGGTCCAGCGCTCCGGCAAAGCCGCAGGTGAGGACGCATCCGGGCTTTTCTCCGCGGCTATTTTTGCGCGCTTCATCCCAGGCTGCGCGGGCGCATTTGCTGCCCATTCCGCTGATAAAAATTCGCAGAGTGGAATCCCCACGGAGGAACGAGACTCCCCTGCCCTCACCGGGCTCCTGACGCTTCCATTGAAGGGCGGGCAACGATTTCAAAAAAATTTGCGCCTCTTCTTTGACCGCAAAGAAGAGCCAGACAGGAGTGGGCAATGGTGCAGGGGCAGCTGTCATTTTGACAGCTCCAAGGTACCTCTTCAATGGGGGTGAAATCAAGAAACAAAAGGGCTCGGTTCATTTGATTTTTCCCAGAAATGGGCTACATTAAAAGTGGCTGAAAAATGAAAGTTTTTCAGGGGTAGGACTGCGGATGTCCAACACGTTATGTGAAAATGTGTGTGCTTTTGGAATGAAAGGCAAGTTATGGAGAGAGAGCAGTTTTTATTTAAGGTTCAGCCGGGCACTGGAAGACGGCCGTACCCCGTCGTGAGTCGCCGCCAAGGACAGTGGTGGTTCGAACAAATTCGAAAAGCCATTGATGAAGCCTGCGACCCCAACGCCCGGCAAAGAAGGCTCGTGCAGCCCCGTTTGCCCCTCAATATGGGTTAGACCAGGGGAGCGAGCTAAGAAAGATCCGGAGCGGATCTAAAGCGGGCTTGCGCCTTCTTGAAAAAGCTTCTGAAAAGAGGCGGCCCGAAGTGCTTTACGGCTTCAGGGTTGGGGCGAATCCGCCTTGCCGTAGCTCATCAGGGTAATTCCGATTTTTTTGGCGAAGTCGCAGATCTGAGGCTGGTCCAGCAGGAGCGTTTTATAGGCTTCAAATACAATTCCGATGACTCCCCTACCCTTGCAGTTTTCCAGAGTTTTCATTCCGACGCATGGGATATCGAAGCGCATATCGTGATTGTGACGGGCGACCTTGATTACGACCGCGCCCTTGCCACCGGAAAGCTCAGCTCCGCGGAGGATGCAGGCATCGGTTCCTTCCCATCCTTCCACGGCCAGTGTGGTTCCTTCCTTAACGACAACGGTCTGGCCGATCTCCAGTTTTGAAATGGCTTTGGCGATCTGGTAGCCATACTCGGCATCGTCAAAAATCTGCTGAGATGGTTTGGCCCCGGCCAGGAATCCTTCAGCGGGCATCACCGGCGTGAGCCAGGGTACGGCCGAGATAAGAGTCACGCCTTCTTTGGCCAGCTCATCGCCTACGGCACCGAAGATCGTATGGGCATTGCGTTTCTTGAGGCGCATCAGGGTCATGACGCCGCGCAAATCCGGGCGCACTTTGAATAGATTGGAGGGTGCCACCTGCCCGGCCATGACGCAGCGGTCCACTTCGCGATCTGTCAGGGCATGAATCATTTTGTTAAGCTGACCGACCTTGATCCAGACGATCTCATCGACCAGAGAGGCCAGAGACGGATCGGTCTCTCCCTCAAAGGCAACTGCCACCAGATACTCGACACCCGCTTTGCGCGCCTGTTCGGCCACAACGAAGGGCAAATTCCTGTTGCCCGCCAATATTCCCAGTTTTTTAATCTTATCCATCGCTCTTGCGCACCTCCCAGAGAGTAACATCCCCGGGGATTCTTCCAAATAAAAATCTCCACTCCGGGGCCTTTGTATGTTACCTTGCTTGCCGTTGGAGAACGACAAAATGAAGTGTTCAAATGATCAGAAAGCACTCTGGGAGCGATTCCAGAAGTATTATAGAGAGTACCCCGAGTTGGAATTGAGTCTGGATATCAGCCGGATGAATTTCCCGGACGATTTTTTCGAGAAGATGAAACAGCCTATCCAGAAAGCCTTTGACGAGATGGCTCAGCTGGAGGCAGGGCAGATCGCCAACCCGGATGAAAACCGGATGGTGGGCCACTATTGGCTGCGGAATGGCAACCTGGCGCCTAATGAAGAGATCACCAGGGCGATAAAGGAGGCACGGGCCCAGATCGAAGAGTTCGTCGACAGCATTCACGAAGGTGAAATCGAAGGCGAAGGCGGTCCCTTCAAAAACATTCTCTTGATCGGTATCGGCGGCTCGGCGCTGGGACCTCAGTTTGTCTCACGCGCTCTGAGCAATCCGGGCAGAGACCCGATGCGGCTCTTCTGCTTTGACAATACCGACCCCGAGTCGATGGACGATATTTTCTGTGAGATTGGCGACGAGCTGGACCAGACCCTCTGCGTTGTCATCTCCAAATCCGGCGGCACCAAAGAGACCCGCAACGGAATGCTGGAAGCCCAGGCGGCTTATGAGAAACGGGGGCTTTTCTTTGGAGACCATGCCGTGGCAGTGACCATGGATGGAAGCGCCCTTTCCGCCCTGGCAGATGAAAATTTCTGGCTGGAAACCTTCCCGATGTGGGACTGGGTCGGCGGACGCACAAGCCAGACCTCTGCGGTGGGGCTCCTGGTGGCGGCCTTGCAGGGAATCGATATTGATGACCTCCTGGATGGCGCGGCAGCATGCGACGAGCGTACCCGCCAGGCCAATCTGGACAACCCGGCCATGCTTCTGGCGCTGATGTGGTACTATATCGGCCAGGGCAAGGGGCTCAAGGATATGGTAATTCTGCCCTACAAGGACCGGCTGGAGCTCTTTTCGCGCTACTTGCAGCAGCTCATTATGGAGTCGCTGGGTAAGGCGCTGGACCGGGACGGCAAAGAAGTGCAGCAGGGAATCGCGGTATACGGAAACAAGGGCAGCACTGACCAACATGCTTTCGTTCAACAACTTAGAGACGGTATCAACAACTTTTTCGTGACCTTTATTGAGGTGCTGAGAGACCGCCAGACGACGAGCATTCAGGTCGAGCCGGGGATTTGCTCCGGGGATTACCTGCAGGGATTCTTCCTGGGAACCCGTGAGGCCCTTTATGAGAACGGGCGCGAATCGATTACGCTGACCATTGAAGAAGTGACACCTTTCAATGTGGGTGTCCTCATTGCACTCTATGAACGCGCGGTCGGTTTCTATGCCTCGCTGATTCATATCAATGCCTACCATCAACCGGGTGTGGAAGCCGGCAAGAAGGCGGCCACCGAGATACTGAAGCTCAAGGCGAAGGTGCAGGCCTATCTTATTGAGCATCGGGTAAGCAAGCCCGATCCGAAGAACTCGCACACGGCTGAGGCGATTGCCCGTGAAATCGGCGCACCGGAGAAGGCGGAGCTGGTTTTCAAGGTTTGCGAGCATCTGGCCTCGAATCCGGACCGCTACGTTCAGAAGTATTTCCAGGATGAGGCGACGAAGGCGACTTATCAGATTGTCTGCTAAGGAATGCACAAGGCCGCTTGAATGAGAGCGGCGGAGTGAGGAGAATCCCCGGGGCAAAAAAAAGGCTCCGGGGATTTTTTTTGCTTTATCTCTTTTTTGTGTTTTCTGAGTTGAGCGGTTTTCGGAGGAATTTTGTTCCACGTGGAACAGTGAGGAGAGGTTAAATTCGGAGGGCGGCTCCCCTTCCCTATTTCTTAATTCGTTTTCATGATAGGCATCATAATTAAATCTAATATAAAGGCGATTTTGCGATAAAACGCTT
The DNA here is from genome assembly GCA_023230105.1 of Verrucomicrobiota bacterium. Lineage (GTDB taxonomy): Bacteria > Verrucomicrobiota > Verrucomicrobiia > Limisphaerales > UBA1412 > UBA1412. The sequence continues at coordinate 96,636 of JALNXY010000004.1, forward strand.
TAAAAGGCTCTCTGAGCCCTCGAGGACGTTCTGAATATGGGAATAGCCGAGAAAATGGGTCAGAAAATGACTTCAAATTTTGAAGAGGGATTTTTAGGGTGAACACCCCTCGCCTGCCGCTTTTCGGGTGACGTCGGTCAGTTTCGGGAACTTGATTTCGAGGTTGGAACCGAATGAGCTGCAAAAAACGACTCCAACTTTGTTCCACGTGGAACATTTCTCCCTCTCATTTCTCCCCGAATCCCCTCCTCTCACGTTTCAATATTTCCCTCTCTTCCCATTTTTTCAGTTTTTAAGGGTTTTTCTGCATTCTCACTCTCCTTGGTTGATTCTTTACAGAATGGGGCTTTCGTTTTACTCTCTTTAGAGGGGTGTTTTGATCCAGTGAATAGATTCCCAGTTGAATACGATATTATTGTGGTAGGTGCCGGTCATGCCGGTATCGAGGCTGCGCTTGCTTCCGCACGGATGGGGGCGCAAACGCTTTTACTCACCCTGAACCTGGACACCGTGGGCCAGCTTTCCTGCAATCCTGCCATGGGTGGGCTCGCAAAATCGCATCTTGCCCGCGAAGTGGACGCTCTGGGCGGCGAAATTGCCAAGCTCACCGATATGTCGGCCATTCAATTTCGGATGCTGAATACCCGCAAGGGGCCCTCGGTGCGTGCGCAGCGGGCGCAGTGCGACAAAAAAGCCTATCAATTCCTGGCAAAATGGATTTGCGAGCGTGAACCGAACCTGGATATGAAGCAGGCCAAGGTGACCGGCATTATCGTGGAGCAGGGTAGGGCGGTCGGCGTGCGGACCTCTCTGGCGATGGATTTTTACGGGAAAGCGGTGATCGTTACGGCGGGGACCTTTTTGCGCGGGTTGATGCATATTGGCCTCAATCAAATTCAAGGAGGGCGCCTGGGCGACGATGTCTCCAATGAGCTTTCGGCCTCTCTGATCGAAGCGGGCCTGAACCTGGGACGCCTCAAGACCGGAACGCCTTGCCGATTGAATCGCCGTTCGATTGATTTTACCAAATGCATGGAGCAGCCGGGCGAAGAACCCCCGTCCTGGTTTACCTATTGGCGCGAGGATCTCTTCAGCGGCCGCTACCTCCACGAGGAAGAGGCGTTCCCGCAAGAGAAGAATTCAACCGCAGGGGAGGGGAGCTCACCCTATCCGCCCGGCTCGGTCCTGTCACGGTTGGGGCATCAGATTCCCTGCCACATTACGACGACGACTCCGGCGACGAAGAAGCTGATTCAGGATAATCTCCATTTATCGCCGCTCTATGCCGGGGTGATAGAGGGGGTCGGGACCCGGTATTGTCCCTCGATCGAGGATAAAATCGTCAAATTTTCTACCAAGGAGTCACATCAATTATTCCTTGAGCCGGAAGGGGTTAGATCTGAAGAGATTTACATCAACGGTCTTTCCACTTCGCTGCCTTTCCCCGTGCAGCTGGCGATGCTCCGCACGGTGCCGGGACTGGAAAATGCCCAGGTGATGCGTCCGGCCTATGCGGTGGAGTACGATTATGCGGATCCGACACAGCTCCAGCCTACTCTGGAGACCAAGTGTTGCGAGAATCTCTATCTGGCGGGTCAGGTCAACGGGACCTCGGGTTATGAAGAGGCTGCGGCACAGGGGTTGATGGCCGGGATGAACGCCGCTTTGAAGTTGGCCGGCAAATCGCCGGTGGTTTTGAGGCGCGATCAGGCCTACATCGGGGTGTTGATTGATGACCTGGTGACGAAGGGTGCGATTGAGCCCTACCGGATGTTTACTTCCCGGGCGGAGTATCGTCTGCTCCTGCGTCAGGATAATGCGGACGAGAGGTTGTCGCAGGTTGGCTATGAGGCCGGTTTGCTCCCAGAGCGGCATTATCGCCATTTCCGGGCGAAGATGCAGGCGGTGGAAGAGGAGTTGCAGCGGCTCTCGGTCGAGAAAGAGGGCGGCATTCCGCTATCGCAGATTCTCAAGCGCCCGGAGGTTCATTATCGTGAGCTCGAAAAGCGCAATTCCGGACTTCCCGAAGAGGTCATCGAACAGGTGGAGCTGCGGATTAAATACGAGGGCTATATTCATCGCCAAGATGAGGAGGTCCGCAAGTTCCAGAGCCTGGAATCCAAGCAGATACCCGATTGGCTCGATTACAACGCGATCTCGAGCCTGAGCTTTGAGGGCCGCCAAAAATTACTTCGGATTCAGCCGCTTACGTTGGGTCAGGCCAGTCGTATTTCCGGTGTGACGCCTGCGGACGTGGGTCTGCTCATGGTCTGGATGAAGCGCGGCAAGCCGCAGCAGTAGGGCAGGAGATTCTTCAAAAAAACACTACTATTTTCGTATTGTTTATAACCTTTTTATTTTCAAAGGGCTCTGTATTATTTCCAATTTTTCCAGGAAAAATAAGGTCTAAAAATTTGTCTAAAAATATATATGTGCTAGGTTGATAGAGTATGCTCGCTTATAAAGAGACGATCTTTTGTGCGGCGGTTCAGGTATTTCTGTATACTTCTGAGTCGTCTCGGGCGATTCCAACCTAAACATATATGTACGTTATGAATAATGGTGCAAAAAGAGGGCCCTTATCCTACCGAATGGGATACTGGAGAAAAGGGCTGACTTGACTTGTGCTGACGGCGTTTGCCCTCGGCGCAGCGAGTTACTCCCAAGCGGCAGTTGTCAGTGACGAAGCCGGTCTGAGAGCAGCTATTACTACGAAGGATAGCGCTATTACTATCCCCGCGGGGGCGACGATCACGCTGACTCAGCCGCTGCCCACGATAAACTATGACACCACGATCTCGGGCGCCTTTGACGGCACCTCGGTGATTGATGGTGCCGGTGCGTACCCTGCCTTTGATGTGACGCTGGGTGCAAATGTGACGATTCAGGGTCTGACGGTTCAAAACAGCCGTTTGACCGGAGCAACGAGGAAAGGAGGGGCCGCTATTTCCAACTCGGGTAACCTGACTGTCAGCGAATGTCACTTCCTGAACAACGTTGTTGATGTTGCCGGAGTGAATACGACGGCCGCATTGGGCGGTGCTCTCTTCAGTGATGGCACGTTGAGTCTTCAGAATTCCTCATTTTTCGACAATACCGCGTTGGGGGCCGTCGGCAGGGTAACGCCTCTAGGCAATCTGGCTCCGACCGTTGCGGCGGGCGGTGCCGTATATATTGAGGGGAGTGGCAACGTATTGAATTGTACCTTCAGCGGCAACCTGGCTAAGGGCGGTGATGGTGTCGGCAAAGATCCCAAGATCGCCTCCAGTGCAGGAGCTCACTCCTACGGCGGCGCCCTGAGCGTGGATTCAAAAGCGACGGCTACGTTGGGTTTCCTGACTCTGATCAATAACGAGGCCAAGGGCGGTAATACAGAAATATCCTCCGGCGGTGGAACGACCAGCGGCGGTATCGGCTTTGGCGGCGCGATCAGTTCCGGAGGCCTCAAGACGACGATTCAGAACAATATCTTCAGCGGCAGCAAAGAAACCAGTGGGACAGTCGTTCTACCTGAGAGCAGCAGCATGAAGCCTGATGTCGACGGCGACTTTACTGACGGAGGCGGCAACCTGTTCAATGCCGCTGCCAGCGTGGTCAAACCGATGACGAAGGCACTGAACGGCACGCAGGTTTTTCCCATTGACAAGAGCAGCCCTGCTTACAATCAAGCGGTGGTGGTTGCTTCCGTAACCCGTGACCAGCGCGGCATAGCTCGTCCGCGAGCGACTGTGGGTACCGGGACCGGTTTTGATATCGGTGCCTATCAGCTGGGTGTATGGACCGTGAGTGCCGACAGCAAGGTACGTCCCTACAATACAGTTAATCCTGCTCTGACCTACACGGTTCGCGATCCTTATCTGAATATCGTGAGCGTGAGCGGCAATGCGGATATCAGCACGCCTGCGATAACTTCGAGTCCGGTGGGCAGCTATCCCATTACGGTTGCCCAGGGAACACTGGATCCAGCCAATGATTACGTTTTCGTGGGTGCGACCCTGACAGTGACTCCGGTTCCTCTGATTGTAACGGCCGACGACAAGAGCCGTCCTTACAACACGGAAAACCCGGCGCTGACTTACGTCATTACTGACACCAGCGGAGCGTCTGTGGCGGTTTCGGGTTCAGCGGCCTTGAGCACGACAGCGGTCAGGACGAGTCCTGCGGGCGGCTATCCCATCAGCGTGGCGCAAGGCACCCTGGACAGCAACTATACCTATACTTTCGTGCCGGGCACTCTGACGGTGACCAAACCGGCCCTGACAGTGACAGCCGACGATAAGGTGCGTCCCTACAACACGGCCAACCCGACTCTGACCTATGTGGTGAGAAACGGCGGCGGAGCCGTGGTAGCGGTTTCGGGCATAGCGGCCTTGAGCACCACAGCGGTGACGACGAGTCCCGTGGGGGCTTATCCCATTGCGGTAACTCAGGGCACTCTGGATAATAACTATACCTATACTTTCGTACCGGGCACCTTGACGGTGACTCCGGCCCCCCTCATCGTGACTGCGGATGACAAGAGCCGCCCGTACAATACGGCCAATCCGGCTCTCACCTACACGGTGAAGGACGGCAGCGGAGCCGTGGTAGCGGTTTCGGGCTCAGCAGCGATCAGCACCACAGCTGTGACGACGAGCCCCGTGGGCAATTATCCTATTACGGTTTCCCAGGGAACACTGGAGTCCAACTATACCTATACCTTCATCCCGGGAACCCTGACGGTGACGCGTCCGGCTTTGACAGTGACTGCGGACGACAAGAGCCGTCTCTACAATACCGATAACCCGCCTCTGACTTATACGGTGACCGATAGCAGCGGAGCGGTAGTGAGCGTTACGGGTACGGCAGCATTGGGCACTTCGGCGACCAAGACGAGCCCTGTGGGCAGCTATCCGATTTCGGTCTCTCAGGGAACGTTGGATAACAATTACAGCTATACGTTCGTACCGGGAACTCTGACAGTGGTACCCGCGGGTCTCATTGTGAGCGCGGACAATAAGAGCCGTCTCTACAATACCGATAACCCGCCTCTGACCTATGTGATTACCGACAGCAGCGGCACGGTGGTTGCAGTTTCGGGAACTCCGGCCTTGAGCACGACAGCGGTGAAGAGCAGCCCGGTGGGCAGCTATCCGATTTCAGTGGCTCAGGGTTCGCTGGATAGCAATTACAGCTATACGTTCATTCCGGGCACCCTGACGGTAACTCCGGCACCTCTGACGGTGACAGCCGATGATAAGAGCCGTCCCTACAATACAGCCAACCCGCCTCTGACCTACGTGGTGAGAGACAGCGGCGGCAGAGTAGTCACGGTATCCGGTGCGGCAGCATTGAGCACGACGGCGGTGATGACGAGCCCGGTGGGAACTTATCCCATCGCGGTAACCCAGGGGACTCTGGATACGAACTACAGTTATACGTTCATCCCGGGAACCCTGACGGTCACTCCGGCAGCCCTCATCGTGACTGCGGATAACAAGAGCCGCCTCTACAATACACCCAACCCTGCTCTGACCTATACGGTAACTGACAGCAGTGGGGCGGTGGTTGCAGTTACGGGCGCAGCGGGTATCAGCACGACAGCGGTGACGACGAGCCCGGTGGGCAGCTATCCTATTACGGTCACACAGGGAACGCTGGAGACCAACTACACCTATACCTTCAGACCGGGCACCCTGACGGTGACCCGTCCTGCGTTGACAGTAACGGCGGACGATAAGAGCCGTCTCTACAATACGGATAATCCGGCTCTGACTTATACGGTGACTGACAGCAGCGGAGCGGTCTTCCCGGTTCCGGGTACGGCAGCATTGAGTACCACGGCGGTGAAGAGCAGTCCTGTGGGCAGCTATCCGATTTCGGTCTCCCAGGGATCGTTGGATAACAATTACAGCTATACGTTCGTACCGGGTACGTTGACGGTGACTCCCGCGGGTCTCATTGTGAGCGCGGACAACAAGAGCCGTCTCTACAATACCGATAACCCGGCACTGACCTATGTGATTACTGACACCAGCGGTACGGTGGTTGCAGTTTCCGGAACTCCGGCCTTGAGCACTACGGCGGTGAAGAGCAGCCCTGTGGGCAGCTATCCGATCACGGTGACCCAGGGTTCACTGGATAAGAACTACAGCTATACGTTCATCCCGGGCACCCTGACAGTAACTCCGGCACCTCTGACGGTGACAGCCGATGATAAGAGCCGTCCCTACAATACGGCGAACCCGCCTCTGACCTACGTGGTGAGAGACAGCAGCGGCAAAGTGGTCACGGTATCCGGTGCTGCAGCATTGAGCACGACGGCAGTGACAACGAGCCCGGTGGGAACTTATCCCATCGCGGTCTCTCAGGGCACTCTGGATTCGAACTACAGCTATACGTTCGTCAATGGTACCTTGACGGTCACTCCGGCAGCCCTCATTGTGACTGCGGATAACAAGAGCCGCCTCTACAACACGCCCAACCCTGCTCTGACCTATACGGTAACCGATAGCAGCGGTAAGGCAGTTGCGGTTTCGGGTTCAGCGGCGATCAGCACCACAGCGGTGACGACGAGTCCGGTGGGGACTTATCCCATCACGGTGGCCCAGGGAACACTGGAGACTAACTACACCTATACGTTCAGACCGGGTACACTGACAGTGACCCGTCCTGCGTTGACGGTGAAGGCGGATGACAAGAGCCGTCTCTACAATACCGATAACCCGCCTCTGACGTATGTCGTGACAGACAGCAGCGGAGCGGTCTTCCCGGTTTCGGGAACGGCAGCCTTGAGCACGTCGGCTGTGAAGACGAGTGCGGTGGGCGATTATCCGATTTCGGTCTCACAGGGGACGTTGGATAACAACTACAGCTACACCTATGTACCGGGCAAGTTGACTGTGACCCAGCCGGCTTTGACGGTAACGGCCGATAACAAGAGCCGCCTCTACAATACGGATAACCCGGCACTGACGTATGTCGTGACAGACAGCAGCGGAGCCGTGGTGAGCGTATCGGGAACGGCAGCCTTGAGCACTACGGCGGTGAAGAGCAGCCCGGTGGGCAGCTACCCGATCACGGTGACCCAGGGATCTCTGGATAAGAACTACAGCTATACGTTCATCCCGGGAACCTTGACCATAACCAAGGGCGCCCTGATCGTGACCGCAGATGACAAGAGCCGTCTCTACAATACCGATAACCCGACCCTCACCTATGTGGTGAAGGACAGCACGGGCAAGGTAGTGAACGTGAGCGGTGCGGCATCTCTGAGCACGATAGCCGTCAAGACGACACCTGTGGGAACGTATCCGATCGTGCCGACTCAAGGCACTATGGATAACAACTACACCTATACGTTCGTCAATGGTACGCTGACAATTACTCAGCCGGCCCTGACGGTCATCGCCGACAACCAGACACGTCCTTACAATACGCCTAACCCGGCTCTCACCTACGTGGTGAAGGATAGCTCGGGCAAGGTGGTGAGCGTGAGCGGTTCAGCCAGTGTGTCCACTACGGCCATCATTTCGAGCCCGGTGGGTGATTATCCGATTACCCCGACACAGGGTACGCTGGACAGCAACTACACCTATACCTTCAAGCCGGGTACTCTCAAGATTACCCGCAGCGCTTTGAAGGTCATTGCTGACGATAAGAGCCGTCCGTACAATACGGCCAATCCTCCGTTGACCTACTCGATCACGGATTCGAGCGGAAGCGTTGTGGGCGTGAGCGGTTCAGCCGACATCACCACGACGGCCGTAACGACCAGCAATGCGGGTGATTACCCGATTACGGTCAGACAGGGGACTCTGGACCCGAACTATACCTACACCTATGTGAATGGGAAACTGACTGTGACGCCTATCGGTGTGGCAGTTGCACTGCCGGGCAGCGAACGCTACTACGGCCAGCGCAATGCTGAAGCGCTCAGCGACCTGACCTCGACGAATGTGAACTGGACCCGCAACGACCTGGTGTTCTACTACGGCGGCGCATGGGTTCCGTTCTCGACCTTCGCCAGCGCCTTCAGCGGCGACCCGCAATTCAAGACGGATGCTGTGGATTACACGGCCAAGGTGGGTAGTTACAACGTGGCCGTCTACACCGGTTCCCTCAAGAGCCAGAACGTGACCATCACCAATGCGGTGAGCAGCCAGATCCTGACTGAGAACAAGAATAACAGTCTCGATCCTCTGACCGCTCCGCTGGGAGATTACCTCCGCGTGCTGCCTGTGGACCTCCACATCACGGCTTATGCTGATCCGCCGGCCGCCCCGATCGGTGTGACCCCGACCTTCAAATACTACTACGGCATCACCAATGCGGTGACCGGAAAGAGAGAAGGTTTCTTCGTGAATAACGAGACCGAGGGCAACCTGATCAGCAGACCCAGATCCAGACTCAAAGATCTCTTTGTGGATATATCGATCCCGGGTATCTATACGCTGACGCCTTACGGTGCACAGTCGGAGAATTACAATATCATCCGTCACGACGGCTCCTTCGCGGTCTTCAATGATCGCTGGGCTCTGGAAGAGGGACCTCTGCCGAGGAACTACGAGAAGACAGGGCTCTTTGAGCAGCTGGTTCTCGTGATGAATGACTCCACCAATAACTGGGTCGGCCTGGAGCTCAATGTTGCCCAGGTGGATGGCGGCACCGTGGTGAACGCCAACAGAACGACCCCCGATGGCTACTGCCTGCTCCACAACTATCCGGTTGTGCCCGGCGAAGTGGTCGCCTTCGTGGTGGAATATCAGATTCCTGCGGGTAACTCGCTCTGGTATTATCCGGAGTATACCTTCACACCGCTCTTTGCGGGAATCAATGACCGGACTGAGGTTCGCACGATTGCCTCCGGCAGTGCCAAGCCGATTACCTCTAAGATCACGGTCGTAGACGTGCCGACCTATAACTCCGAGGATTGGACCTTCGATACGGCTCCGGCAACGCCGGCCGGTCTCAGGTACCTCGTGAAATACGGCTGGGCAGCCTGGGTCAATGTGGGAATTCTCCTGACCGTTGACGATGTCACGGTGGGTAAGACCTACGAGATTCAGTTCTCCGATGATAACGTGACCTGGACTCCTGTGGTCCCCAAAGTCAAAGCGACAAGCAAGACTTTGGTCTGGACCGATAAGGGAGCACCCAAGACTCCGGTTCATCCGCTGATGGGCGGCGCCCCGGCGCGCTTCTACAGAGTGGTCGAGATGCCTTAAGGCACTCCGAATGCACAGGCAGCGCCTGAAGGGGAGCTGCTGAAACGATAGTCACCGTGTTGGCCTCAGGGTCGGCACGGTGACTCTTCATCTGGAGGTGAGGCTTGACTTTTGCCTGTTTTGGAATTAAATGTTCTTCAGATTTTTATCTGGTGTCGGATGGCGCCGGGAGTAGGAAAAGCGATGCGAAAGGTGTTTCGAAAAAGGAAATTCAGTTTTCCGGAAGGAGGGATGCTTCAGGCTTGTGGGAGAGGTGTTCTCTTCCCGGTTCTGACGTTCCTTGCGCTTTTCGTATGGGGGATATCCGGCCTGCTGGCTTCCCCGGAGGATACTTATGAAATCGCGCCCCGGGATGCCGAGGAGATGACGCCGCTGGTCCATGAAGAGAGCTACGGAAGGACCGGCCCGATTGTATTCAACCATCAGAGCGCGCTCTGGGAACAGATCGTCCTGGTGGTGAATAACAGCTCGAGCGATTGGAGCGCGGTGGCGCTTCTGGTGAGCGACGTGAAGGGCGGGAGCATCTACAATGCGCTCAATGCCGGCGAGGGAACCTATGAGCTGGTGCATAATTACGATGTGCCGTCCAATGGCGGAATGGTGAAATTCGTGGTCGAATACCGTGCCGATAAACCCTCGGAGGGGCTGGAATCCGAGCCGACTTTCTTTTTCCGGCCGATGACTGGCGAGGAGTGGAAAGTTTCCTCGGGAAGCGCCAAGCCTGTCCGCACCATTTTTGAAGTTCAGCCTCTGGGTGTCGGCTATTACAGCGTAAATTTACCCTCTTCCATCGAGGTGGATGTGCCCGAGGCGTGGAGTCTGCCTCTGAGCCCTTATGAGGTGGGCGGCTGGGCCAGCATCGGGGTCATGCTCTCGTTTGACACCCGGCCGGGCGAGGTGTACGAGATTCAGTTTTCCGACGATGGCAGAACCTGGTTGCCGGCCCTGCCGCACCTGAGAGCCGCGGGAGCTCAGGCGATCTGGATTGATAAGGGAGCCCCCAAAACGCCCACACACCCGATGCTGACGATTGTGCCGGGCGGAATCCCAGAACCTTTGCGTCTTTATCGGGTGGTGGAGCTGCCTGATCTACCGAAGTAGGCTGACCTTCAATTGGTAGAATTTCCCTTTCGAGGAGAGGGGAGACGGGTCCTCAAAAGTGTGATTGATTCCTTTCTCATCTGTTTCTCCGGAACTGGGCTTCAAGATTTCTTCCGTGCTGTTACCCCCGAGTGAATCCCGGGCGATCACTTCGCAGCTGCAATCCGTAGCCGCAGCCGATTGATTGAAAGAAAGCTGGCAGTAGCGTTTCCCCTCTTTTTGGATAAATCCGATGTAAAGAGGATTAGCGGAATCCTTTTCCAGGGGATGAGTACCCGCCGCGTATTCGACCAGGTTGGGTAAACCATCCTGATCGGGATCAGCATCCGGGGTCGCCTCTGCGTCGCCGGCGGTCCAATAGAGTGCCTGCCACGTTTCAAAGGGGCTCAGCTCGGGCAAGGGCAGAACGTGAAACGTATAGACGGCCGTGCGCGAATAGATCGGCTCGGATTCGCCTATCTTTGTCGCATGGGCCTGGAAGGAGATATGATACACGCCGGGCGCAGTGAAACCCCAGTTGTAATGAGCATGTCCGCCCGCCGGCATTTCAAGGCTATCCTCCGGGCTGAGTCCGTCGCGGCTATCCATCCGCAGGTCGATGCCGCTCGTGCTTTGCCAGAGAAGGAAATCTCCCGGTCCCTCGACCCCGGTGAGCTGGATATTGATTGAATCCTGGAAGATATCGAGTGGGACTTCTTTTGCGCGAACTCCTAGATAAGGGACCCCTTCATAATGGCTTTGCGGGAGAATCCAGAGCCAGTCTCCGCCATTGCCCAGGGGGGTGCCATCCGGGAGGTTCATTTTCATGCTTTCCGGGCAGACGACGATACAATCTTCCGGAAGGCTGCTGATTTCCCCGTTGGAGGTTTCGGCTTCCACCATCAGGCTTAAAGGTACTTCCTGTTCCGGGTTCCATATCACCGCACAGAGGGCCACGTGGCCCTGGGTGATCATGAGGGGAGTCTCTGCTCCCGAAGCCGCCATAACGGGTAGGGAGAGCAGAAGAGATAAGATAATTTGTTTCATTAGTTTTATTAAATAGTTTCGTTACGAGAATCATTGGTATCCCGGAGGCCGGGCAAAGTTATCACCGGCTTCAATTCGGGATTTCATTTTTTGGGCTTTCAGGCTCTCCACGTGGGTATCTGCAAAGAGATAATTGGCAGAATTACCGTGGCGATCGGGCTCAATATCCTCCGTGACACTGTTCCACCCCGAGAGCCACTCTCTGGAATGGGTGTGGTCATTAAAAGTGCTGACCCCGACTTTATGAGAAATTTCAAAAGTAGTGATCGTTTTCGTGGGGAATCTGAGCGAGTCGAGCTTGCGAAAGCTTTCCAGCACGCTACCGAAGGGGTCCACCAAGTCTACCGATGTGTACTCGTTCAAGGTATAGCTGGCTGCGTTGTTTGTCAGGCGCTCCCTTTTCCGAGGGTCGGCCGGGCAGATTCGGATTCGATCCACTTTGCCGGCATAGCTTGAGAGCTGATGTATCCAGGAGACATTGGTGGTTGCCCCGTGGGTTGTCGTCGGACCGTAGCCCCGGTTATCTTCAGCGTAAAGGCTGATTGCCAGGCCGATCTGGCGCATATTGTTGGCGCAGCTGATCTGTTGGGCTCTGATTTTGGCTTTGGAGAGCGCCGGCATGATCATGCCCGCCAGGATGGCGATAATGGCGATGACGACCAGGAGCTCAATGAGCGTAAAAGCAGAGCGGGAGAGAGGCTCTCTCCATTTATATGAGGCAAAATATTTTTGTTTCATTTTTCAATCGTATAAAGAACATATTGGACGGAGACTCCGGAAAAAGTCTCCGTTTTAAGGTCCGGTAAAGGGCCTTAACCGGGTTCACTTATAGATTGAAAGAAGGGGGAGCTCGCCCAAAGGGCAATCCCTCGGGAGCTTCCGTGGAGAGCTGATAAACGGGTTCAGCACGTAGAGAGATAAACCCGATGGGCTGGGGAGGTGCAGTAAAGGTGGGCGCGTTATGGAGCAAGCCATGGGCGATCCAGAGGACGAAGCACTCAGCCTTGGCCGGTAAATGGCCTGAGGAATCTGAATCGGAGGAGTGGCTCGGGCTCTGAGCCTCGGCTTCATGAGAGCATGCCGGGTGATTCTCTGAATCGGAAGCGGCGTGATGAATCCACTCATGGGTCGAGGGATGGACCGCGGCCAGGAGCGCAAGCATCAGGGCCAAAAGGAGGACGGCGGAGATTCCTGTAATCCCCGCGCGATTCCAAAGTCGGCCTGAAGCAATTGCGCGCATTGCTAATTGCAATTCTTTTGCAAATAGAAAAAATTGTCAAGCTTCCCTGCGAAAAAAAACACGGTAGGCAGTTCCCTGTCGACCGTGTCTTTGGCTTTATTTTTGAGCCCGGTGATTTCTTTTTATCTTTTAGTGAGCCGAGGAAGAATCGCTACTTTGCTCCTGTCCTTGATCGTGGTCATGATGCTCACAGGCTGAACCGGTGGATTGGAGGCTGCCCTTGAGATAAGCCTCAACGGCCGCCTTGGCCTCGCCAGTGGCGCCCAGGACGACTTTCACGTTGCGGCTTTCGAATATCTCGATCGCACCGCCGCCCATGCCGCTGGCGATCATGACGTTGACGCCGCGATCGGCCAGGAAGTTCGGCAGGAATCCCGGCTTGTGGCCCGGATTGGCGACCGGTTCCTCTTTGGTGATGACGCCATCGGTGACGGTGAAAATTCTGAACGTTTCGCAGTGGCCGAAGTGTTCTTCGATCTGACTTCCCTTGCAGGGGAGCGCAATCACCGCGTTCACCTTTTCGGCGGCGCTTTCGTTATGGAGAGCCCCCGAGCAGGAGCCATCATGGTTATGGCCGTCGGGAGCATCAAGCAAGGTTTCCAGGAGGCCTGCGGCAATATTGAGCAAATCGCATTCCACCGCTTCGATGGCGCCGTTATCGCAGGCGGTTGCGAAGCGTGGATCAATGGGGAGCTTACCCAGGACGGGAAGCTTATGTTTTTTGGCCGTTGCGTCGATGCGGCTTTCCCCGAAAATGTTGTATTTCTTACCGTTATCCGGGCACTCAAAGTAAGACATATTCTCGACCAGGCCGAGGATGGGAATCTTCATCATGTTAGCCATATTGACGGCCTTGCTGACGATCATGGAGACCAGTTCCTGCGGAGAGGTGACCACGATGATTCCGCTCACGGGCAGGGATTGGAAAACGGTCAGAGGTACATCGCCGGTTCCCGGGGGCAGATCGACAAAGAGGAAATCGACATCGCCCCAGATGACATCTTTCCAGAATTGTTTGACCGTATTGGCGAGGATGGGACCGCGCCAGACGACCGGGTCGGTATCGTTTGAGAGGAGCAGGTTGATCGAGACGACGCTGATGCCCGATTTACTCTTGGAGGGGAAGACGCCCGTCTCTGCAATGCTCAGCTTTTCGGTAATGCCGAAAGCCTTGGGAATGGAGGGACCGGTGATGTCGGCATCCAGAATCGCGGTTTTATAGCCGCGCTTGCGCATGGCGACTGCCAGGAGCGAGGTCACGAGGGATTTACCGACACCGCCTTTGCCACTGACGACGCCGATGACTTTTTTGATCTGGCTCAGATCGTGTGGTTTTTCGGAAAAGTCAACAGCCTTTTCCGAGCAGCCTTGGCTGCAGCTGCTGCAATCTGAGTTGCAGGATGATGTGTTATTTGACATATATCTGTAATTAAAAAGCGTTAGTATAAATTAATTGTTAGATGGTGAGCTCCGCTCCTGCCTGAATATAGCGGATTTGATCTCCCATGAGAATTCTTAGTTTCTCGTAGGCCTCGAGCCCGGTGCAGTGGCAGGTATAGTAACGGGTGGGCCAGGCCAGGAGTGCTTTGGCAATCGCCTCGATGGTCTCATCGGGTTCAGAAGTACCGATTGAGGGGCTGGAAAGGTGGAAGCCGCCAATGACAGCATCCATGGGAGCCCCGGCCAGCTGAATCGCCTGCTCAATGATGTTGATGATGCCCCGGTGGGAACAGCCCGAGATCAGGACGTTTTTGCCGCCCTGATTGATGATGAGGTTCTGCTCATGAGAGAAGGTATCAAGAACGAGTTGCCCTTCTTCGCGGCGGAGCAGATTCTGATTGGAGTGTGCCTCAAATTTATGGCCCGGGACCGATGAAAAAAGGAGCAATCCCTTGCCGACCGAGAAATCGCCCTTGAGGAGATTCACCCGCGGATTGAGCTTGATCATCGGGTCGATGCCGATGGGATAGACTCCATTTCCATTCTGGTCACGCCGGGAGAAGTGCTCGCCAAAGGCTTTTTCGTGCATGTAGATGGGGGCTTTCCGGTTGATTTCCAGGAAGCTCATGAGCCCGCCGCCGTGGTCAAAATGTCCATGGGAGAGAATGGCCAGGTCCACCAGGGCCAGGTTGACACCCAAGAGGTGAGCATTTTTCAGGAAGCTTCCGCTTTTGCCGGTATCAAAAAGGATTTTGCCGGCTTTGGTCTGAATGTGAAGGCTCAAGCCATGTTCGCAAGCAAACTCGGTGCTGAGCGCCGTGTTTTCCATGAGGACGCTGATTTTCATCTTATGAGGCCAGCTCCATAAGCCGGGTAATATTTTGGTAAACAGTTTCAATGGCCGCCTGGGCCGGTCCGGGCACCTGGCTGATGCAGAGACCCTGATTAATTGCGCGATTGACCGCTGCGTCAAAGGGGATTCTGCCGACGCAAGGGATGTCTTCGCGAGAACAATAAGCTTCGATTTCGCGAGCCCGCTCGGGGTTCAGGTCAAACTTATTGATGCAGACGGCGCAGCTCAGTTGAAAATTGCGGGCTGTTTTGACGACCCGCTCCAGGTCGCTGATTCCCGAAAGAGAAGGCTCGGCAACAAACAGGACCGTATCGACCCCGCTCAAAGAGGCGATTACGGGGCAGCCGATTCCCGGAGAGCCGTCAATGATGGCGAGAGTTGTTTCTTCCGGGGCGGCCTCTTTCATCCGTTTTTTGACCTCAGAGACCAGTTTGCCGGAGTTGCCGCTGCCAGTCTTTAGCTGGGCGGTAGAGAAGATCGATTCGGGACTGCGATAGAGCATGAGCTCTCCTGTGACGGTAGGGATTGACTCTATTGCCTGGAGAGGGCAGAGCTCAACACAGAGACTGCAGCCTTCGCAGGCGAGAGAATCGACTTTGTAGTGATTATTCTCAAAAACGATGGCGTTAAAGCGGCAGTTCTCCATACAAATGTCGCACCAATTACATTTACTTTGATCGATCTTCGCCTTGGACAGACCATAAAAATTGGAGGTCTCGGGAGTGCCCATTTTGCGATTGATCAGGTGCAGATTGGGGGCATCTACATCGCAATCTGCATAGGCACGGGCCCGGGATAGATAAATAAAGGCGCTGGAAAGGGTGGTTTTACCCGTTCCGCCTTTGCCGCTCAAGATAAGGAGTTGTTTCATGCGCAGAGCCTTTTGGTTTTCAAGGTGACGGTGTTCAGGAGTTCCCGAAAGAGCTTTTCATAGGCAGGCAGGCGGCGGACGGCGATTTCTCCATCCGAGTTCAAGCGGCCCATCTCGTAATCAAAGGGGATCGAAGCCAGAATGGGATAATGATTCTCGCGGCAAAAGGTTTCGGAGGGGTTTTCTTCGCCGGTGCATTTATTGAGAACAACCCCGAAAGGTTTATTGAATACTTTGGCCAGATTGCAGACGCACTCCAGATTATGCATCCCGAAGAGAGTCGGCTCGGCCACAAGAAGGCAGTAATCGGCATCTCTGATGCTCTCCATGACGGTGCAGGCGCTGCCCGGCGGGCAATCCAGAACGGCGAGCCCCTTTTCCTCTTTCACGATTTGCAGGAGCTGATGGATAATTGGCACACCGGAGGCGATTCCCGTATTCATAATACCGCTCAAGATCGTAACTGAGCCGGAGGTGCCCCGTTTAATGGAGCCGATATTCTTGGGGACGTCCTGAATCGCCTTCTGCGGGCAGAGCTTGGCGCATCCGCCGCAGGAGTGGCATATCTCGGGAAAGAGAAAGGGGTGCTCATTGATGAAAGCCAAAGCATTGAATTTACAAAAATCAACACAGACACGGCATCCATTGCAGAGAGTCCAATCGAACTTGGGAATCAGGACGTCGATCGGGGTGTCTTCCACCTTTTCCGGGCGGAAGAACAGATGCCCATTGGGCTCCTCCACGTCGCAATCGACGTAGAGGGCCTGGGCTGCGGCTGCGGCCAGGTTCACGGAGACCAGTGTTTTACCGGTGCCGCCTTTGCCGCTTAATACTGCGATTCGCATCTTACGGGCCTCAGGGACGGTGATGGAAGCCCGGGTGAATATTGCTCAAGGTTTCGAGTTTACCGGCCTTGAAAGAGGCGATATTTTCGCTCAGACTTTCGCCCTGGGTTTTGTAGAGGGTGACTCCGGCTTTCTGGAAAACCTGCGCCGCGTTTTCTCCGCAACGGGGTACCAGGATCGATTTTGCGCCCTGATCTACCAGAAGCTGTGAGGCTTTAATACCAGCACCCCCCGGGCTATTGGCCGCGGAATTTTCCAGGAACTGGTTTGTATCGGTGTCTGTATCCACCAGCGCAAAGAACGGAGCACGTCCGAAAGAAGCGCAAACAGTGGCTTTATCTTCGAGAACGGGAATAGCTATTTTCATAGAATTATTTTTTTGTTCAGGTTTAGGGTTAGAAGGTGAAACGCTGCTTATTTGAAGACGTGGGCAGCAGCGCCGCCGGCAGTGAGGAGGGAAATCTCCCTGGCAGAGTGAAAAATGGCCGCCCTGAATCCGCAGATATTTCCCGTGGACCAGAGAATCGGATAATTTTTCCCGTGCCTTTTCGTAAATGCTTTGGACCGTGGTGCGCGCGACCTGCATCTGCTCGCTGCATTCCTGCTGCGTCATTTTCTCCAAATCAATCAGGCGAAGGGTTTCATATTCCTCAATCGTCATGACGACAACCGACTCCCTGCCGGGGCAGCCGGTGGAGTTTGCCACGGGGCCGAACGTATTCGTGCCGGGCAATTTGCAGACTCTTCTGTTTTTTTTGGGTCGAGACATAAAAACCGTGACCAAACGCAGGCTTGAGAACTCCGGTAACCACCACGTAGAAAGAATCCTCGCCCCCAAGAAAAAGATAGGCGATTTCCGGCATATGTCAATAATATTACCCGGGAAAAATTCCCGGGAAGCTTTTTCTTATCTTTTGGGTTGTCTGGAAAGGCCCTCCCGGATAGACTCTTTTCCATGATTGAACGGATGAGATTTGTATTGGCTCTGGCTGCGGTTTCACTCCTGGCGGTTGGGAGCATACCCGCCCGGGGAGCAGAGGCGCCGGAGAGTGAAGAGGCGCGGCTTTTGAGGTTCCCGGCCATTCATGGGGAACAGGTGGTCTTTTCCTACTCGGGAGATCTTTATACGGTCGGCATTCAGGGAGGAATTGCCCGGCGCTTGACCTCGGATGTCGGTTACGAGATTTTCCCCAAATTTTCGCCCGATGGCAAAACAATCGCCTTTACGGGACAATATGACGGCAACAGCGAAGTCTATCTCATGCCGGCTCAGGGCGGTGAACCGCAGCGGATCAGCTGGACTCCGACCTTGGGACGCGATGATATTTCCGACCGGATGGGGCCCAACAATATCGTGATGGGCTGGAAGGGGAGTGACGGGGTGATTTTCCGCTCCCGGGGTCTGGAATTCAATGACTGGAAAGGGCGGCTCCTGGTGGCGCCGGTCGATGGCGGCATGACGACTCAGCTGCCTTTCTCGCGGGGCGGTTGGTGCTCCCTCTCTCCGGACGGCAAAAAACTGGCCTACAACCGGGTATTCCGCGAATTCCGTACCTGGAAGCGTTATCGGGGCGGTCAGGCCGATGATATCTGGGTCTATGATTTCGAGACGGGCCAAAGCGAGAATATCACCCAGAACCCGGCACAGGATATCTTCCCGATGTGGTACGGGAATAAAATTTATTTCGTCTCGGACCGCGATGCGAATAAGCGGATGAACCTCTACAGCTACGACCTGGAGAGCAAAGAGACCCGCCAGTATACCGATTTTGTCGAGTACGACGTGAAGTATCCCTCGTTGTGCGAACGGACAATCGCTTTCGAGAACGGCGGCTTTATTTACAAGGTGAATCTGGATGCTGCGGACCCGGTTTCGGAGAAGATCACCATTCAAATTGCGGAGGATCACTCTCAGCGCCGCAGCCGCCTGCGGAATGTGAGCGGCATGGTCGCCAGCTTTGACGTTTCCCCTGACGGAAAACGGGCCGTGTTCGGTGCCCGCGGAGATATCTTCACCGTCCCGGTGAAGTACGGGGAGACCCGGAATCTGACGACGAGCTCGGGAGTACATGAGCGGGATGTGACCTGGTCGCCCGACGGCAAATGGATTGCCTATATTTCGGATGCCACCGGTGAGGACGAGATATGGATTCAGCCTCAGGACGGCAAGAACCCGGCCCGGCAGGTGACCCAGGGCGGCACGGTCTACAAGTATGCGCCGCAATGGTCGCCGGACAGCGGGAAAATCGCCTGGACCGAGCGCTCGCAAAAACTCAAATACGTTGAGGTGGAAAGCGGCAAAGTAACGGAAGTGGCCTATTCGCCCAAGTGGGAGATTGGCAGCTTCAACTGGTCGCCCGATTCCCTGTGGCTCACCTGGTCGCACCCGGAAGAAGAGGGTATCTCGCGCATCTATCTTTATTCGTTGGAGAGCGGAGTCGCCAGCCCGGTGACCGATCTCTGGTATCCCTGTCAGTCGCCGCTTTTCAGCAAGGATGGCAAATATCTCTTCTTTGTCTCTTCGCGTGATTTCTCGCCAGTCAGCAGCGAGGTCGAGTTCAACTATGCCTATTTCGATATGGACCGCATCTATCTGGTGACACTGGCGGCTGATACTCCCTCACCCTTCAAGCCTCTGAGCGATGAGGCCGCTTTGGGTACTGAGGAGAAGAAGGAAGATAAAGAGGTGAAAGAGGCGAAAACTGAAGGAGCCGCTCAGGATTCAGCCAAGGCAGAAGCACCGAAAGTGAAACCGATCAAGGTGGACCTGGAAGGAATGCTGAGCCGAATTGTGGCGGTTCCGGGACCGGCCTCGAGCTACTACAACCTTTCGAGTCTGGAAGATAAATTATTCTATCAGCGCAGGGGCTCCCGGGATTCCCGCAGCTCATTCATGGTCTATGATTTCAAGGAGCGCAAGGAGAGCGATCTGGGCTCCATCAGCGGCTTCACTATTGCTGCTCAGGGCAAGAAGATGCTCGTCAGAGAAGGAGGCTCCTACGGGATTATCGATATCCCCTCGGGCAAGGTGGAGCTCAAGGATAGACTCGACCTGAGCGGTCTGGAAGTGACGCTCAATCTCCAGGAAGAGTGGAAGCAGATCTTCAATGAATGCTGGCGGCAGATGCGCGACTACATGTTCGACCCGAACCTGCATGGTGTGGATTGGAAGCTGATGCGTGAGCGCTACTCACGGCTCCTGGATGCGGTCAACGTCCGCCAGGACCTCACCTACGTGATCGGGGAAATGATCGGCGAGCTCAATATCGGCCATGCCTATGTGGGCGACGGCGATTATGCCAAGCCTGCGCGCATACCCGTGGGACTCCTGGGAGCCGATATCGTGAAGGAGCCTGAGACGGGCGCCTTCCGCATCGTGAAAATATACCCCGGCCAGAACTGGGCTCCGGACCTGCGTTCGCCTTTGACTGAAATCGGCGTCAATGCCAGGGAAGGCGACTACATTCTCTCGGTCAACGGCAAGCCCTCCGGTGAGATCAAGAATATCTACGAGGCGCTCAATAACACTGCCGGCAAGCAGGTGACTCTTTGCCTGAATGCGCGGCCGGAGACTGAGGGAAGCCGCGAAGTGGTGGTGATCCCGACCAACGACGAGCAGAATCTGCGTTATTTCAACTGGGTGGAGGGCAATATCCAAAAGGTGAATAAAGCCACCGGCGGCCGAGTCGGTTATATCCATATTCCCGATATGGGAGTGCCGGGTATGAACGAATTCGTGAAGCATTTTTATCCGCAGCTGACCAAGGAAGCGCTCATCATCGACGTGCGCGGCAATGGCGGCGGCAACGTTTCGCCGCAGATCACCGAGCGGCTTCTGCGCGAGCCGGTCATGGTGAGAATCGCCCGCAATACGACTCCCGGCTGGGAGCCGACGGCGATGCAGGTGGGCCCCAAGGTCTGCCTCCTGGATGAGCTCTCGGCCTCCGACGGAGATATTTTCTCCTATCGCTTCAGGCACTATAAACTGGGACCGCTCGTCGGCAAGCGCTCCTGGGGCGGAGTGGTCGGGATTCGCGGGAGCCTGCCGCTTCTGGATGGGGGTACTCTGCGCAAGCCTGAATTCTCACGCTATGACTTGGAAGGCAAGGAGTGGATTATGGAAGGCCACGGAGTGGACCCGGATATCGAGGTGGAGAATGACCCGGCCCGTGAATTCCTGGGCGAGGATGCTCAGCTCAGCCGCGGTATCGTAGAGGTGCTCAAGGCTCTGGAAACACAGCGGGTGCAGATCCCGCCTCCGCCTGCCTATCGCGATAAATCCAAATAGCGAGTGGCATGACCATTGAAAGAAAACTGATGAAAAGAAGAGTTATCGTTTCGTTATTCGCCGCTGCTCTGGTGCTGGGAGCCAGCCTCCCGGCCGGGGCAGAGGAGACCACAGAGATCCTTTTTGAGGATGCCTTCTCAGGCAGTGCCCTGAGCAAAAGTTGGGTGCTGGATAGCCGTTCCTTCGAGTACCAAAAATATCCGGAGGCCGCCGGGGTTCTGGATACGTTCGTGATGGACCAGACCGCATCGCTCGATTTCTCGACGGTGGAAGCGCCTTGGGCCGGCGGAGCCTATATGACGGCGGTCGGCTACAGCCTCGGGGAGCGCCAGACGCTGACCTTCTCGATTGAGCGCGATTTCATGGCGGCCTTGGGTATGGGCGCACGCTCGACTCTCATCCTTCAACAGAAGGACGCGGGAGAGGGCGGCTCAGAGCGTTGGGTCCGCTTTTCTGATTGCCTCGAAGAGAAGATTCATACCGGCTGGGGGTATCACCGCCTGATCGGTAAGCCCGGCGATAATCCGGAAGGTGCGGCGGTGCTTTTCCCCGATTTCCAGACGGAGGATTTCCTGAACTACGGCTCGCACCAGATTCAATGTGTGGCCAACGGTGTGACTCTGGCCTTTTACATGGATGGTGTCTATGGCGGAGAGGTGGATTTCCCGCTGAAGGAGGATATTCGCTTTGGTTTCGGCGTCTATGCCGATCAGCCGGAGGATATGGTTTATGCCGGGTTCAAAAAAGTTCAGGTAACGCGGACGCAGCTTGATCCCGGGTTGCCGCTGATTCTCAAGCAGCCGGTTTCGCTGACCGCGATGGAGACCACCAGCGCGACCTTCAACGTTCTCACGGAGGATGCGAAAACTTATCAATGGTATTACGGAGACGAACCGATCGAGGGGGCTGTATTGCCCGAGCTCACGCTGAGCAATATCTCGCAGGCTGATGCCGGTTCCTATTGGGTGCTTGTCTCCAATGATCTCGGTGAGGCAGAGAGCCAGAGGGCTACGCTGACGGTAGTGCCTTTCGTACCCGGAGAGGCGGAGCTTAACTTCACGGTGGAGGATGGGGAACTGGTCCTGACCTTTACCGGCTCGCTTCAGGAAAGCAGCGACTGCAAAGAATGGTCCGGGAAGCTTCCGGTCACTTCTCCCTATCGGGTGAATTTGTCAGGCGCTAAAAAATTCTTCCGGGCTACACTCTAAAAGAGGCTCTTTATCAGAGACGCATTTGGGGCGCTTCTTGCAAAACTTGCGGGGAGCGCTCAGCGTTTTCGGGCGGCGTTACTTCATTTTAGGGAAGAAATCCCGGGTGGTGCGGGAGGTGATCTGCGAAAATTCCTCCGGGCTCAATCCCAGGATTCCCGCAATCCGTTTGCCCGTGTGAACGACGTAGGAGGGCTCACAGAGTTTGCGAAAATGGGGCTCGGGCGCCAGATAGGGGCAATCGGTTTCAACCATGATTTTCTCCGGCGGCAGGGAGCGGATGGTTTCCCGAAGCTCTTCGGCTTTTTTGAAGGTGACGATTCCGGTGAGGCTCACCAGGCAGCCGAGGTCGAAGAAGGCCTGGGCGGCTTGAAGGTCGCCTACGAAGCAGTGAAAGACGGCACGTATGCGCCCGGCAAGAGGCCGCATGATTTCCAGGCAATCCTCCAGAGTCCCATCGCCGCGCTGATGGATGGCGCAGGGCAGACCCAGCTCGGCCGCCAGTTCCAGTTGTTGGCGGAAGATACGTTTCTGGCGCTCTTTGGTGCGCAGGACTTCATCAGTCTGGGTGCGAGGGAGCCGAAAATAATCGAGGCCGATTTCACCGATGGCGACCACTTTAGGGTGGCATGCCTGCTCGTGCAGTTCCTTGAGGCGGACGGGTGAGAGCTCCATTTCATCTCCCAGCTCATCCAGGTCGGTGGGCTGCCATCCTACGGCGGCAAAAATCTCCTCGTGCTCTTCGGCAAAACGGATGCATTGCGGGTTGGTCCGGCCATTGACCCCGACGGAAATGATGCGGCTCACGGAAGCCTCCCGTGCTCTCTGGAGGAGCTCTCCTATGTTGCCATTGAAATCTTCCGCGTATAAATGAGCATGCGTATCAATCCATTCCATAATCCCGTAATATCTTAATTCGTTAACGATCGTTTGAAAAATAATTGAGGCCGGGCGTCTGCCCCGGAGCCTCTCTGAGGGGCAATGGTAACGGCAAAGAGGGCTTTCTCAACCTTTTTTTCAGAACGGGGCCCGTGGGTAGCCGCGTTACTTCTTAATTTGAGAGAAGATGTTGGCGAAGAAATCCTCAGCAGCGGCCTTTGTGGGCGGTGCTTTCATGGCGGCATCGGCCCGCTCCAGAAGTTCCGAGGGCAACTCCAGCAGGAACCGCGAGGGGTTGCAGGGCATCACCTGTCCATAGCGTTTGCGGCCTGTGCAGTGGCTCAGGGAGAGATATTCTCTGGCACGGGTCAGCGCCACATAGAAGAGACGGCGCTCTTCATCCAGAGTGCCTTCATTTATGGAGCGGCTATGCGGGAGCAAGCCATCTTCCAGTCCGACAATATGGACATAGGGGAACTCCAGACCCTTGCAGCTGTGCATGGTGATGAGCGTGAGGGCACCCTCGACCTTCTTCTCTTCGGCAAATTCGCTGTCGAGCGTGATCTCTTCGAGGAATTCCTGCAGCGCCTCCATGGGGGAATGGGTGAGGGTATGGCTCCCAAGAGTCTCCAGGAGCGAGTGGATATTGGCAATGCGTTGATCGGCCGCTTCGGCGGTTTTCTGGGTTCGTTTGATGAAGCCGTAGAAGCCTTGCTCTTCCAGAAATTCATCGAGCCAGTCATTGAGAGGGAAGGCGACCGGGCAAGCGGTGAGTTCATTACGCGTACTGAGGATGAGCTCATGGAATTCGGCAATCGCATTTCGAGTTCTGGGGATGAAACCCTCATGAAGTTTCGCATCTGCCATGACGCCGAAGACCGATTTGCGTTCCCTGTGGCTGATCCCGAGAAGCCTCTCCATGGCGACATCCGAGAGACCTCGCGGGGGTGTATTGGCAATTCGCAGCAGGCTTACATCATCGTCAGGGTTGACGAGCGTCTTGAGGTATGCCAGAAAATCCTTAATCTCGCCACGGTCAAAAAAACTCTGGCCGCCAATCAGGTTGTATTTAACGCGCTTCTTGCGCAGCGCCGTTTCGATGGGGCGCGACTGCTGATTAGTGCGGAAGAGGATGGCCTGTTTTTCCCAGGGAACATTCCGGGTCATTCGGGCCAGCTCGATAAGCTCCACGACGCCCTCGGCCTCGGCTTCATCGGATTCATAGGTGGAGAGCTGGATCTTTTCGCCATCTCCAAAATCCGACCAGAGTTTTTTGTCGCGCCGGCGGGAGTTATTCTTAATGACCTTGTTGGCGGCATTGAGAATGTTATTGGTGGAGCGGTAGTTTTGCTCAAGCTTGATGACCTTCAAATCGGGATAGAAATTCTCCAGATCGAGCAGGTTGGAAATCTGGGCCCCGCGCCAACCGTAGATGCTTTGATCGTCATCACCCACCACACAGAGATTGCGATGTTTTGCGGCCAGTAAATTGATCAGCTGGAATTGCGATGCGTTTGTATCCTGATATTCATCGACCATGACATAACGATAGTGGTCACGGCAGGCCTCAAGCACATCGGGATGCTCTTCAAAGAGCTTCAGGACGAGCAAAATCAGGTCGTCAAAATCAACCGCGTTGCAGGCGCGCAAAGCCGACTCGTATTGCTTCTGGACATGCTGGGCAAAGGCGACCAGAGAGGCCGGCTGGTCTCGGAAGCTCTCCGGACCGTTGTTCTTGAATTTGCTCAGGAGACTCTGGACCACTTTCACGTCGAATTTTTCGTCGCCGGTGAGGATATGGCTCATAATCTTGCGCAGAGTCGAGACCTGGTCCGATTCATCGTAAATAACGAAATTATTCTTATAGCCCAGGCGGTTGATATAGAGCCGCAGGATACGGACGCAGAGGGAGTGGAAGGTCGAGATCGTCGGTTTCGGGGCTTTCTTACCCTTTTCACCCGATGTTCTTTTGGGGATAAGCTTCGTGACGCGTTCCTGCATTTCACGTGCGGCCTTATTGGTAAAGGTGACGGCCAGAATCTGCTCCGGCGGCACCCTGCATTTTTCAATGAGGTATGCCACACGGGAAGTGATGACATGTGTTTTGCCCGTGCCGGCGCCGGCCAGAATTATGAACGGGCCTTCCACATCGGTGACAGCTTCGCGCTGCTGCTGGTTGAGGGAATCGAGGTCTATCACAAAATTAAAGGGCACCGGGCCGACAGCTTTTCACGGAACAGGAGTTCGGAAAAGCGTTTCTCCGATGGGGTGGTTGCTTCAGGGGTTGACTTATCAGGATTGCGCGGCGGCTCTGCCGGCGGCAAAAGCCTTCAAGTTGACCTCCAGAAACTTGGGTTTGACGGTCTTGCGGATGGCCTCGAGCCAGGTCTCCTCCGGCAGGTCCAGACCGACCGAGGTGGCCCCCAGGAGGACGACATTGGCCGCTTTCTCGGTTCCGGCTTCAATGGCTTTCTGAGTGGCGTCAAAGTAACAGAGGCGGGGGAAGCATTTCCGGAGCGTCTCTTGGATATTCTCTGGGTAAACGGCTGAGCCCGAGGAGACCGTGACGGGAATAATCCGGTATTGGTTGACCACGGCCAGACCGCCGGGCGCCAGGTAATGGGCCGCGCGGATGGCCTCGGCCATTTCAAAAGCGCAGAGCACCCGGGCGTTGCCCTCACAAATCAGGGGACTGTAGACTTTCGGACCGTATCGGACCAGGGCTGTTACCGTTCCGCCGCGCTGGGCCATTCCGTGGACCTCATTGGTTTTCACGTCAAAGCCGGAGAGCATGGCGGCATTGGAAATGATTTCGCTGGCCAGCAGAATTCCCTGACCACCGACACCCGTCAAAAATACGCTTACACAATCGTTCATCGTCAAAAATAAGTGAGGTTATGAAATGGCATCAAAGGGGCAAATCTGCTCGCAGAGACTGCAACCGCCGCAGAGGAGGTTGTTGATACGGACATGGCCTTCAGTGAATTCCAGGGCCGGGCAGCCGATCTTGAGGCAGAGCTTACAGGTCCGGCAGACATCCGGATTGACCTTCAGGGCCGGTTTGAGTCCCGAGTGGTCATGCACGATGCAGGGTGAGCGGGAAATGATGACCGTTGGCTCGGGCGTCTCGAAGGAATTCTTGAGCAGCTCGATAAAGGCATCGTACTTCAAGGGATCGACCATGAAGACGCGCTTGATGCCGCAAGCCCGTGCAAACTCTTCGATGGATGCCTCATGGGTCGGTTCGCCCA
The DNA here is from genome assembly GCA_023230105.1 of Verrucomicrobiota bacterium. GTDB lineage: Bacteria > Verrucomicrobiota > Verrucomicrobiia > Limisphaerales > UBA1412 > UBA1412. The sequence goes on from JALNXY010000004.1 coordinate 122,844, forward strand.
TCAGAGTGAGGCCTGAGCCCGGGTTATCCTGGTGGCCGGTCATGGCCGTGACGCGGTTATCCAGAATGATGATGACCGGGGCGCTCTTATTGTAGCCGATATCCAGGAGAGCCGTAATGCCGGAGTGGAAAAAGGTGGAATCCCCGACCAGGCCGACGACGCGCTTCTTTTCACCAGCGATTTTCATTCCGTGGGCCATGCTGATGCCCGCGCCCATGCAGAGAATGGTATCCATGCGGTTGAGCGGAGCCGCGACACCCAGGCTGTAGCAGCCGATGTCGCCCGTTACGACGACGTCGAACTTGCCCAAAGCGGAGAAAACGGCACGATGCGGACAGGACGGGCAGAGAACGGGCGGCCTCGGAGGAAGCTTGGACGCCTCTTCCACAGGAAGGACTTGAGGAAGCTCCTTTCCTTCCATTTTCGCGCGGATTCTCCGCAGCGCCATCGGGGAAAGCTCGCCGATATTCGGTACGAAATTCTTGCCGTCGCAGGCGATACCCAGCGCCTTGACGTGCTCTTCCAGGAAGTCATCGAGTTCCTCGACGACCAGCAGGCGCTTGACTCCGGCGGCAAACTGGCGAATCAGATCATCGGGGTAAGGATAGGGCCAGCCCAGCTTGAGAACGGATGCCTCCGGAAATACCTCTTTTACATACTGATAGGCGACACCGCAGGCGATGATGCCCAGATCCTTATTGGCCCATTCAATCCGGTTCAGTGCCGAGGCGGAAACCTCCGGGATCATGGCCCGGAGTCTCTCTTCCACACGTACCCGCATGGGACGGGCCCAGGCCGGTATCGGGACAAAGCGCGGCGGGTCTTTTTTGAAGCCCTGAGGGGTATGCTCCACACGTTCATGGAGCTCTACCAGACTCCGCGAATGGGAGATACGGGTAGTCGTCCGCAGAATGACGGGAGTTTTGAACTTCTCGGAAATTTCCATTCCGGCAACGAGGAAATCACGTGCCTCTTCAGAATCGGATGGCTCCAGAAGGGGGATTTTGGCAAAACGGGCATATTGCCGCGAATCTTGCTCATTCTGAGAGGAGTGCATCCCGGGGTCATCCGCCACGATGGCGACGATACCTCCCACTGCGCCCACATAGGTGAGCGTCATCAGGGGGTCTGCCGCCACGTTGAGCCCCACGTGCTTCATCGTCACGATAGAGCGCGCACCCGTCAGACAGGCTCCGGCGGCTACTTCGAAGGCGACCTTTTCATTGGGCGACCATTCGCAATAGACGTGCTCCTTGTATTGCTCAACATTCTCTAAAATTTCTGTGGAAGGGGTACCGGGGTATCCCACTGCCACTCTCACACCCGCTTCGTAGACTCCGCGGGCGATTGCCTCATTTCCAGATAGTAACTCTTTCAACTTCTGCTGTTCCTTTCAAGCAAAGGAAGTAGCCTATTCGATACGGAACCGGAATTCAATTTTTTTCTAAAGGAACGCTCACAGCACATTGCCGCATTGCCTCAAAATGAACGCACCGAAAAATAGATATCTCTTTGAATATGAGCATGGAAGCTGCAAAAGAGTATGTCAATCTAAAGCCGGGAAGGTGCCACAATCCAATGGGGTCCACAAAATTGCCGGGGGCGTTGCCTTGGAAGGCATAGAGTTTGAGGCCGCCGAAGGTGCCAATGGGGTCGGTGGAGAGCCAACGGCCGGTTTCGGTATCGTTCCGGCGGGTGCGGAAAAGCTTGATTTTAAAATAAAATTACCACAACGAACCTAACAGTCTAGTCGGTTTTGGCTCGTTTCTATTAATCCCTTTTTTTAAGAACGGTAATTGAGTAATCTAACCAATGACCACTTATAGATCTTCTGTAAAAATTATATGTAGTCTCTCCTAGAGTGACTTCTGCATCACTTTTCTCAGTGAGATAATGAGCAGCTTCCGCTACTGTCAATTTGCGCTGATCCCAATTTATTTTTTGTTTTAGGAGCTCTTTTATTTCTGGGTTGTTATCGACTTTCTCTGAAAAATTCTCTGAAAATAAATGAAACCCTTTAAACCGAACAAAGAATCCTGTTTGATTATTTATATCTCTTAATATTTCTTCTAATGTACACCCGTTCCATTTAGAAGTATCAATCTTTTTGTTTCCACCATCTTGAGGGGCAAAATACAAAAGAAAGACGAGAACTATCATATGGAGTGAAAGGCGATCTGGAAAATGATAAATTAAAATTTTCTTTTTAAGAAAAATATTTGCAATTCTACTAAACAAAAATGAGAGTAGTCTCATTAAGAAAATAATGAATATAAAAAATTCGATTGCAAAAGAAAATGATAAATAGAAAAAGATAACCGTTCCTACTATTATTAACGATAATATTCCTATTTTCTTTCTATTATTAAAGATGATACTATTTAATTTTAAATAATTCATTTTAAACTATTTATTTTCTATTGAAGTATCCACTTTATCATGATCCTGTTGATCGAATCTCAATACACCACAAATAGCACAGGCATAAGATGATCAGAAACAGTATCGAACAGAAACGCATGAAATATACGAACTTCATATTATTCGCTCTTCTCCATTCCAGGGGCATACGTGTAGGGGTGCGATGCTCACAGTTTTTTCTTTCAAAAGAATCTTATACGGCAGAATAACAGGTGAGGACTTTCTGTCAACCCGTTTTATGCGCGCATGACTAAAAAAATATTTGCCCGGGAAATGGCTTATCCAAGTGAGATGGAAACGGCTGCGGGGGCAATATGAGGAGATTTGGGGCTAGGACAGTTTCGGGGCCGGGATGAGAGGCATCGGACGGTCGTGGTCCAGGAAGCGAGCCCAGATGGATTCCATTTCGCTCCAACTGGAAGCCCGGCGTACCGCATAGAGAAAATCGGCACCGATTCCATCGCCGATAAAATTCAGAAATTTCTTAATTCTCTCCACGTGAGGCTGTTCACCGCGTCCGAGCGGACCCAGATCGGTCGCCTCCCGGAGCCTGAAAAGGTACTCCATGACCTGGCTGCCGGTCGGCAGAAGGGGTGTTTTGCCCGCCAATACCTGCCGTATCTGGGAAAAAATCCAGGGATTGCGCACGGCGCCGCGGCCAATCATGAGTCCAGCCAGCGGGGATTCCCGGAGAATCCGGGCAGCGGCCAGCGGTGAGGAGATATCCCCGTTGCCGACCACGGGGCAGGTCAGAATCCGGGCAGCCTTCTCAATGGCTTCCCAATCGCTTTGGCCGGCATAGCCCCGCCGGACGGTCCGCCCGTGAATGGTTACCCAATCCAACTGATATTGATTGAGGAGGCCCAGAAGGTCCTCGAAAGAGGAGGAATCGGCATAGCCCAGACGGCATTTGACGCTGAAGGGCAGGGAGATGAGCGGACGCAGCGTTTTCAGGATATCCGCTACCCGGGCAAGGTCTTTCAGGAGAGCGCCTCCGACGTTTTTGCGACAGACCACCTGTGCGGGGCAGCCCAGGTTGAGGTCGATGCCGGCGATGGGTAAGCGCTGCAGATCCTCCGCGATCCGGGCAAGACTGGGGATATCTTCCCCGGCGATCTGCGCCACCAGCGGCCGGCCGGTATCGTTGTCGCGAATCTGCCGCTCAATCTCCGGGCCGATTCGGGAATTGGGATAGACCCGGATATATTCGGTCACGTAGCAATCGGCCCCGCCATAGGCCTCCAGCAGGCGCCAGAATGCAAGATCGGTCACGTCCTGCATGGGCGCCAGGAATAGATCGGCGTCGAATCGTAGAGAGGGAGTCTGAATAGGTTTACTTTTTCTCTTCGATTTTTATCTTCCTCATCCGGATATCCTTGATGGCACCGGTGGAGCGATAGGCCGTACAGACGATGCCGTAGCGCTTGATTTCGGCTGGGGAGCCGCTGCGCAGGTCGAGCGTTTTATCCAGGGTATTCAGGTCCACGATCTGTTTCTCATTGGCCCAGGCCTCGATTTTCTTTTCGGTGACCCTGATTTTAAATTTATGCCAGGTTTCGTCTTTCAGCGGCAGGTAGCTGGCGGTTTCGTTCTCGGAGGCATCGTGGCCATTCACGCTGGAAATCCCGGCTACGCTTCCGCCCCAACCCGAGGGGATAAAGGTGACGTAGGAATCTTTCACGGGGAAGCTCATGGCGGCGAAGAAATCGTTGCCATTTACGCGCATCGCTTCCCACTCGATTTCATAATTCATCCGCACCGGGCCGTTGGTCCAGGCCATGCCTGAAACCATGTCGCCCCGGTTGATGATAATGACTGGGACGGTATTGGTCTGGGCGTCGGTCTTGAAATCCTCCTGAAACTCCACCGGGCCGCTGCCGCCCAGCTCCAGCGGGAGCCAGCCGCTCAGCGATTTGCCGTCAAAGAGGCAGACCCAGTTTGTATCCTTAAAGCCTTCATATTCATAAGGGATTTTGGGACGGCGCCCCTGTGCCTGAGCATCGGTGGTCTGGATGGCAAGGAGTGCCCACGCGATCAGTCCGGCGAGCAGGCCAAATTTAATAGATTGAAGACGTAATCTCATACGCAGAAGGTAGCCTCACTCGGGCGAAATGGAAAGTCCTTTTTGAACTCCCGTCCGTTTCCGGGATGGCGGCCTATTTTGTTTGCGGTTGCGATTTTTCGTAAAAAGCGAGGGCTTCCAGGAGCGTGCAGGCACTGGTCTGGGCGTTCAGCAGGGCGTTCCCCTCGGGCGGACGGCTCCAGGCTTGGGAGAAGAGGAGCTCCTCCTGTTTCACGCCGCGGGTCCAGAGCACCTCGGCGTTGTGATAGAGGAAGTCCCGGTACTGAGCGCGGATTTCGGGTTTGAGCTCTTTTTCGAGCATCAACTGGACGAAATAGCGGATAAAGATGCCTTTAAAGAGGGCACCGTCGCCGCGGCCTTCATCTCTCAGGATTCCATTGCGGCGGTCGAGGGTGTTCCGGCTGGTGATGGTGAAAGCGGCCGCTTTCTCCGCATCCCTCAGGTATTGTATTTCCCCGGTGAGCTTATAGAGTTCATAGGCCGCGCCCAGGAAGGTTCCCTGATTGTAGGTGAGCGGGCCCCCGGCTTTGGAGCCGGTGCGGTCGCTGAAGTGATCGGTCACGGCGCCGGTTTCCGGGTCGAAGAGGCGTTCTTTTTCCCACTGATAGATTTTTTTGGCCCAATCGAGGTCTTTTTGATCGCCGTTAATCCGGTACAGGCGGCTGGCCAGGATGCTGCCCGGGCCGTTGGAGCAGGCGTTTTTGCTCCAGAGGTGGTCGGCTTTCCAGGAGATTCCGCCGGTCTCCTGGTCCCAGCCTTTTTGGATAAAGACCCAGAGACGCTTCGCCGTATTGAGGTATTTCTCATCGCCGGTGGCCTCGTGAAGCCTCAGGAGCGTGAGGGCGATCCACTCCATATCATCGAAGAAAACATTCCAGTATCGGCCGCCGTTTTTCTCGCGGATCCCGTTATACCAGGGTTCGAAGTAATCACTGTATTTGGAATCTTGGGTCCGGAGCCAGGCGTCGATAACGACATCCATGGCGTGGGCCTGGGGCCAGTAGTTGAAATTCGTGGAACCGCCGGTTTCGGCGTTGAAGTAGTGGTCAGTGCTGTTCCAGAAGTGCTTGAGGAGCGATTCGGTGCTCTGATGGGCCGCCCGGGACCAATCCGTTTTTTTCGGAGCCGCTTTGCTTTCCGGAACCGCGTTCGTTTCTGTGGTAAGCGCTTTGGGTTCTGCATCTTTTGCCGATGCCGGTGCGGCAGAGAAAAGGAGGCCGCAGAGGGCCAGAGCCCCGGCTGAAGAGAAATTCATAAAATTGAAAGCGAACTTCATACGGGCCAGAATGTACCCTGACGCTCTGGATTTATCAACCACGGAAGCTCTTCGGAGGGGCCAAAGCCGATAAAAAACTCAAAACAGGTAGGGAATGCCTTGACACCCCGGGGCGGTGAGGGTAAGCTCACTCCCCGCCCATGAGGGATGGCCCCGGGGATGAAGCGTGATCTATTGAAAACCGTATGTATCACGCTTATATGGAGTAACAGTATTTTTAAGAGATGAAAAGACAGTATCAACCTTCGAAGATCAGACGTGTACGTCAGCATGGTTTCCGTAGCCGCATGGCTACCAAGGCCGGCCGTGGTATTCTTTCCAACCGCCGCCGCGTGGGTCGCAAAAAACTGACTCAAATTTAGGCGTCAATTATTTCAACGCCCCTTCTTCAGGCTTTGTTTAAGAACGAGTAAGGGGTGTTTTATTTGAATGGGTGCCCCGGTGGGATTACCCTCTTCACAACGGCCCGGCTTTAGACTGCCGCATGATCGTGTCCTGAAAGTTCAAAGTGATTTTGAGGACCTCAAGCAGAACGGAGAGCGCTTTGTCACGCGCTACTTCATAGCGAACTGGAGAATTGAGCCGCAAGGAACCCTGGGGAAGTATGCCGTCATCGCCAGCAAGAGGCTGGGCAATGCGGTGGTACGCAACCGGGTGAAGCGGCTTTTGCGGGAGACCTACAGGCTCCATCAGCATGAGTTCTCCGGTGATCTGACGCTGATCATGGTCGCGCGCAAGGCGATGCAGAATAAGAAGCTGGCGGATGTGGAGAGGGAATTCAGATTTTTTTTGAAGAAGACAGGCTTATGGGTTTCTGGAGCAGAGTCTTGAGAGTAGCGGCGCTTGTGCCGATCTACATTTATCGGTGGGTATTCTCCCCGATGAAGTCGGCTCTTCTGGGCCCGTATGCCCGTTGCCGTTATTATCCCTCCTGTTCGCAGTATGCGAAGGAGGCGGTTTGCGAGCATGGGGTTTTGAAAGGCGGCTGGCTCTCCGTGACACGGATTGCCCGCTGTCATCCCTGGCATGAGGGAGGGTATGACCCTGTTCCTCCGCGACATGATGCGCGGGAAGGTTCCCAAAAAGCTGATAACGCATTCAGCACGAAGCAGTAAGCGATAAGTAGAAAAGTATTTAATGGATCGTAAAGCATTTTTAATCCTCCTGGTGGCACTGGGCTTTTTGTTTGGAGTCTGGTTCCCGCTCACCAATAAACTCTATCCACCGAAACCTCTGACACAGGAGGAAAAGGCAGCGATTCAACAGGCGCAGCAGGCGGCTGCCGAAGGGACTAATGGGGTCCCGGCGGCTTCTGCACAGACTCCCGGCGCAGCGGCTTCCACGAACCTTGATGCGTTCCAGCCCTCAGCGGCAGTGGCAACTCAGAAAGCCGCGGAAGCAGCAGCGGCCGACGTTGCCCGGACTCTGACACTTCCCGCCGGCGCAACCGAGCAGACTCTGACTCTGGAAAACGAGGTCGCTCAATATGTGTTCAGCAGCCGGGGCGGTGGATTGAGCCGAATCGAGCTCAAGAAATACCCGGCCAAGGTCAGCCGCTTTTCCAAGAAAAATTCTTTAAGCGAAGCCGATTGGATCGTCCTCAATGAAGGGGTCTCGGTTCCGCTCCTGACCGTGCTGGGAGATACGAACCTCCTGACTCAGGCCTATCAGCTGAGCCGCAAAGATGACCGCACTCTGGAGGCGAGCACAATCCTGACCAACGGGGTCACGCTCACCAAGACGATCACGCTCACGGATGATTACCTCTTTAAAGCCAAACTTTCCTTTTCCAACAAGGGCGAAACACCGGTTCAAATGCCGGCCCTGGAGCTGGTGACCGGTACCGCTACGCCGCTGACCGCCAAAGATCAGCGCAACCTCATGAACATCTCCTGGTACAACGGGGAGAAGCTGCAGACAGTCGGCGAGAGCTGGTTCGCTAACCGGACCATGGGCTGCTCGGTCAATGAGCGGCGCACTCTCTACACCGGGGGCGATGGCTTGACCAACGTGATGTGGGTGAGCAGTGCCAACCGCTTTTTCACGATCGCGACGGTTCCGACGGGTGGAAGCTCTCGGGTGGCTGTTATAGAGACGCCCCTGAAGCTGGAATCCGAGGAATTCCAGAATATGGGCCCGCAGAAAGGCTTGCAGGCTTCGCTGCTTTACCCCGAGTCGCTCCTGGCTCCGGGCGCCACAGTCTCCTACGATTACGATATATATGCCGGACCCAAGGAGTACCGCACGCTTTCCAAACTGGGTATCAGCAATGACCTGGACCTGGTGATGGGTTTCAACGGCTTTTTCGGCTTTTTCTCCAAGATGCTTCTCCTGGGAATGAATCAGGTCAATTCGTTCCTCCATGTCGGCTACGGCCTGGCGATTATCATCATTACGATCATTATTAAGCTTCTCTTCTGGCCGCTGACGGCCGCGAGCACCCGCTCCATGAAGCGGATGAGCCAGCTGCAGCCGGAGATGAACGCCCTTCGCGAGAAGTATAAGGATGACGCCAAGAAGATGAACCAGAAGCTCATGGAGTTCATGAAGCAGAATAAGGTCAACCCGATGGGAGGCTGCTGGCCGATTCTGATTCAGATTCCGGTCTTCATCGGATTTTACAAGATGCTCATGAGCGCCATTGAGCTGCGCGGAGCGTCCTTCCTCTGGGCCTCGGATCTCTCCATTCCCGATACGATTTTTTTGATACCCGGCCTCAATTTCCCGATCAACCCTCTGCCGCTCCTGATGGGAGCTTCCATGCTCTGGCAGACTTCGTTGACGCCGCCCTCTCCGGGCATGGACCCCGTCCAGCAGAAGATGTTCCGCTATATGCCGCTCATTTTCATCTTCTTCTGCTATAGCTTGCCCTCGGGGCTCTCTCTTTACTGGACGGTTCAGAACCTCTTTACGATTCTGCAGACCAAGCTCACCCGGATGAAAACTCCGACGGCACCGGCAGCGCCGGTCACGGTCCCTGTTGCAAAAGGAGCTCTGGGACAGCGTGCTCTGAGGGGCAAAAACCGCCCGGGCAGGAAATAACACTTTTACCGAGAACGACGAACACGAACAGAACACAACTATGACTGATCAACCTAAAGTGATTGTTGAAACCATCCTCAGAAGTCTGGGATTTACATGTGAAGTTGAGGAGCACTTTTTAGATGAGGGACCGCTCTTGGAAATCAAGACCGATGACCCGGGCCGGCTGATCGGCCGCAAGGGTCAGGCTTTGGTGGCGCTCCAATATCTGACGAATCGGATTATTTTCAATACCCAACCCGAAGCGCCCAAGGTTCTTCTGGATGTCTCCAATTACCGCTTGAATGCCCGCGAAGAGCTGACCCGCAAGGCCAAGGAGGCTGCGGAGAAGGTTCGCCGCTGGGGAGATATCGTGGAACTGGAGCCGATGAACGCTTTTGACCGCTTTATCGTCCACAATGCGTTGAAAGACGATGAAAAGGTCGAAACCTACAGCGTTGAGGTAGAAGGAACCAATAAAAAAGCGATTCTCTTGCGTCCCAGAAATAGATAGAGACAGGCTGCTCGCGAAGCATCGAAAAAACCGCCTCTGAGTTGAACGGCTCGGGGCGGTTTTTTTATTTTTTGGGGGTGTGTGGGTTGACTTATTGTAAAAACAAGAATAGAATAACCTCAATGTTTCAATAGGAACGCGAATAGCGACGTATTCAGAGAGAGATTCTCTGGGGATTTGAGAAAAGCCTTCCTTTTCGGGTTGGCATTTCTTGGTGAGGAACTGGGAAAGGGTGCATGAGATGAGATTATGGTTGTCGGTTCTCCTTTGCTTTTGGGCGATTGGGCTTCAAGCTCAGTCAGTTGTTTCGAATTTGGGCCCGGCCGCACTCCCGGAGACATCAACGGGAGCAGCAGAGGAAAACAATGAGCCTTCTCGCCGAATCCTGGTTTTATCTTCCTATCACCTGAGCCATGCCTGGACACATGAAGTTCGCGACCATATTGAAGCGACGTTCGGCACAGGAGGGGCCAATTACCGGATAGACACCGTGGAGCTGACGGGCATCAGGGGAAGGCGATTGCCTGCAAATAGAGCCTGGTCGCTTCTGAAGGAACTGTTTGACTCTCAAAGCACGGAGGGAAAATATGACGTCATGGTGTCAATCCTGGGGAGTGCAACGGATTTCTTGACGCTTAATTATGATGTAATTCCCAAAGATTTGCCCATCCTCGTCTGCGGTTGCCAGGCCTGTCCTATTTTCGATCGGGAGACTTACCCCAATATCACCGTAATCCAGGCCGGACCAATTATCTGGGATAATATCCGCCTGGGAATGAGCCTGATGCCTTCAGCCCAGGAGGTGCTGATAGTTTCCGAAGGGGAGCTCTTGAAAAAATCCCTTCAGTCGCAGTGGGAAAAGTATCATCAGGAGTTTCCCGGGTGCCGGGTCCGGATATTGAATGGAATGGAGGCGACGACCGACCAGATGCTGGAGGCGGTGAGCACGTTGCCGGGGAATGCCTTTATAATTATTTCTTCCTGGCGCCGATCCGAGCAGAATGGATACCTCAATTTCAGATATGTGTTTGATAAAATCAAACAGAGCACTTCGGTTCCGATCCTGGTAACGCGTAATGATTTTCTGGTGCCAGGGGTTTTGGGCGGTTATGTCATGGATGCCACTCTATATGGCCAGGAGACGGTCTCTCTCATGAAAGAGATTTTTGCTACTCCCCCGGGTACTCCTCTTCCCAGCCGTCAGCGGCCGCTTCGCTGTGTCATTAACGATACGGTCTTGAAGAGCTTCGCATTCGATGAGAGTGTTCTCCCGAAGGAGGCGGTTATGCTGAATCGAATTCCCCCATTTTGGCAACTCTATAAAAAAGAGACGTTTCTGGGGCTGGGGCTTTTCCTTATTTTCCTTTTTCTCGTGGTGCAGTTGGCCCGCGCCCACAGAAAGCTCAGGAAGGAGTCGCTAAAGACGGAAAGGATACTGAGCACGCTGCCGATCCGGATTGTCATCACAAACCGCAAGGGGAAAATATTATACCATCAAGTCGAAAAGGGATTTTACCGGACCGGGGAAGACCCTCGGCATTTGGGAGACCTCAAGCGGTTGGATCTCCAACGAATAAAAGAGTTGGTCGAGCAGGTGTTTGAAGAGAAAAAGGAGCTGGTTTATCCCTATTCTGCTGGAGATAGAAAGAGGATGATGGTATTCCAGCAAATAGGCCCAGAGCTCTATGGAGAAGAGGCGGTCTTTTGGTTTTCTCAAGACGTTACCGAATTGGTAGAGGAACGCAGTAAGCGCAGAGAGCTCGAAGAGAGGAGCCAGATTATTCTCGAATCCATTGGTGATGGATTGATCGCCACCGATCATGAAGGGAATATTACCTACCTGAACCCCGTGGCTTGTTCCCTGAGCGGATATACGCAGGAGGAGGCTTCAGGGCGGCCCATTGAAGAAATCTTCCAGATATTCAGCAGTGTGACCGGGGAGGCTGTTCCTTCTCCCGTCAGGGAGGTTCTGTCCACCGGCCAGCCAGTCAAGCTCGCCAACCATACTGAGTTAATTACGAAGAATGGCTTCCGGCTTTACATAGCTGATTGTGCCGCGCCGATTCATGATCTGGAAGGGAAAGTGCAGGGTGTCGTGCTGGTCTTCCGGAATGTCAGCAAGGAGTATGAACAGAGGGATCGCTTGAAATTCACACTGAATATGCTTCGTTTTACGACTCGCCTGGCGGGTTTGAGCTGTTTTTCCATGGATGAAACTTTCAAAGTGATGCCTCACGCCATGGGCAATCAGGTGACGAACTGGGGGTGCGACGAGGACGGAAAGCTTCTCTCGCCGGAAGAGTGGGTCTGCCGGGAAGATTGGGAGGACTTTCGGAGAAAATTCGAGGAACTTTTCGCCAGGAAAGTAAATGAAATTCAGGTCTCATTCCGTTCCAATTATAAGGGAGATATCCGGTATTTTCTGCTCCTGGCCGCCTGGCGCAAATCGGAGCTTCAAGGGATGAATATGCGTGTTTTCGGGGTATTGCAGGATGTGACGCTGCTTTACGCGAGCGAGCGCAAATTCAACCAGACCAAAGAGCTTCTGCGACAGATCATGGATGCGGTGCCTTCACCCATCTTCGTCAAAGACGTGACCAACGGCTTCAGCTATCTAACAGCGAACCAGAATTTTGTCGAGAAGATCGCTCAGCGTCCTCTCAATGAAATAATCGGTAAAACGGATTATGAGGTTTTCAGCGATACGGAGCTGGCGGCCTTCTTCAGAAGGAATGATTTGGATACCCTTGCGAAAGATGAAGCCAACAATTATCTGGAGAAACTGGGGGATTCCTGGTATCAGATGTCGAAGAATACCTTCCGGACAGCTGACGGACGTGAGTTCCTGATTGGCTTTGGCTCCGACGTCACCGAGCTGCACCAGCTTAAGGAGAAAGAGGGAGAGTTGAGAATCCTCTTCCAATCTATCCTGAATCACTCTCCGATCGGCATTGCGGCAAAGGATGCAGATAACGATTTCCGTTATTTTGTCTGGAGCAAGCGGCTCGAGCAGCTCACCGGCATCCCCGCTTCGAAGGTGATAGGGAGGACTGACTATGAGGTTTTTGGTCAATCCGGAGCGGCAGAAGATGTCAGGAACTGGGATTTGCGGGCGATGGAGACGGGAGAAACGCAAATTTACCTCCATTTTTACAGCGACGAAAATGCCGAGATATTAACCTCCAGAACTTATAAAACCTTTGTTAAGACCGAATCGGGACGCCGTCTCATTATCAGCGCAGATATGGACGTGACCCGTAGTCTGGGCCTGGAAAATGAGCGGCTGAGGCTCCTGGGCGAACTCAATCAACATATTGAAAGCACCCAGACGATCAACCGCTGCCTTCAAAGCGCCATTACCTCCGAAAACTTCAATCGCGCCATTGAAGAAATGCTTGAGCTCCTGGGCCACCGGTTGAGGGCTTGCCGATGCTATTTGATCAAGTTTGAACCGGAGGAGAGTCGGTTCGTCAAGACGCATGAGTGGATGGGGCACAGCGCATATCCCACTTCTGAAACATTCCGGGATATTTCGATGGAATCCTCCGAAGAGTTCTACCAGAAGTTGCTGCGAAAAGAAGATATCCTGATTGAGGACACGGAGAACACCACCGAGCCCGGAGCCGAGAAATGGAAGAATTTCTGGATTGAACGGCGAGGGGTCAAAAGCCTGGTCATTACCGGAGTATGGGAGAATGATCAGCTTTGGGGATGCTTGCAGGCTGATTTTACTTTTTCAAAACGGAAGTTCGCAGAAAACGATATCCAGCTTCTGCATGATGTAGTGTCGGTGTTGAAGTTGGCCCGAGAGCGTTTTCAGATGCTTTTTAACCTGAAGAAGTACGTTCAGAATACGCGGGTCGTCAACCGGTGTCTGCAAAAAGTGGCCGTGGCTACTGACTTCAGCCAGGTGATCGAGGATGTGCTGGGCATCCTGGCTCGGTGTCTGTATGCCGATAACTGCAGAGTGATGCGTTTTGAGGAAGATTATGCCTATTGCCGAACAACCCACAACTGGATAGGAAGGAACATTCCCGCCGAGAAACGTAACGATTGGGTCCTTGAAAGGGTTCCCGCAAGCCCCGGGATCATAGAGCGTCACAAAAGGCGTATGTATTTTGAGTTCAGTGGGATGGAAAATATCCCGGAATACTCGGGATCCGCTGAATCTCATTTCCGGAAAATGGGGATTGAATCGCTCTTTCTAGTAGGAATCTGGATTGATAAAAAGCTTTGGGGTGAGATAAGTTTCGCCTTTTTAAAGAAGATTGTCTTTACCCAGAGCGAAATCCATACGATGAACGGTGCGGCTCATATTTTCCAGCTGGCCTACGAACGTAACCGGCAGATGGAGGCAATCGCCGAGTCGAACAATTTCCAGAAGCAGATGTTCGACCATATCGAGGTGCCGATGGTGATGGTGGATAAGGAGCGAAGGGTCGTGATTGCGACGGCCAGCTTTGCCAAACTTCTGGATGTTCCCTATGAGAAGTTGATCGGAGCCAGGTGCAGAGACTACTTCTGCCACGATAAAAGTTCAGGGGGCTGTCAATCAACGAATTGCCCGGTTCAAATTGCTTCCAGACAAAAAGTGAAGGTATTGCGTTCTATCGAGTTTAAGGGGAGATTTTTTCAGGCTTTGGTGCAGCCGATCTTTGGTCTGCATGGGGAGATGCTTTATGTGCTGGAGAGCCTGGTGGATATTACCGATATTCATGAGAACCAGGTGCGCTTGGAAAAAGCGATGCAAGAGGCTCAGGCGGCGAACCGCGCCAAGAATATGTTCCTGAGTACGATGAGCCACGAAATACGTACGCCGCTTAACGCAATTATCGGCTTCAGCGAAGCGTTGCAGGATTCACACCTCCAACCTGGAGAGGAGAAGGATTATCTGAAATCAATTTATCTGTCGGGTTCCACGCTGCTGAGTCTGGTGAACAATGTGCTCGATCTCTCCAGGATAGAGGCTGAGACGACGGAGTTTGTTCCGGTTCAGACCGACATCGCGGCGCTTCTGGAGGAGGCCCACTCCATCTTCAGGGGCAAAGCCAATGAGAAGGGTTTAGACTTGCAGTTTTCGTATCCGATGCTTCTTCCGCTCTTCCTGTTGGACCCGGCGCGCGTGAAGCAGATTTTGTTGAACCTGATCAGCAATGCGCTCAAATTTACCCATCAGGGCAGCGTGCGGGTCCGGTTGGAGTTTGAACCAGCGAACCAGAAAACATGTCTCCTGACTTTCAGCGTATCTGATACGGGTATCGGCGTTATAGAGGAATTCCAGAAGGATATTTTCGAGCCGTTCAACCGTCGGCAGGATATGATGAAAAGAGGCCAATACTATGAAGGCAGCGGCCTGGGGCTCTCCATCACCAAAAAGCTGGTCGAGAAGATGGGCGGAGAGATATTTTTCGAAAGCCGTCCCGGAGAAGGGACCACTTTTACCGTTCACTTCCCGAGGATCAGTTACGAGTATCTGACTCAAATAAAGGAACCCGACCCTATCATGAGGGATGGGCACACGATCAATATGGGGATTCGGGTTCTTCTGGTCGATGACGTGGAGATGAACTTGAAGGTGCTTTCGATTATGCTCAAGAAGATGAACGTCGAGCACACGCTGGCATCATCGGGCAAGCAGGCGCTTCAGGAGTTCGAGCAAGGCTCTTATGATGTTGTCTTGACGGATCTCTGGATGCCGGAGATGAGCGGCGAGGAGCTTGCGGCGGCGATTCGCGCGATGCCTAAGGCGGAGAAGGTGAAGATATTCGCCATTACGGCCGATATCGAAGCGGAGGCAGGCTTTGACCTGACTCATCTGGATGGCATTCTCTACAAGCCGGTGGTGCGGGCTAAACTTCTGAAACTACTTTCCGGAGTCAAAAGCTAAGGGGAGGCATCCGACAAGGTCGGTCAAAATGTAAGGAGGGTTTCTGAAGAAGAGGGGGGCAGCCCTAGCATGAACACTTTTATGTACATTCTATTTTTTGCTTCATTGGCTGTTCTGTATGAACCGCCCCCCAAAACCAGGTGATGATGGAGTGGTACGCGATCTAATTAGGAAAAATATGAAAACTAGATTCTGTCTCCATCATCAAGTGAATTCTAGCACGCATTTCTGTTTTTGTCACCTGAAAATTGACCGGAAGAGAAATTTTCAGGGATGATTTTTATATTCCCCGGGATATCCAGAGGAGGCTCAGAGCGAGGGTTGCGGCGCAGAGAGCCCAGATGACGGCCACGGCTGCGGCAGGGCTCAGACCCTTGCGGACGAGCCGATGCGAGATGTGGTTAGTATCGCCCACGTAGAGCGGCCGGCCGTTGCGCAGGCGGATGAGGAAGATTGACCCCAGGTCATAGAGCGGCAGGCTCAGCATCAGGAGAACCGGCAGGAAGTCAGCAAGGGATTGCAGCGGGCCCGGTTCAGAGGCCGAGCGTTGCAAGAGAGCGTTCGTGAGCAGGATGGAGCCGGTGGCCGCGAGGTACCCGACCAGGTGGCTGCCTGAATCACCCAGAAAGGCTTTTGCTTTGGGGTAATTCCAGGGGAGGAAGGCGAACAGCGTTGCCGCAAAAATCAAAAAAACCGGGAGGAGCTGTGCACCCGGGAGCATCAGGTTCGCGGAAAAGAAAGCGGTTGCCAGAAGTGCTCCGAGCCCGGCACAGAGACCGTTCATGTTATCGAGGAAATTGAGCGAGTTGAGGATGAAGCCGAACCAGAGGAAAGAGAGCGCGAAATTGAGTGTGGCGCCAAGAGCTGAGTTGGCGAAGAAATCAAAGTGAATCCGGGTAGTGAGGACTCCGATCAGGAGGAGCTGAACGAGGAATTTCACGCCCGGGCCCAGTTCCCAATAGTCATCGGCCAGCCCCAGCAGGAAAAAAGCCAGGAGTCCCCCGAGCCAAAACCAGTGCAGGGAACCGCCGTCCCCGGGCAGTGTGTAAAAGTAATAGAGGCAAAAGGGCAGCGCCGCCATGAGGACCGTGAGACCGCCGGCCAGAGAGGTCGGTTTGCGGTGGATTTTGCGCCGTCCCGGTTCATCCATGAGGCCGCAGCGGAAACTGAGCCGCTTCCAGAAACCGAATGACCCATAAGCCAGGAAGGCCGCCAGAGCAGCGCAGAGGAAGAGGACGGGACTGGGTTGGGTAAAAGGCGTGCTCATGATGTTTAAACTTCCGGCCGGGGGTGATTTTCAGGGAATGGGGATCAGGATAAAGATGAGGACCGTCCAGAAAGCGTGCGAGAGGATGCAAATCCACAAATTCTGAGTAAGGAGATAGAGGAGCCCCCAGAAAGCTCCGGCTACCATGGCCGCCATGACCAGCATCCAGTTGCCCGAGGCGATATGGACTGCGGAATAGAGGAGCGTGGAGAGAATCCATCCGGCCATGAGCCCGAAGCGTCCGACGGCCCAGCGCTGGAGGAAGCCGCGCCAGAAGATTTCTTCGCAGGGGCTGGTGATGAAAAGGAGAACCAGGCTGATCATCAGGGGGCTGGCCTTGGAGCGGATGTTGTAGATGCTGCTGACCTCTTCGGGCGAAGAACTGAAGAGGAGCCGCGAACAGAAGTAGCCGACCTCGAAGACCGCATAGAGTGCCACGGCGCTGGCGAGTCCGAGCCAGAACGTGGTGGAGCCCGGGAATTTCAGGAGCGAGCGACGGAAATCGCGTCCGCCCAGAATCAGGGACAGAACTGCCAGAGTGGTGGTGGCGACGGACATGCCGAGCCAGAAATTGACCACCTCTTTGCCGAAGATTGCCCACCAGAAAAAGGCCGCCAGGAAGAGGGTAAAGAGGACGCCGATACTTGAGGGCAGGCGAACGGGTTTGGATTGGTAAATGGGGTTCATAATCTGAAAAAGATTGAGATGGCGACTCCCATTGTGAGGAGTAAGCCAAAGAGGAAATGGAGTTTGCCCGAAGTCATCTCCAGAGATTCGATGCGGGAGCGTTCGGATTCCGCAGTGAGACCGTGCAGCGTTTTATAGACCAGCGGCAGTACCAGGAGAGGCAGAAGGGCAAAATAATCGAGGACTCTAAAGAGGACCAATGCGCCCAGGATCAGATAGGCGCCCACGTAGAGCGCTTTGTAGAAAGTAATAGCCGTGGAAAGACCCAGACCCGCTGCGGGAGTGCTGATCCCGGCAGAGTTGTCATAGCGGATATCGCGCAGGTCATTGCCATGCAAAATCCCGGCCACCATGCAGCCGACCGGAAGCGAGGCCAATAGAGGCTGCCAGAATCCTTCAGCACCCTGAATATACCATGCCGGCAGCGCCATCAGAGGCCCCATCAGGAAGAAGACGAAGAGAGGCCCCAGTCCCTTATATTTGTAGGGGAAGAAGGTGGTGTAAAAGAGGACTCCGAAAAAGCCGACCGCTCCGCAGACCAGCACCGGCCAGCCGCCGACCCAGACCGGATAGACTCCGCAGAGAATGGCTGCGGAGAGGGTGCCCAGGCCGACATTGCGCATGGTGAGGGGATCAAGCTCTCCGCGCACCAATTGAGAACAACTGGGCGTGACCGATTCGGGAGTATCCACGCCGGAAATATAATCGCCATAGGTATTGAGGTAATTCACCGCGGCCTGCATCAGGACTCCGGCCACCAGCGTCAGGAGGAACAGGGCCGGGCGAAACGCGACCTGAGTTGCGGCCAGTGCCGAGCCCAGGGCGATGGGGATAATGGCTGCGGTGAAGGCCCAGGGGCGTGAGGCCAGAACCCATTGTTTCAGGCTCCCGGTAGGGCGCCGGGAAGAGGGCGCGGCGGGCGTGGCGTAAGGCGTGACCATAATTCTAAAAAACTCGTGTTTGCTGATGCCGGAGCAGTTGTCGTTAAATTATCGGAATCCCGTTTGCCTGTCTGAATTCGCTCGAAAGGATTACAGCCATAGCAAACATGCTGGGGGATATTAACATGTCGACAGTGAATTTCCAGTCTCTTTGTGAAGGTGCCGCCTAAAGTACCCTAAAAGGGAACCTCCCCCCTGGGCTTTGGGGGCACCCAGGGAGGAGGTCTTTGCGTTCTTTGGTGTTGGTGTTGGTTGGATTAACCGTGAACGAAAAGTTTCATAATCCAGTTTTAATCCAATGCAGGCGGCTCTTCATCTGCAGGCGAGGATTCCGTTTCGGGAGTCACTTCCTGCTCCTTCACCTCTTCTTCTATTTCTTCGCTCAGAGGTTTCGGAGCATCGGGATTATTGATTTCGACATCCAGTTTGAGCTGGTTTTCATCCTCGTCATCATCGTCTTCCTTGACCACGGGGGCGATGGCCTGTAAGCGGTCTTCCTCATCCAGATTGATGAGCCGTACACCCATGGTGTTGCGGCCGATCTCGCGGATGTAGTTGACGCTGGTGCGAACCATCTGGCCGTCGATCGTAATGAGCATGATCTCATCGCCATCCTTGACGGTCAGGGCGCCGATCACGTCGCCGGTTTTCTCACCGGTCTTCATCGTGATAATACCTTTACCGCCGCGGGCCTGGACTCGGTATTCTTCAAAGTCGGTGCGTTTACCGATGCCGCGGTCTCCGGCGACCAGGAGCGAGGCGTCTTTCTCTACGACGGCGGCGGCGACGACCTCATCTTTTTTAGAGAGGTTGATCCCGCGCACGCCGGTCGTGGCCCGGCCCATCCTGCGGACGTCATCTTCGTGGAAGCGAATGCTCATGCCCTGACGGGTAATGAGGACGACATCATCGCCGTGGGTGGTCAATTTGACATCAATGAGGAGGTCGCCCTCGTCGATCTTGATGGCAATAATACCGCCCCTGCGGATATTGGCGAACTGGGAAAGCTCGGTCTGCTTGACCGTTCCCCGGCGCGTGGCGAAGAAGAGACACTGATCCTGTTCCCAGGTGGTGTCCTGTCCGTTTTCGCTCTGGGCATTGATTCGGATGAGAGCGGCGACTTTCTCATTGGCCTGCAGCTCCAATAGATTGGCGATGCTGCGTCCCTTGGCGGCTCTGCCCATATCGGGGATTTCATGGACGCGCTCGCAATAGATTCGGCCGGTATTGGTAAAGAAGAGGAGATAATCATGAGTGCTGGCCGTAAAGAGGCGCTCGATAAAATCTTCATCCTCGTCGAGAGCGGAGGTGCGGGTACTCATGCCGATGACGCCTTTGCCGCCCCGGCGCTGAGAGCGATAGGAGCTGACGTTGGTGCGTTTGATGAGGCCCTTGTGGGTCATGGTAATAATGACGCCCTCATTGGCGATCAGGTCTTCAATGGCCATTTCGCCGGCATCTGCCGCCAGAACGGTTCTGCGCGGGGTGCCATGTTTTTCACCCAGGGCTCGGAGCTCCTGCTTGATGATGCCCATGATGCGGTACTCGTTGGCCAGGATATCCAGGAGATCCTTGATGGTTTCGACCAACGCATCGTATTCGCTGCGGACCTTATCCTGTTCCAGTCCGGTGAGCTGATAGAGACGCAGGTCCAGAATCGCATTGGCCTGGACCAGACTGAAGCAATAACGGCCGTTGCGGAGACGGGCCGGGTCGCGGATGAGGATGCCGAGTTTCTCCACTGCTGCGCGGCTGAAATCGAAAGCGAGCAGTTTAATGCGAGCCTCTTCGCGGTTGGCCGACTGGCGGATAATCCGGATAAATTCATCGAGATTATCGAGCGCAATGAGGTAGCCCTCCAGAATTTCGGCGCGTTCCTCAGCCTTTCTCAAAAGATAACGGGTGCGGCGAATAACGACCTCGCGGCGGTGCTCGATGAAGCACTCCATCATCTCTTTCATGTTGAGAATCTTGGGGCGCCCGTGATCAATGGCCAGCGCGTTGACGCTGAAGGTGGTCTCCAGTTGGGTGAACTTGTAAAGGTTGTTGATGACGACTTTGGGGATGGCGTCACGCTTGAGCTCGACTACCACGCGCGTATTTTCGTCAGATTCATCGCGGATGGCTGTGATGTCGGTAAGTGTCTTCTCATTGACCAGATTGGCGATGCGCTCCACCAGTACGGCACGATTAACCCCGAAGGGTATCTCGGAAATGATGATCTGCTCCCGGTTGCCCTTGAGCTGTTCGACCCCGACTTTGGCGCGGATTCTGACCGAGCCGCGTCCGGTCTGGAAGTA
Source organism: Verrucomicrobiota bacterium (assembly GCA_023230105.1). Classification (GTDB taxonomy): domain Bacteria; phylum Verrucomicrobiota; class Verrucomicrobiia; order Limisphaerales; family UBA1412; genus UBA1412. The sequence goes on from JALNXY010000004.1 coordinate 143,241, forward strand.
ATTCTTGATTCCCTCGGAACCGCAGAGGGTACAGCCGGTGGGAAAATCGGGACCCTTGATGTATTTGAGCAGGTCCAGAGGCTGCAGGTCCGGGTTGTCAATGAGAGCGCAGATGGCTTCAACGGTCTCGCCCAGGTTGTGGGGAGCCAGGTTGGTGGCCATACCGACGGCGATGCCGGTGCCGCCATTGACGATCAGGTTCGGACATGCGGAGGGGAAAACGACCGGTTCGGTCAAGCGCTCATCATAGTTGGGAACGAAATCGACCGTATCCTTATCCATGTCGTTCATGAGGATGCCGCCCATGTGGGTGAGGCGTGCCTCAGTGTAACGCATGGCGGCCGGAGGGTCGCCTTCCATGGAGCCGAAGTTACCCTGGCCGTCGATCAGTGTATCGCGCATGGCCCAGGGCTGGGCCATGTGGACCAGGGTAGGGTAGATCACCTGCTCGCCGTGAGGGTGATAGTTACCGCTGGTATCGCCGCAGATTTTGGCGCATTTGAAATGCTTATGGCCCGGATAGAGATTGAGCTCGTGCATGGCGTAGAGAATACGCCGCTGAGAGGGCTTCAAACCGTCCCGGACATCGGGCAGGGCTCGCGAAATAATGACCGACATGGAGTAATCCAGAAATGAGCTTTTCATTTCGTCGGCCACGTTTATTTTGGCAATCTTCTCTCCCGCTGAAAAAACGGAACCTCCGCCCATGAGGGGCATGTTCTCGGGTTTTGGAGTGGTATCGTCTGACATGTTTATCTATCTATCTGTCTGTCCAAATCAATTATTAAATATCCAGGTTTCGGACGTTCAAGGCGTTGTCCTGAATGAACTGGCGCCGGGGTTCGACCTCTTCGCCCATCAGCTTGGTGAACATCTCTTCGGCTTCCACCGCGTCGCTCACTTCCACACGCAGGAACTTCCGGTTGGCCGGGTTCATGGTGGTTTCGAAAAGCTCCTTGGCGTTCATTTCACCCAAGCCTTTGAAGCGCTTGATCTGAATGCCGCGCCGGCCGACTTCTTTAACCCCTTCGAGAATCTCGGGGATTGAGAAGAGCTTGCGGGTGGTCGCCTTGATGCCCTCGCCTTCGGAGAGCTCAAAGAGCGGTTTATCCTGGGCCGAGTAGTGCTCAATGGACAGACCCTTGCGGGCCAATTTCTTGAGCAGGTCAGAAACGGCGGAGTGCTCATGGAGCTCGATACGGGTGGCGCGGCGGGTTCTCATGTTCTTACCCTTACCGTTCCTGCCGTTGCCGTTGCCATTTCCGTTACCATTTCCATTGGCTTCGGCGTTTTCGCCGTTGCCGTTTTCCTCATCGTCATTTTCGTCGAGGCCCAGATCGGGGTTCTGCTCCGAGAATTCAAAGAGTTCGTCTTCCGTGTGGAAGTAGTGGACGAATTCATCATTGCCGTCGCGCACTTTCACGAAATGCTTGGGAAGCTCCTGAGTCTTGGGATTGATTTTTTCCACGTAATCGCTGAAGTCGCCGCCGTGCCTGCGCAGCGCATTGGCGTATTTATCCAAAGTGGTAAGAAGCTCCAGGATTTCATCAAGCTGCTTATCGTTGAAGACGCGCTCATCGGAGAGATTCTTGAGGGTGACCTCTTCGGCACCCAGTTGAATCAGGATTTTATTGAGCTGGGCGTCATCCTCCACGTATTCGATACGCTTTTTGCGGAGGATCTGGTAAAGCGGCGGCTGGGCGATATAGATATGGCCGCGCCTGACCAACTCAGGCATCTGCCGGAAGAAAAAGGTCAGAAGCAGGGTGCGGATATGAGAGCCATCCACATCGGCATCGGTCATGATGACGATTTTGTGGTAGCGGAGCCGCTCCAGGTTAAAAGCGCCTTCGGTTTCGCCAGAGCCGATACCGGTTCCCACGGCGGTAATCATCGTGCGGATTTCCGCATTTTGAAGGACTTTATCCAGACGGGCCTTCTCGACGTTCAGGAATTTACCGCGAATCGGCAAAATCGCCTGATAACGGCGGTCGCGTCCCTGTTTAGCGGAACCACCTGCAGAGTCGCCCTCGACGATATAAAGCTCCGTATTGGCGGGATCGCGGTCCGAGCAGTCTGCCAGTTTGCCGGGCAGACCACCGCCGGTGAGCGCCGTTTTGCGGACGGCTTCACGGGCTTTGCGTGCCGCTTCACGGGCACGGGCAGCGGTCAGGGCCTTCTCAATAACCATCTTGGCTATCTGCGGAGAGCGGTCGAAATACTCCATCAATCCTTCGTAAACGATGGAAGAGACGACGCCATCGATTTCCGTATTGACCAGTTTGACCTTGGTCTGGGATTCGAAGCGCGGATTGGGAAGCTTGACGCTGAGCACGCAGACGATACCCTCGCGCACGTCGTCGCCGGTGAGCGAGGTATCCTTATCTTTCTTGAAGAGATCGTTGCTTTTGCCGTATTGATTAATCGCGCGGGTGAGGGCGGTCCGGAAGCCGGTCAGGTGAGTGCCGCCGTCAGGGTTTGGAATAGAGTTGGCAAAGCAGAGAATGTGGTCGTTGTAGCTGTCATTGTATTGAATGACGCAATCCACGAAGACTTCATCTTTTTGGGCAGCCAGAACGATGGGGCTGGGCGTGAGCGTATTTTTGCCCTTACCCAGCTGGCGCACGAATTCCTCAATGCCCTTTTTGTAGACGAATTTTTCCTGCTTATCCTCCTGACGCTCGTCTTTGAGCATAATTTCGACGCCCGGGTTGAGGAAAGCCAGTTCGCGAAGGCGCCGGGCCAGGTTGTCAAACTGGAATTCAGTCGTGATTGTGAAAATCGTCGGGTCCGGTTTGAAGGTGATGCAGGTACCCGTGGTTTTGGATTTACCGATCACCTGGAGTTTCTGAGTGGTTTTGCCCAGGGCAAAGGCCATGTAATAGACCAGGCCATCCCGGTAGACCTCTACCTTGAACCATTCAGAGAGGGCGTTGACGCACTTGGCGCCGACGCCGTGCAGACCGCCCGAGTATTTATAGGCGCCCTGACCGAACTTACCTCCCGCGTGCAGGTTGGTGAGAACCAGCTCCACGGCGGGGATATTAAACTTGGGATGTATATCCACCGGGATGCCGCGTCCATCATCTTTGATGGAGATCGAGCCATCCACATGGATAATCACCGAGATTAGTTTGCAATAACCGGCAAGGTGTTCGTCAATGGAGTTATCGAGCACCTCGAAAACACAGTGGTGAAGCCCGTTTTCATCCGGGTCGCCAATGTACATTCCGGGGCGCTTGCGAACAGCCTCCAACCCCTCCAATTTATCAATCTTGGAAGCGTCGTATTTTTCGCCTCCAGCGGTACTGAATTCGGGGGGTGGTGACTGACTGTTTTGTGTGAAATCTAAGTCCTTGTCCATCTCAATTCAAAAGACAACCTATTCTATCAAAAACGTCTTTTATTACAAGCTTATAAACGGGAAAAAGGGCAGAAAAAAAGATTTATTTCCTTACTCCGGGTAGGGTTATTTTTCGGGACGTTTTTTCCTCTGAATTTTTGAGCCAAAATTAAATAGACGGTCAGTCAGAAAATACCCCCTTTTTTGCCCCTTGCCGAAACCGGTCCAAAAAATTGTTAAGTTATCCCCGAAAAACGGAAAAAATCACCAAAAAAACCAACTTTATCTGCACCCCTCCCGGGGTGCATCAAACTTGGGGTGCGCAGAGCATACCCATCAAAAAACCCGGGGTCTTTGACCCCGGGTACAATCGTACAAACACAGCCACGCCCCCAAAGGGGTGCGTATCTCTATTGTTTGGAGACCCTATTGAGCTACGCGGTAGAACTGTCGGCCGGTCTTGGGAAGATCCACTTCGTATTTACCCCCTTGGGCACCCTCTATCGGGCTCCAGAGAATAAGGTCGCTGCTGGCTTGGAGACTGCCGCCGCTATAGGTCAGGATGAGCTTGCCCTCTTTCACTTCGCTGCTCAATGTCGGCGGTTCCACGGGGCCCCAGATCTCCGTGCGGTATCCATTCCATGTGGGCCTCGTCCAGCCGGAGGTTCCCGCGCTATAATAAAGAATAGGGTCGCTGTCAAAGACATCTTCCCCAAGTTCCGGAGCATCGCCCTTGAAATAAGCGCTTGTCAGGCTGCTGCATCCGTAGAACGCCCAACTTCCAAGGCTGGTTACGTTTTCGGGAACCGTGATTTCCGTCATACCGGTGCAGTACCAGAAGGCATAATTTTCGATGCGGGTGAGGCTCTCGGGAAGCGTGAGACTCACGAGATAATCGCAATAAGCGAACGCCCCATCTGCAATGGTTACAACGCCCTCGGGGATAGAATAATCGGGCTCCGTGTTTGAATAGGAATAAACAAACAGTATCTTGCCGCCTACGCTGAAGAGAACGGGCGGCAATTCTTCGCACCCGTAGAAGATATCAATTCCAAAACGGGTGATGGTGTCGGGAAGCGAGATATTCGTCAAGCCGTAGCAATCCCAGAACGCATAATCTCCGATGCTGGTGACGCTCTCGGGAATCGTCACACTTACCAGATTTTCGCAAAAAGCGAACGCCACGTCCGCAATGGATGTCACGCCTGCGGGAACAGAATACTCGGTAGCCGTAATTGTCTCTAAGTAGCGAACCAGTGTTTTGCCGCCGTCGCTGAAGAGGATGGGAGGCAATTGATCGCATCCGTAGAAGGCATCAGCTCCGAAATCGGTTAAGATGTCGGGTATCGAGATGTCGGCCAGGGCGGAGCAATACAAGAACGCATATCTACCGACGTAGGTGACGTTCTCGGGAATCGTGATCTCTTCCAGATATTCGTTATAAGCGAACGCCGCGTTTGCAATATAATCCACACTCGTGGGAATAGAATACTCGGCAGCCATATTACTCTCGGAGTAGTGGACCAGTGTTTTGCCGCCCACGCTGAAGAGAATCAGAGGCAATTGATTGCACTCATTGAAGGCATTAATTCCGATATTGGTTAAGTCATCGGGAATCGAGATGTCGCTCAGATTACTGCAATAACAGAACGCACTCTCTCCTACACTGGTGACGCTCTCGGGAATCGTGATCTCTTCCAGGTCGTAGCAATAAGAGAAGGCAAGGCGTCCGATGCTGGTTACGCCGTTGGGAATCGTGACGCTCTTCAGGCTGGAGCAAAGCGCGAACGCATTTTCCCCAATCTCGGTCACGCTATTGCCGATCAGGAGATTCATCAGAGTGGTGCAGTTAAAGAACGCATAATTTCCAATTTCGGTGACGCCATTGCCGATTACGACACTCGTCAGGCCGCTGCAAAAATAGAACGCATAACTCCCAATCTCGGTGACGCTGTCGCCTATGACCATACTCGTCAGAAATTCGCAATTGCTGAATGCATAACCCGCAATAGTGATGACGCTGTCCGGGACGGTATAGGCGCCATTTTTACCTTCGGGGCATAGGAGCAGCGTTGTCCTATCTTTATTGAAGACTACCCCATCCAGACTGCTGAAATTGGGATTATTATTTCCGACCTCGATCTCCTCCAGGATGAAGCATCCGTAGAACACATCCACTCCGATACTTGTGACGCTATCGGGAATGACCACTTTCGTCAGCCAGCCACATTCTTCGAACGCATAATCTGCAATTCTGGTCACGCTGCCCGGGATCGTATAGATGCCGCCTTTTCCGCCGGGGCATTGAAGCAGCGTTGTCCGATCTTTGTTAAAGAGTACTCCGTTCAGACTGCTGTAAATGGGATTATTATTTCTAACGATGATCTCCGTCAGATTGCGGCAGTCATAGAATGGATCATCTCCCATATCGGTCACACTGTCGGGAATGGTGATGCTCGCCAGATTGTAGCAGTTAGCGAACACCTCTTCTCCAAAACGGGTTACGCCCTCGGGAATCGAGATTTCCGTCATGCCGGTGCAGTCACTGAACGCCCCATCTCCAAGAATGGTCACGCCCTCGGGAATTGTGACACTTCCCAATCCGGTGCAATTATAGAACGCTCCCTCAGCAATTTCGGTCACGGTATAGAACACCGAGCTGTTGTAGATCGAACCGGGAATTATCAACACTCCCGGGAGGCTGACGTCTGTTCGTTGCCCCACCGAGACGGTGCCGGCCGCTCCTTCTTCGCTCAGAACGGTGTATTTGAAATTGTTGTCTGTGAAGACGTCGCCCACGGCGGCTTGTGATTGAATTGCGCCCAGCAGGAAAGCTAAGGCAATACCGCTCAAAAGAGCGCCCTCGGAGTTCAGGAATAATTTTCTTTTCATAACGGCTTTTCGGTTCTACACGAAACAAGATCGTCTAAATAAAAGTTGTTTAGAAATATGGAGAAGGAGAGCTGGATATGCAAGTTTTTTTATATGAATGCAGTCGATTCCGAGGCCATAGGCCGGGGTATCTCCGCCCGTGTTCTATCGGCTCGATACGGTTTGGGGCGTTTATTCGCTGATTCGATTCGTTTTGGTGTTGAAATATGGCACTTGAATCCGGGAAAAAATGTTGTAGGATTTCCGCAGCGGTGCCATTTAAGAGTGCCGATATTGTGTCCAGTGACCAAGATAACATGAATTCGCGAGTGGGCGATGCCCGCGTAGGAGGGCGTATATTCTCCTCTACCCGGGGTAAAACCTCGTATCTCTGCCGTTTGGCGGAGGGACAGGAGGAGATCAAGGCGGCACAGCGGCTTCGCTTTGAGGTTTTTAATTTGGAACTCAAAGAGGGTCTGCCTGAATCGCATCGGACGGGCCTGGATGTCGATAAATTTGACGAGGCCTGCGAGCATCTTCTTGTGTTGGAAGAGGCCAGCGGCGAGGTGGTGGGAACCTACCGCCTTCAGTCTGGGAATCGTGCCCGTGAGTGCCTGGGATATTACAGCGCCCAGGAATTCGATTTTTCTTCATTAGAACCCCATCGCTCGGAAATCATTGAGCTGGGCCGCGCCTGCATTCACCAGGATCACCGGAATCTGCGTGCCCTGGGTTGTCTCTGGCGCGCGATTGAAATTTACACGAAGAATTGCGGCGGGCGGTACCTGGTCGGTTGCAGTTCGCTGACATCGCAGGATGAGAGCGTGGGCGCCGGAGCGTACGAGGTGCTTCGCAAGCATCTGACGCCGGAGGAGTTCCGGGTTCTGCCGCTGAATTACTGCGCCTGCTCTCTGGAACGGCTTCCCGAAAAGCCGGTTCGTATTCCCAAACTTCTGGGGGCTTATCTCTCAGTCGGGGCCAAAATCTGCGGTCCTCCGGCCATAGACCGCACCTTCAAGACGATTGATTTTCTCACGCTACTCGATATCACCCAGCTGCCTTCCTCGGTTCTGGATTCTCTCTAAAGAGCTGGGCGGCTATTTTTCGTAGAAGGGTTTTTCTGAAGGAGTTTTCGAGGCGGCTTGCCAGAGGCCATTCCGTTCTCTGTCCAAATAGTTAAACCGCTTTTTGAGGAGTTTCAGGTCGGTTCGCGAGGGGGCATCTTTCCCGAAGAAAACGTAGAGGCGCGGCTGACGGATATAATCCAGAATAGTGATGCGGTAGCGTTTGGCCAGGTCCGAAACCCGGGGCTCGGCGACCAGTTCAAAGGCTTTGAGCTGTGCCGCAACCCGTTCAAAGAAATAGGTCTGGACGTTCGGGGTCCAGTTTTCGGCGATCTGCTGCAGGTGTACCGTAGAGGGTTTCTTGCGCTGATTGATCTGGTAGATCGTCGTGACGGAGGCTTCGGCGAGAATCTGGTCGAGTTTTTCCAGGCTTTGAGTGAGGGACCAGGCATTGAGGCCCGATTCCTTCTGACTCAAGACCATGACCAGAGCCCACCATTTTTCCACATCAATAAGAGTCTCGAACTGGCTTGACCAGGCTTGCAGGAAGGCGAGCTGCCAGTTGAGGAATTTCTTAAAGGAGACCAGTGTCTGGTAGTAATTGGCGCGGCCATTGGGCTGATTAAGGAGCTCGCAGGTCAGCACCAGACTGGCATCCTGAAAAATCATCCAGTTGACACCGGTCATCGTTTCGGGGCCGGGATTGGCGAGGTAATCGAAATCGGGCGGTTTAACGAGGGTTCTCAAGCGGGCTTTGGCCTCCTTGACCGGGCTGGCGGCGATCACCGAGAAAGTTTTGGGTTGGCCCGGAGTCGGGAAGAGTGCCGGGCCGCTGCGTTTCATGATGAGCTGGGTCATCCCTTCGATCATCCAGAGCGGGACATCGGTCATCTGCTTCTGGTTGATGCTGCGGTTGGCCATTTCCAGGAGGAGCACCTGAGTGAGCGCTTGGACGAAGCGGTGAGGGGTGACCTCATCGGCTACCTTCATCTGGGTATGGAGGCCATCATTCATCAGCCTGTGAGAGAGGGTGATGGGACGCTGAACGCCCTTTGGGTAGAAATCGATTTCGATCTCGATAAGGCCTTTCCATTGATCGGTGAGGCCGAGCTCCTGGAGGAAAATCTGCTTAATCCGCTCGCAAGCGACAATAGCCGTGGAGGGATCCATGCGGACCGATTCAGGCCAATCAGAGCTGGTTTTGGTTTCCAGTGCCTGCAGAGATCCTTGCCTTGTTGGGGCAATACTGGGCGGGAAAGGTACCCCTTTGACGAGGAACTGGCCTTCCAGACGGCTCCGGAGGGTCACTTTGGCCTGCGTATCCGTAAAAAACTGGGCAAAAGCGCTCTCACTCATCCACCCGCTCAAGAAGAGGGCGAAGAGGATGCAGAAGAGAACGCTTATGTTACGGCCGGGTTTTCCCACTTTTATTCCGTTATTCCGCACCGGGGATGGTGATATCCAGGGTTTTGACCTGGCCCAGAACCGAGAGCGGTTGATCAAATTTTTCCGGGTTTCCCACGACCATAATCGCTAATTGATCGGGCTTGAGATGTTTCTTGGCCGCGGCCAGAACATCGGCCTGAGTGACCTGGGCGATCTTTTCCTGGAAATGCTCCAGCGTATCGGCCGGGTAGCCATAGTAGTCATAGGCCATCAGGCGGCTGACGATTTTGCCGGTGGAGTCGAAGCTGAAGACGAAACCGTTGAGGTAGGTTTTTTTGGCGCGGTCGAGTTCTTCAAGGGTAACTTCCTCGCGGCAGATGCGCTCGATCTCCACCTTCACGGCGTTGATGAATTGAACCGTGGTGGCGAGCTGGGTGCTTCCCGAAGCCAGGAAGATGCCCGGTACGTCCATGCCGGCTCCCCAGGAGCTTCCCACAGAATAGGCCAGGCCCTTATCGGAGCGGACGTTGCAGAAGAGGCGTGAAGAAAATCCACCGCCCAGAATATTGTCCATAATGACCAGGGCGTAATAATCGGGGTCGGATTGTTTGCCGCCCGAGTGACCCAGCCGGATGAAGGATTGCTCCACGTCGGTTTTTTCGATCAGGAAAACGCCCGAGGTGGCCGCGGCTTCCTCATCAATGGCGGGAATAGCGGGCCGGGGTGCCTCCCCCTTGGGCAGGGTGCCGAGCTGTTTTTCGACGAGTGCCTTCATCTCCGCGCTCTTGAAATCGCCCCAGACTCCCAGAATCATATTCTGAGGCTGGAAATACTCCGCATGGAAACGGACGAGGTCCTCGCGGCTGATAGCGGCCAGCGTAGCAAGCTCTGTCTGATGGCCATAGGGGGAATCCTTGCCTTTCAGGAGGCGGCTGAATTCGCGTGAACAGATAGAGGAGGCATCGTCATTGCGCCGCAGGATGGAGCCGGACATCTCTTTTTTGCAGAGGTCGATCTTTTCCTGCGGGAAAACCGGTTGGCGGATGAGGTCCGAGAGGATTTCCAGAGCGCGCGGGAAGTTTTCCGCCAGAGAACTGATGGAGGCGCTGCCCTGATTCTGGCCGATTCCCACTTCAATGGAGGTTGCGCATTTATCGAGCTCGTCATCCAGAGCATCGCCGGGAAAGCGCTCGCTGCCGCCGGAGCGAATCACTTCGCCCACGATGGAGGCCAGACCTGCCTTGGAGATCGGCTCCCAACGGGAACCGGTATAGACCAGGAGCTGGGCATCAATGAGCGGCAGTTCATGGTTTTCCATGAGGTAGAGGGTGAGGCCGTTCTCGAGCACGGTGCGCTCTGGCTTCTTAATTTCGATGGAGCTGAGCGGAGGCAGCTGAAGCTGGCTGAAGTGTGCGGCCGGCTTATTCTGGGCTTGTGCCAAAGCGCTTCCGGCGCAAATGCAAAGGGAGAACGCAAGGGCGGATACGAGCAGTTTTTTCAAAGTCTGATTCATGATTACTCCTTTCCGGCGGGCAGGGTTTCGACGTAACCCTCTGTCCGATTGGTAGTTTTAAAGGTCTGGGCGGCGACACGCTGGATATCTTCAGCGGTGACGGCTCGGATGCGCCCAAGTTCTTTGAAGAGATTGCGCCAGTCGCCGGTCATGCCCTGATATTGGCCCAGGGCGGAGGCCCAGCCTTGATTGCTTTCCAGAGCGCGCAGGAGCGAAGCCTCGGCACGGTTTTTAACGCCGTTGAGCTCGGCTTCCGAAACGGGTTCATTAATGAGCTTATCGATCTCTTCCTGAAGGGCCTTGGCCAGTTCCTCATTGGTATGGCCCGGAGCCGGCATGGCGTAGAAGAGGAAGAGATTCGGGTATTTCTCGCCCGGGTACCCGCTGAAGCCGGCCGCCGTCAGGGCAATCTGCCGGTCACGCACCAGGCTCCTGTAGAGACGGCAGGAGCGGCCCTCGCTCAGGATGCTGCTGATGGCATCATAAACGGCGCCATCGGGGTGCATCTTGGCCGGTTTATGGTAGGCGACCAGGTAAACGGGCTGGGATTGAAGGTGGAAGGTGAGCTTCTTATCCACATTCTGGGGAGGCTCTATCGATTCGGTCCGCGGCGGTTTGGGTGCTGCGGGGATGCGTTCAAAATAGGTCTTCGCCAGCTCCCGGGCACGCTCCAGGGTGATATCGCCCACGATGGCGGAGGTCATGCTGGCCGGGACGTATTGGGTGCGGAAGAAATTCATCACCTTTTCAGGCGTCAGGGAGCGCAGATCGCTCATGTGGCCAATGACCGGTTCGCCATAGGGATGGGCCTTGAAGGCTGCCGAAAGGAATTCCTCCAGGGCAAAAGAGAGCGGGCTGCTCTCCACGCGCATCAGGCGCTCTTCGGTGACGACGTCGCGCTCCTTGTAGAATTCCCGGAAAACCGGCTGATAAAAGCGGTCGGATTCGAGCATGAACCAGAGCTCGGCAGAATTGGAGGGGAGGCTGAAGAAGTAATCGGTGCGGTCGGTGGAGGTGGAGGCGTTGAGGCCGCGTCCGCCGAAGAGCTCAACCGCGGTGCCAAACTCGTTTTGCACGACGTACTTGCCAGCTTCCTCCTGAGCGACGCGGAAATCTTCCGTGAGTTTTTGGAGCGCATCGGGGTTGGCTTGCGGACCTTTCGCCTTTTCCCGTTGAAGAGCCTGATAGGCTTCATCTACTTTAGCCAGAGCGGGTTGCTCCTTTTCATAATCGGTCGTGCCGATATTTTGGGTGCCCTTGAAAGCCAGGTGCTCGAGCAGATGGGCGATCCCGGTAATCCCCTTGACCTCCTGGGCCGAACCGACATCTGCCCAGGTATAGAACGAGACGACCGGAGTCTCATGACGCGGCAGGACGATAAACTTCCAGCCGTTTTCCAGAGTGAACTCCTGAATCCTGGGGTCGATCGCTATGGGGAGGGATTCCGCCTCGGCGCTCTTGGCCGATGCGGGTGAGATGAGCAGACCGGCAGTGAGAATCGCCGCTGCCAGAAGCCTTTTAAGCGCAATGATTGTCTTCATACCTCATTGGGACACAAGTCTATTCTTTTAGTGCTTCCAAGACAATCTAAAAAGCGAAAAATCGCGGCTGGCTTCGAGGTCATGTTTCCACCGCTGTTCTCAGCATAAAATCGATCCGGAGATATGCTCATTTTTCAGGAGAATCGGTCTTCACTTTTTCCAGATATTCAGAAAAGTTTGTTGTGTATTGCTCCTTTCCCTTTACGTTAAGCCCAAAGATTCCTTGCTCCGGATTGTAAACCCAGCCGCCCGTCCCGTCAAATTCTTGAACGATGTTTGTTTTCCCTGAGAATGGTTCTATTATACGGTAATTTATAATATGAGTTCGATTTGTTAGAGTGTCCTTCAAACCAGCCAATAGAGTGCTTGGCATTTCATTCTTTTCAGATATATATTTCTTAATACTATTTATATTTTTATAATAAACATTTAGTTTATAATAACTAATTTTATTATATAACTTATTATCTATAATAAACTTAGAAGATGGAAATATTGAAAATATTACTAAGAATAGAAATATTATTATTTCGATTTTTCCAATTGAAGGGCAACGAAATATAATTATGATGGAAAGAATTATTGCACCAATTCCACTAAGGCTTGAAATAAAAGCACAGGACATTGCCAGACGTCCATCGGAAGAAAGTTCCTTGTCTAAAAAAATCATATATATAAGTTCAATGATGAATAAAAATCCGGCTAATAATCTAAACAAAATAACTTTCATATAGCTATATTCTATCAATTTATTTTCATTTCTGTTCAATTTGATTGCCGAAAACATTCCGCCGGAGATGCCTATGGAGGTTGTGCAATCATACTCCCTGCCCTGGAAGAGAAATCGGGGCCAGCCGATCGGAAAATTCGGCATTGTTTTGAGGGGAGTATTGCAATGATACATAAATACTTTTTAAAAATTAATCTTTTCCCTTGTTTCGTATCCGTCTGAGGCAGGGGACTAGAATAAACCATAACACTACCAACCAGCTCAAATGAAAAATGGATAAGTAGCCAAGTACGTGATAGATAGTACTCATCACTGATTCTGATAATGGGACTCCCCATTGAGCGGCCAATTTCAAAATCATTCCGCCAAAAACATATAGTATAATGGGAACAAATAGAATGGGTGATTGCCGGGTCTTGTTCAAGATATTGCCCACAGTGACAACCAACGAGTAGACCTCAACAAAAAGTCCACATGCAATGATAAGAGAACCAATAATGCCTGTTGTGTATGCTAGAATGATCATGGTTTATAAATTCTTTGCCCTATTAAATATTTGATTACTTTCCCCCCCGATGGTTGACGCAGTTATTGCTGGCTGTACTTTCGTGAACATCCACATCTGCTCCTAAAAACAGGAAGGCATACGTTATTGTGATTCCCCATTCTTTTTTCATTGTTTAATCGGATGTACTTTCTTGTTCTTCTAATGCCAGTTTCTCATCCAGTTCTTTGCTGCGTTTCCTTTGTTCTGCGACCCACTCCGGATGCAATTCTTCAAATGTCATTGAGTAGTGTTTTTTGTTTGTAAAGGCAACCCATCCATTTACTTTCTTGCAATAGCTCAAGTCCCCATCCACTACGTTTGAATCCATAAAGGCAAAGTGTTTCAAACTGGGCATCGTTTCCAAAAACGACAAGTCTTTGATGTCTCCGACGTTATTTAGAAAAAGCCGCTTAATCGCCCGTAATTTTCCCAACGCATGATAATCAACAATCTTTGTTTTTCCCTCTAATTCAAACTCTTCCAATACGTTTGACAGGGAAAGCAAATCATCCAGAGATTCCAATTTATGGGCCCGATACAATGAGATGGCTTTTAAATAAGAAAACCGTTCTATTCCCTTTAAGGATGAGGCGGTTATATAAAACAACATAAGCTCTTCCAGATTAGGTAAGTATGGCAAATCTGAAAAGTCTCCATTTTTTGGCTTGTATCGTAACGCTCTAAAAGATTTCAATTTTTTACACGACTCGATATTAACCAATCTTTTACTAAAAGTGAAATTTGCACATTCTTCTAAGTTTGGAAAATTACTGAAATCAACGAAATCTTGCTTATTGTCCTCAACTGCAAGTATTTTCAAAAGATGCAATTTATTGATTACATCGTATCGATAGCCATCAGCATCTATAAGCAACCCTTCAAGATAATTTTTTAGATCATCTAAAAAACTAATATCTTTTTCTTTGTAAACCCTTCCGCCAATCTTTATATGCTTAATATTATTTTCATACATATATTCCAGGCATTCATCTAAACAACTGGAGTCTATATGCAGCCACTTTTCAGATTTTCCATCAAATGTTTCGAACTCATTATTTTCCATCATTCTAATTCCCTTTCAGTTTCATTCCCGGTGATTGCATTTTGTCGTGCACGACTCAACTCTCACCTGAAGGCAATTCTTCGACCTCAGCGCCTGACTTTTGGATCAATCCGCATCGCCACAAAATATGTGCAAGACGTTTTGAACGGTTCTTCTGCTTGGGACTGATTCATGTTCCTTGGCTGGTTCCATAGTCACCTTGCGGGCTCTCATCTGATTTCCAAGTTTCCTGGGTCAAAGTCACACACGCTACGGCAGCCGTTCTAAAATAAATTCAGGTAAGAGGCTAATCTCTTTTTCCCAAAGGGGCAAGTCTAAACGGACGCAATCGCGTTCGAGCATTTCTTATTAAGAGGATAGAGCGGGCCAGGGTGGCTTTTTTGCTTTCAATTGACGGGGAGAATCGGTCTTCACTTTTTCCAGATATTCAGAAAAGTTTGTTGTGTATTGCTCCATCCCCTTTACGTTAAGCCCGAAGATACCTTGCGCCGGACTGGAAACTCACTCGCTTATGCAATCAAACAAATATCTGAAATAGATTATACTATTTTTTGTAAGAAAGTAAAAATTTTTTTATAAATGGAAATATAAAAATAATCGCAGGTGATATCAAGAAAGCGATAAAGAAACACATAAAAATGATCGTGCTCCAAGGGAGGGGTGGAGGAGTATATACTTGCTCTTCATTTGCATGATTTTCCTCATTCAACCAGCCTGCTGAGCGATATGCTTTCAGGTCGTTTTCAAAAACATCTTTATCCGTGGCAGAAACGGTATATCCTTCCTGCTTCAATTTGTATGCCAAGGCGATCCATTTGGCTATTTCTTTATTCTCGTTAATTTCTCTTAATGCGTGTATCCGCATTAAAATATGATGGATCTGATTATCTTTACAGTACTCTGGATACTTTTTTTCAATGTTATCTAATAATTGAAAACCAATTTCCTTTTCTTTTAATTGAAATGCAAGACCGGCTGCTTGTTCCATCCAAAAACCATTTGGTGCTACTCCGTCTATAATGTTGTTTGTAGTACAAAAATATGACGTCAAAACCTCTTTAGCCTCATTGGTCTGACCCTTTATAACCAGGTTATTACCAAATGAGAAAACACTCATATTGAGCAGAAAATTGGTCTTTTCTGTATCATATAGTTGTTTCATGACCTTCATCGCGTTTGTCCACTGTTGGGTATTTGCGTAGGCTTCCAACAGAGACGCACTCAGTCCCTCCTGAATCGGTTTATCTTTATCGGACTTGAACCGCAGAGAGAGTTCTTCGATTACTTCTACAGCCTGTTGGAAACTTAAATTCTCCAGTGCAACTTTAGCTGCCTCAAATCCAAAGGTATAGCCTTCGGGAAACTTGTCTTGCTGCTCTCGAACATATTGTTCCAACAAATTACATCCATCCTCATAACCTGTTGGAGATTGAAAACAAGTCCTGGCTTGTTTTAGTAAAGGTTCCGTGTCGTATTGAGAAGAAACCTCGCCCAGCACAGCTGTGCAACATACCAAGGTTATAATTCCCAACCATTTATTTAAACGCTCTCTCATAACTATTCGATTGTTGATGCACAGAAAAACACCCCCCAAAACGCAAGATATATGAACACATTATCACACGCTACCACCACGCTTCCAATGCACTCTAAAAAAACTAGTCGCAGGGATGCCCTACTGAGTCGCAAGGAGTTGGTTGCGGCGCATCCGGATTTCCCGGACACCTGGGGTAATAACTGGTTACTGTTGACAATGAAGCTGTTCCTAAATATTCGATGGTTCCATTACAAGTTCTATAGTGTATGATCCGTGTTAGGGTATAATCTTTCGCAGCATCAACATTGTGGGCTGTACACCAGGTATTTATTGTCATCTCTGCTGTTCCTGAAGATCCTACCGTAGTTTCTGTCTCCCAACCCGATTCTAAACCAAACTCAACAGGACTCGCCGTAATGTTTCCAGACACCGAAAAACTATATTTTTCCAATGTTGATTGATGAACCGACCCGGAATTTTTATACTGGGAGCTGGAGTTCCCTTGCATATACAAGAGCCATTAGAACCAACGGCCAATACACTTACCTGTACTCCACTATGTGTGGAGGTTATAGGGCCCATCTCATAATAAAAACACCCAGCGCGTCCGACACTCAACGACGCTAGACACACTAAAAACGCATTTAATAATTTCATAACAGAGAGTCCCAATCCTCGATCATCAAGGAATTTATAGAAATTCAAACCACAGTCTAAAAAAAAAGAAAAAAATGTCAAGCCCTTTAATCCCATTACCTCAAAAAAATGTGCATCCCGCATCATCTAAAAAACAGGCGTTCCATCGCCGATGCAATACGTCGGTCGGCGTTTTTTGCTTTCAATTGACGGGGAGATTGGTTTCACTAGAGGCAGAACGGGTTCCGCAGGGGCCCGAGATGAAAGCGCCCATGAAAGAAAAGACTGACCTTGAGACGCCAGGCCAGGAGTGGAAGAAACGCCCCCCATTAAAGGAGGAGTTAGCCCGGTTCCTGGGTACCTTTCCCGATAAAGTGTTGTTTTTGACGCTGACAGGGCTCTGGTTCCTTCTCTTTCACCTTTTCGGCAATTCCACTTTTGGTTATACGGATACCTCTTCGCTCTTTGGCTGGCTCGATTACGATTACGGGATGAAAGCGGGCGATGAGCATGGGTACCTGGTGCCCTTCGCGTTCCTGGCGCTGATCTGGTATGAGAAGAAGCGCTTCATGGAGGTGAAGAAAGAGCAGTGGTGGCCGGCGGTGATTCTGGTTCTCATCGCCATCGGGATTCATCTTGTGGGCTACCGGGTTCAGCAGGTGCGCATTTCGGTGATCGGCTTTTTCCTGGGCTGGTACGGCATCATGGGGATGGTCTGGGGACCGGCCTGGATGCGTGCGGTCTTTTTCCCCTTTATTTTATTTGCCTTCTGTTTCCCGATCGGGACTCTGGCGGATCGGATTTCGGTACCGCTGCGGCTGCTCTCTTCGGTGATTACCGAGGATGTATCCAATCTCCTGGGGATCAAAGTGATTCGCAACGGGACGATGCTTTCGAACCTGGCTGGAGATTATCGATACGAGGTGGCGGCGGCCTGCAGCGGGTTGCGCAGTCTCATCGCGACTCTGGGGATCGCCATCGTCTATGGATTCCTGACATTCAAGACGGCCTGGCGCCGCGGGGTCATGGTATTGAGCGCGATTCCTCTGGCCGTGGCGGCGAACGTGACGCGCCTCATGATGATCATATTTGCCGGGGAAGTATTCGGGCAGGAAGGCGGCACGTATGTGCACGACAGCTCGATTCTGAGCATGGTCCCTTATCTGGTGGCCTTTTTTGGGATGTTCCTCATTGCGCATTTCCTGCGTGAGGACCGGGGTAAGGAACGAAAGCGGTCGGTGCCCGATGACCCGGAAAATGGGGAAGAACTACTTGAAAAAGAGGAGGTGTCCCGTGACTAGAAAAGTGCTGATGAACCGCTCCGGACTTTGGATGGTGCTGGTGCTCTTTTTGCTGATGGGCGGTACGGCCGGAGCCTGCTGGTATTTCAAGACGCATCAGGTAATGGGCGAGCCGGGAGTGAGGATCGTGGCCGGAGAGCTTTATAATGAGAAAGGGGAGTTGGTCCGGACTAATCGGGTCGATTTACCCGAAGATGTTGACCAGATCAAGAGTATGCCCTGGCCCATTACGATTCAGGAACTGGATTGGCTGCCGCCCGATACGACGTACGGACGGAGGCGTTACCTGGCGCCCGGGGGCCATTTCCTGAGCGATCTGAATGTGGTCGTGATGGGTAAGGACCGGACCAGTATCCATAAGCCGCAGTATTGCCTGCCCAGCGGCGGCTTTGAGATCAGTAGCGAGGAGACCATTACGCTGCCGATTACGCTCAAGGACGGCAGTGAGCAGAAGGCGCAATTGATCCGAGCCGGCCGCACCTTCAAGAACGCGGAGGGACAGAACCAGGAGATTGGAGCGCTCTTTTTCTATTACTTCGTGACCGACGGACAGACGACCCCGGACCATGTCGATATGCTCTGGAGAATCAGCAGGGAGCTGGTCCTGAGCGGCAAAACTCAGCGCTGGGGCTACGTCTCGATGATGACGCTTTATCAGCCCGGCCGGGAGGAAGAGGCGCTGGAATGGAGCAAAGAGCTCCTGAAAAAAGCGGTCCCTCGTTTCCAGTTTTCGGCCCAGCCGTGAGTGGTCCCCAAAAGAGGGTTGCAATCGGGGTCTGTTTGAGATAGGTTTTCAAAAGGATATGTCCAGTGTGGGAGAGCAACTGCGAAGAGCCCGCGAAGCCCGAGGGTTGACGGTGGAGCAAATCGCTGAAGAGACGAAGTTAATGCTGGCGCAGGTAAAGGCGCTGGAGAGCGGAGATTACTCGGCTTTTCCGGCGATGGTTTATACGCGCGGCTCGATCAAGAGCTATGCCGATGTCGTCAAGATAGACCCGACCCCTCTTCTGGAGCAGCTCAAGGAAGAGCTACAGGGAAAAACCGGGGATGTTTCTCAGCCATATTCCGAGAATATGGGTGAGGATGGCCTTTTCTGGCGTCTGTTGATGGCGGTCAAAACGGTGATGCCGCTGGTGGTGATTGCGCTCATTCTGGGTGGTGCGGTTATCGGTTACACTCTCTGGAAGAACCAGCAGGGCAAGGACCCTCTGATGGCGCTGGGTAACGGGCGTTATGAAGGGGCGACTCAGGCCGAGCATGTGGTGGAGACGCTCTCGCTGCCGCCGCTTCCTTAAGCGGTGAGGCTTCCGGACAATCCGGATTATATTCGCAAATTTTGAGCCCGGCGGACGACCCCGGAGAGATTGAATTCCGTATTTAATCAGAAGGGTGACTCCGGCGCGGTTTGGGTTTTTTCCTTCTTCCACGCCGGAAAAG
>JALNXY010000035.1 GCA_023230105.1 Verrucomicrobiota bacterium
CCTAACAGGTCTCGCTACACACTCAAGTCAAAACGGCTTCCGTGTAGCCCAATAGAGTCCGGAATAACAGAGATGCGACCCCGATGGGGTCGTATAAGAATGTGGGATGGATGGTACCCGGGGTCTGCGACCCCGGGCTAAGCGATGGGTATGCTCCGCATACCTCAATCATGCGCATCCTGCGGATGCGAATGAATACGATTCACATCGGCGTGTGCCTGCCGGGCACGAATAGAGACGAAGAGGTACGAATCAGCTCAGAGAGGTAATCATTTGTGTCCATCTCGTGTTCATCCGTGGTTCAGTCTTTTATTTCGCCATGGGGAGCCAGGTGCAGACTTTTTTGCCCTGCCAGCCATTGACCGAGGAGTAGTCGATCATACGGATGGGGCCCTGGGCTGTGGGGATAATGAATTCAATATGGGTCGCCGGGAGGGTAGGCGTGGTGCGGACGGCTTTCACAATGCCGGCCGGGTCGGCCAGAACTGTGACGGGCTGATTGTATCTCGGGTCGGTATTTTCATCCCGGGCCAGGACCAGAGGTCCCCAGGTCAGCGCCTGGAAGTCGTTGCCTTTGGGGTTGCTGCCCCGGGGAGCGTCGATCAGAGAGCATTTCATGTCGAAAGTGATTTCCACTTTGTCGGTGGGTTTCCACTTGCGGTTCAACTTGAAATATTCTCCTGCGGCGGGACGGTATTTCCTGCCGTTGACACTCACCTGTGTTTTCGCACTCCAGGTGGGGATTCGGAGACTGAGGGTGAAATTTTCGCTCTGCTCGGGCTTTACATGAATGAGGACCTTTTCCGAAAGGGGATACTCGGTGACGAAATCCAGTTTCAGCGGGCGACCGGAGGGAGTTTGGAGGTTGAATTTGCCCGCATTGTAGAGATTGACCACAGGGCCCGGCGCCGAATTCATCACGGCGATGTAGGGGATATAGGCCAGCCCCATGGGGCCATTAAGATTGCAGCAGGTGACGGTGAGATCGTCAAACTTCCAGCCCCAACCCTGATTGGTCACCTTTTCTCCGTTGAGCAGGTTGACGTAGCTGAAGCCGTCGCCCGTCGGTTTCATGGCTCCGAGCAGGCCGTTATAGATATATTTCTCGATGTCATCGGCCGGGGTAGAATCACCTTCCAGCCGCAGGAGCTGGCTGCAAAACTTGAGCCAGGTAACCCCCACGCAGGTTTCCATCATGCGGGTAATATCGGGATTGGTTTGCTCAAAGGCCGTATGATCCCAGGCTTCTCCGTAGACGTTGGGATGGTAGGGTTGGTCGCCGCCTGCATTGCCGATAAGGGTAATTTCCTGAGCCCGGATATTTCGGTAGAGATTCAGGGCCGCCTCTTTCCAGCGCGGATTGCCCGTGACCCGGTAGTATTCCACCAGTCCTTCAAAAAGGGACATCATTTCATAGGCCTTGGGATAGGGGCCTCCCATCTTTGAGGGGGTACGTTGTCCAGGGCTTGCTGGAAGAGGTTATAGCCTTTGCTGCCGCCGCCCACTTCCACGATGTAGCGGGCAAACTCCAGATAGCGCGGGTAGCCCGTCAGCTTGTAAAGGCGCATGATGGGCTCCAGGAGTGTGGAGGATTCGATATGGTTGGGGCTCCATCCCAATTCGGTGATCGGCGTTTTGGGCGGCTCGCCGATCTGGGAAATGAGGCAATCGGCCTGGCGGACCATACAAGCCAGCACTTCCGGGTCAGCCTCCACCTGCTCGTAATATTCTTCCAGTCCCAGGAGGACGTATTTACGCTCCCAGAGATCGCCGCCGCCGCTATCGGGCTGCATCTCCACGGGCATACAACTGATGCTGCCGTTGGCCCGCTCGGCTGAAAGCAAATCCCGGACCGTCTCGGCCATGATTTTTTTGAGTTCCGGGTCCCGTGTGTAGCGGTAGAACATGCAGCCGGAGCGGACCGACTTGCCCCACATTTCACCCAAGGCGAACTGAGGCCGGCCGGTGCGGAAAAACTCTACGAACTTGGGGTAGGGGATCACGCCCTTATTCCAGTGTTCGATAGAATTCTGGATGTTTTGCTCCAGGTAGCCGGATAACTGAACCGAGCCCGAAGAGAGCGGGTATTGAGTATCAAGCACCTCTACATCGCCTCTGAATTCCACAGCCGAGGCCGAGACGCAAAAGAGCCCCAGGGCCAGAACCAACCCTTTGCAAGAACATCCGCTTTTAAAAAATGATTTCATAACAGCTCCCCTATTATAAGAATGCGCCCGGGAAAGGTCGAGTGTGAAGAAAACTTCATCCTCTTTCCGGGGCGCATCTTTTGCTCGAGATTGTTATTCGCTTATTTTTTTATAAGTGATGATCAAAGCCTCGGGCGCATGCTGAGACTGGACCCGCAGGCCCTTGTCCATTAATTCGCTGCCGGTCGCTACGGATTTGGAGGAATCGTCTACGCTCTGGATCAGATACTCGGCCTCCGGTTCCAATCCATGCAGCTTGAGCCTCACGGATTCGTAAACGCTCTCGGTATGGCGAAAAGCCTGAACCACTCCCGCGTTCATATCCGGGCGATCGAATTGCCAGGCGACCCACTGTGTTTCATCCAGCGAATAGGGGGTCAGAGGGTAGTAGTCACCCAAGTAGAACGGCTTCATCGTGGTCCAATCCTTCAATATTGCCCGTTTGGCGGTGTAATCGGCCTCTTTGGGCCGCATTTCGAAGCATGAATTGATGAAGGGGCAAATCGTGGAGCGGCTCCGGTAGGGATCGTCATCGCGCACGCCTGTTCCGAAGAGAGGAATCCAGGAGGCGATCCCGTAGGTATGACCCTGGTTGCCGACCGGTTCGAAGATATAGTCGCTGCGCAACAAGGGAACAGCCCGGCGCATCGTCTCAAGGTCGTTGCGTCTGCCGCCGCTGGCACAGGAATCAATCAGCATATTGGGGTGGCGCTTGAGCAATTCATCCCAGTAGGCCAGATAACCCACGACATATTTATTTTCGGTGATTCCCTGGCGGTCGGGAGAATCGGTTTTCCTCCAGTATTGCAGAGGCGCGATATTGTAATCCTGGCGATAGAGGTCAATGCCTTCGCTGACAATGAGGCCATCGATATGATTCACCAACCAATCCCAAGCCTCCGGGTGACCCAGGTCGAGCAGGTCCTGATTACTCTGTCCGTCTTTCAGCATCCAATCCTGATGATTCTCGTAGAGCCAGGTTTTGGGGGTCACGCGTTCGGGTTCAAACCAGACAATGGATTTCACCCCTTTTGTGCGGCCGTGATCGGTAATCTCCCGCAAGCCTTTGGGGAAACGCTTCACGTCCACTTCCCAGGTTCCCGTGTTGGGCCAGCCCCATTCATTGACGTACCATCCGGCGTCCATCCACCAGTAGTCGAGCTTGATGCCTTCCTCCAAATAACGGTTGATATAATTAATCTGGCTGGCCGTATCGGCTTTGATCATCTCCGCATATTGATGGGAGCTGCAAGCGGCCCAATGCAGAGGCGGCAATTCTCCATACGGATGGGGAACGTTATGGGAGAGCATCCAGCTTCTCCAGACGTTCTGGGAATCGTAATAGGTTCCGCTCCAGAATTGCACGACGATCAAGGGAGTTCTGATTTCTTCGCCCGGGTTGAGATATAGATGCGTCAGCTCCTGACCGGCCGCGACTTTTAGCCCTTTGGTTCCGTTGGGGCACACGACCGAAGACAAATCAGCGGCCCACTGTCCCGGCCAACCGACAACGACGATGGCGCCGCCATTGCCGGGAAATTCCAGGTTGAAATAAGGGAACTCTCCATCGGTCCCGCGTCCGCCATCCGAATTGAGGTGTTTGACCACATCCTGCCCGAGCGTAGTCGTGTAGGGTCTGTAATCATCATTTCTGGAAGGCGAACCCGTATGATGATGGAGCACAGGGAACTGGGCATCTTTTCCGGGAAGGGTGACGTCTACACCCCGGATATTGGAGAGAATCGGAGTTTTCGCTTCGCCTGTATTTTTGAAATAGACGGTCCATTCAAGGGTCGGGTAATCCTTGTATTCAATGGCCTGGCAGCGGACCTGCAAACCGGTTTTGGGATCCGTCCAAACCAGTTCATGCTGCAGGCGGTTTAGATCGAGGCTCTTTTGTGAACGGGTGAGATTCCACTCTTTCAGGAGCTCTGCCGAGGGTTTCCCGTCATAATTGAAAGAGAAGAAAGGCTCCGTGGAGAGAGCTTCTTCTGCCGGAGCGATAAAGGGCAGCTCATCGAGCCACAACGAAGCACCATTCTCCAATTCCACCCGGGCATTGGCCCAATCTGCCTGATCACAGGAGATTTCGCCGCAGGAATCCACCAGCAACACGAGCTCATCTTTTCCGTCCAAATCCAGAGATAATGAGATCGGCCCCTGGCCTTCGTTCATCTCATCGGAGCGATAGAGCTCTTTATCTCCCGCGCGGACGATGAATTTGACCGAGCCCCGGCCTCCGGAGGTGTCAGAATTGCTGTCGACACCGATCTGGGCATTGAATTTTTTCCCGGCAGCGGGCAACCGCACCAGTACGTGGCTCTGGGCATGGCAGTAAAGGCCCCGGGTGTACTGAGTCCCGGAAATATTCATCGGTTTGCCGTTACGTTCCCTTTTTTGAACGGGGTCGTTATTGGCATAAACCACAAGCCCTTCGGTTTTGGGCATCGAGAGAGGCTTGCCTTCCAGTTTGGCCGAAGCCCAGACGCGTGTTTGTGCTAAATCTACGGGAGCAACCGTGACGGCAAGCGCCGAACTGGCGGCATAGCCGGCGAAAGCAACTAGTGCTAAAGCGGAAAGCTTCTTAAATTCCTGACCATAACTACTCATACAAGGCTGAGTATAGTCAGAAGCGGAGCCCAAATCCAAGATTTAACATAACCACCCCGGCCGCCCTTTTTTGAACCACGAATGAACACAAAGGGACACAAATGAAGAAAGAACACTGGAACCACAGATAGACATGAATGCACACAAATGCTTTTCTGTCCTTGCCTGATTCGTGTTGTTTCGTGTCTATTCGTGGTTCTAATCGGATGGTAGAAAATTTCCCTTTACAAAATGGATAATAAAGTTACTCTGGGGAGCGGTAACGTTATAATCTATAAATTTATAGAAACTCAAAAGAAAAAATGAAGGCGGATAATATATCCTATTCAAGCGTCGTCGCGCGCTTCATCACATCATTCATCCTTCTGGCATCTCTCTTGGTTTTGCCAAAAGTACAGGCAGCAGTCGGTGATATCTTCATTGATGATAACTTCAAATACACCGTTCTGAGCGAAGAAGGCACAGCCGGCACTGTCTCGGTCGCCAAACAATCGACTATTATCCCTTCAGGAACAGTAACCATTCCCGCCTCGATCACCCAGGGCTCAGTGACCTATAGTGTGACCAGTATTGGGGTAGCTGCATTCCAGAGTTGCAGCAGTCTGACGAGCATCACGATCCCCGATAGCGTGATCAGTATTGGAAATTTTGCATTCCAGAGTTGCAGCAGTCTGACGAGCATCACGATCCCCGATAGCGTCACCAGTATTGGGTCCAATTGTTTCGGTGGTTGCTTCGGTCTGGCGAGCATCACCATTCCCGATAGCGTCACCATTCCCGATAGCGTCACCATTCCCGATAGCGTCACCATTCCCGATAGCGTCACCAACCTCGGAGATCAGACGTTCTGGAACTGTGGCAGTCTGACGAGCATCACAATCCCCGACAGCGTCACCAGCATAGGAGTGGCTGCTTTTTCTTCTTGCGTTGCCCTGAAAAGTGTAGTGATTGGCGACAGCGTCACCAGTTTTGGCAATCATGTTTTCTCCAATTGCAGCAAACTGGCGAATGTGTACTTCATGGGCGATGCACCGACCATGGGTAGTGATGTTTTCAACGGTTGCCCCGCATTGGAAACTATTTATTACGTGGAAGGCACCAGCGGCTGGACAAATCCATGGAGTAATAAAGCAACGGCCGCCCTGAAGCAGGAAGATATCTTCATTTTAAGCGCGCCCGTGGATTAGATGGTTTTGACAAACGCCAATGTCTCATTGGAGGTGTCGGCCTTCAGCCTTTCTGATTTAAGTTACCAATGGTACCTGGATGGCACCGCCATTGAAGGAGCAACCACACCGATTTACTTTATTGAAAGTGCTCAAGGTGCGGACAGCGGCTCCTATGCGGTTACGATAAGTAATGAATATACAAACGTCAGCAGAGAGGCAACCCTGGACGTTATCACGAAAAGAACGGGCGATCCGGACAGCGACTTCAAGTATACGTTAAACGGCGGAGTGGCTACCATCACCGGCTACTTGGGAACGAATGCGAATGTGGCAATTCCCAACATCATCGAAGGGTGTCTGGTTTCCAGTATTGGTGCCAACGCTTTCTATAATCACGGTCTAAATTTGGAGAGCATCACTATTCCCGATACCGTAACCTATATTGGGGCGCGTGCATTCTATATGTGCCAAAATCTGAGGAGTGTAGTGATTGGCAATGGCGTGACCAGTATTGAAATGGGCGCGTTCTTAATTTGCACCAGTTTGACAAGTATAGTCATTCCTAAAAACGTCAACAGCATCGGTCTGAGTGCATTCGTAAATTGCTGGAGCCTGGTACTTGTCATTTTCGAAGGAGATGCGCCGAGCGTGGAATCTGATGTTTTCACCGGTTGCACCGCATTGAGTGCCATCTATTGCATGGAAGGCGCCAGCGGCTGGACTGATCCATGGGCTTCGAAAGCAACTGTCGTATTGAAAAAGGAAGAGATCTTTATTACCGGTAGCCCTGTAAATCAGACTGTGTTACCAGATATTGACGTTTCATTTGCGGTATCAGCCCACAGCCCCCCTAAATTAAGTTATCAATGGTACAAAGACGGCGTCGCTATTGAAGGAGCGACCGATGCGCTTTTCGCTATTGAGAGCGCTCAAGGTGAAGATAGCGGCTCCTATACGGTCACGATAAGTAGTGAATATGCAAGCGTAAGCAGCAAACAGGCAACGTTGCACGTTGTTACAGAGAGAACGGGCGACCCGGACAGCGACTTCGAATATACGTTAGATGGAAGAGCGGCGATCATCACTGACTACCTGGGAACAAATGTGAATGTAGCCATTCCCAATATTATTGAAGGATGCTTGGTGACCCGCATTGAAGGTGATGCGTTCGTTGGTCACAGCGATCTGACCAATATTACGATTCCCGACAGCGTCACCAGCATTGGGAGTCGTGCGTTCTGGTCTTGCAGCAGTCTGACAAGCATCATTATTCCCGATAGCGTGAACCGTATTGGAGATTATGCATTCCAGGATTGCATCAGTTTGACGAACGTATACTTCAAGGGTAATGCTCCGAGCACGGGACTTGGTGTTTTCGACGGTTGCGACGCATTGGAGACTATTTACTACATGGATGGCATGATCGGCTGGACGAATCCATGGCAGGGATATGCCACGGCAACATGGACACCGGAGCCGGATTTACCCCGGATCGAAGTGGCGCCGGAAGTCGAGGTGAACCCGGAGACGGGTGCCCTTGAGGCCTTTACCCTGAACTTCCCGGAAACCAGTACGCTGGAGTGGAGCAGCGACCTGAAGAACTGGTCTGAAGTTCCGGAGGCAACGGGCGGCTCCTACCGAGTCGTATTGGAAGCCGTTGGGGGCCGGTATTACCGGCTTAAGTCCCAGTAATCGCTAAATCCGCACAAGAGAGCTCCTGTCATGGCAACCTTAGAGCTGCCGTCGACAGGAGCTCTTTTTTTGAGGCAATGCGTTCGTTCGTGGTTCTGATCTCAGAGCCAAAATCTTCTTTACATATGGGAAGATGAATTTATACTGGGGGCGTAACGTGTCCTGGGGTTTATAGAAAGTAAAAGGTAAAAATATGAAGACAGAAAAATTATCCTCTTCCTGTGCCGTGTCGCGCTTCATTGCGTCATTCATCCTTCTGGCATCGCTCCTGGTTTTGCCGAAGGCGCATGCCGCAGTCGGTGATACATTCACGGTCGATCAATTGAAATACACGGTTCTAACGGAAGAACACGCCACCCAAACGGGGACAGTTTCTGTTAAAGCTACTTACAATAGTATACTTGGTAATATTGAAATTCCCGCCTCTGTCGCTAACGGAGGTATCAACTACTCAGTCACCCTTATTCCGGATGATGCATTCTCAGACTGCAGCGATCTGACAGGCATCACGATTCCCGGTAGTGTCGCCGCCATCGGTGCTGGGGCGTTCTACAATTGCTACAGCATGACGAGTCTGGTGATAGGCAATGGCGTCGCCAACATTGGAGATGAGGCGTTCAGCAATTGCGGCTGGCTGACGAGCATCATCATCCCCAATAGTGTCACCGGCATCGGCGCCATGACGTTCTATGATTGCGAAAGCCTGACGAGTGTGGTGATAGGAGATAGCGTCGCCGTCATTGGAGATGAGGCGTTCAGCACTTGCTACAGCCTGCCGAGCATCACGATTCCTGACAGCGTTACCGTCATCGGATATGGGGTGTTCCACGGTTGCTCGAGCCTGACCGAGATAGCGGTTGGGAAAAATAATCCCAATTTCAGCAGTTTTGAAGGAGTGCTTTTTAATAAAGATTATACAACACTGATTCAATTTCCCAGCGCCAAAGCCGAAACCTATACGGTTCCTGGCAGCGTCACCCGCATCGGAGATGGGGCGTTCGCCCTTTGCACAAGCTTGACGAGTATCACGATCCCCAATAGCGTGATCAGCATTGGAGCTGAGGCGTTCGTCTCTTGCATCGACCTGACGCGTTTGGAGCTAGGCGATGGCGTCGCCAGCATTGGAGAAAGGGCGTTCTATAATTGCAATAGTCTGAACGAGATCGTGGTTGGGGAAAATAATTCCAATTTCAGCAGCCTGGAAGGAGTGCTTTTCAATAAAGATAAAACATTGCTGATTCTATCTCCCCGCTATAAAACCGGGATCTATACGATCCCAAATGGGGTGATCAGCATTGGAGCAGGGGCGTTCTCTGATTGCGCCTGGCTGACGAGCATCATCATCCCCGACAGTGTCACCAACATCGGAGATGAGGCGTTCTCCTCTTGCGACATGCTGACGAATATCACGCTTCCCAATGGAGTCACCGATATTGGAGACTGGACGTTCTCGGGCTGTAGCGATCTGACAAGCATCACGATTCCCAATAGCGTCGCCGGCATTGGAGAGGGTGTGTTCTATTATTGCTGGAGCCTGACGAGTGTGGTGATAGGCGATAGCGTGACCAGCATCGGAGGTGATGCGTTCAACAATTGCAACAAGTTGACAAGCATCACGATCCCCGATAGCGTGACCCACATTGGATATGATGCGTTTAGCGGTTGTGAACAACTGCCTCCCATTCTCTTCAGCATAGGGGGAAAGATGTTGGTTCGTTATTCCAAAGGAAATACAGCTACGGAGTATTCTATACCCGGTACAGTGACCCGTATCGGGACTCAGGCCTTCGAGGGTTGCAGCGTCCTGACGAGTATCACGATTCCCAACAGCGTGACCCACATTGGAGATTGGGCGTTCGGCAGTTGCAGCAAGTTGGCAAGCATAGAAATCCCCAATAGCGTGGTCAGCATTGGAGATTACGCGTTCACCTCTTGCAGCGGCCTGACGAGCATCACGATCCCCGACAGCGTCACAAGTATCGGAGATGCTGCGTTCTTCTTTTGCAGCAGCCTGACGAGTATTACAATTCCCGACAGCGTTACCAGTATCGGAGATGGCGTGTTCTCTTATTGCCGCCGCCTGACGAGTATCACGATCCCTGAGGGTGTCACCCGCATTGGAAATAATACGTTCTTCTATTGCAGCGGACTGACGAGTATCACGATTCCCGATGGGGTTACCCAAATTGGAAGTTATGCGTTCGCCTCTTGCAGCAAGTTGACAAGCATAGAAATCCCCGATAGCGTGACCAGCATCGGAGGTAGTGCGTTCATGTTTTGCAGCGGCCTGACGGGCGTCTACTTCAGAGGAAATGCACCGGAATTGCCGGAAGGAAATGCTTTTGGTGCTCCTTCGGTTATCTATTACATGCCGGGCACTACGGGGTGGACAAATCCCTGGAGTGGCAGACCGACAGTTCTATGGGTATCGGCTCCGGAGATTACGGAGCAACCGAAGAGCCAGGCCGTAAAGGAGGGTGATTCAGCCACCTTCAATGTCGTTGCGGTGGGTGCTGAGCCTCTGAGCTATCAGTGGTATAAAGAGGGCGTTGCAATTGAAGGTGCCACAGGGGCAAGTTACACCATTGAGCATGTGAGCGCAGAAGACCTGGGGAGCTACACCGTGGTCGTTTCCAATGAACTGGGAGAGGCGCCAAGTAACGCGGCCAAACTCACTCTGGCGCAACCTCGCCGTGCCACAGCGACGCTTGTGATTGAGGATGGCGTTGTTGTGGGGGTGAACATTATCGATGGAGGCTGGGGCTATACCGAGGCACCCCATATCGTCATTACGGATGAAACAGGCTCAGGCGCTACCGGGCATTGCATTATTGAAGAGAGTGTCGTTACTCAGATCATCATTGATAGCGCCGGTTCCAACTATTCGGGAGAGGCCGTTATTTTGATCGGAAGCCCATTGAGTTATACCGGTCTGGAAATCAGCGTATCCATTCCAAACGTGGAGGTGAAAATAACGATGCATCTGATTCTCGGGAAGGAATACCGGCTCTGGAGCTCGGTTGATTGCATCAACTGGACACCGGTCCGAGAGTCCTTCATCGCCGAGGAGGAAGAAAAGGATATGCTGTTCCCAGTCGAAGGCAACGGAAGATTCTTCAAGTTGCAGGAGATCTAAACGGACCTTAAGTTTTACTAAAACAAAACAGAGCCGAAGACGCAACGATGTTTTTGGCTCTTTTGTCACCACGAATAGACACGAATGCACACAAAGGAAGAAGGAACAGAGCACCACGGATAGACACGGATAAACACGGATGCTTTGGGTTGGGTGGTTCAAGATGCCGTGCGAGGAAGGTCTGCGAAACTCAGTTCAAAGCAACAAACACTTCAGCGAATTACACCATTCGTCATAGAACGCACCTCACAAATCTGTGTCCATCTGTGTTCATCCGTGGTTCTTCCCTTTTTCGGTGCGTTCATTTTGAGGCGAGGTGGAAATGAACTGGGTAGTGGCACTACCCAGTTGAAGAGGTGGAATCCGGATGGGGAAGGCATTATCGATAAATTCTGAAATACAGACTCTCTTGCGGTTCGAGGAATTGAGGATAGTCGGCGCGCATGATGATCAGTTGATTGCCCACTTTCAGAGCCTCGACCTCTTCCCAGATAATGGGCTCGGCCAGCGAGGTGGTCGCCTGCACATTGTAGGTCCCTGCAAGATCGTTCAATTGGATGACGAAAGCATCCGCTCTCATTTCATATTCCGTAATCGTGACGACATCCACCGGGGGCAGATAATTGCTGCTATCTGGGGAAGCGGTCGTCGGGAAAGAGACGATTCCAGCATCGCCATCGGGTAAACGTCCCTCGGAAACTCCCTGAGTCTGCGGGCCGAAAACAACGTTATCGAGCAACACACCGATTGGGGAAAAGAGGCCGAGGGATTCACCCGTTTTTTTCAGGGCAAAACCTGCATGATTTTTTCCGGCCGTAATTTCTCCGGTCGCGTAGAAAAGGGCAAACCCCGATTCCACGCTTCCGATAAATGAGAGCGGCGCAATGGGTGACTCGAATGGATTGAGCAGATCATCCGAAAGATAAAGTCCGCCCAGTGCAACGGGTGATAAACCGGAATTGAAAATTTCAAGCCAATCACTTCCACTCAGCGGGGAAGCCATCCATTCATTGATGCGCAAGAGCGAAGGATCGCCCAATGTCGCTTTTTGATTGGATTGTCCCGGGGATGGGACATTCAATGCCCATTGCCCCATTCCATCGGGAGCTCTTCCGATCGAATAGCCGGCAGTTTGCAAACCATATTGAACCGCATCTATCAATCCGCCGCCGCGCTCCTTCGTGTTGAAAAGATACAATCCTTTACCCTCTGGAGAGAGAGGAATCGTGATGCTGAGCTCCGTAGGAGAAGGAGTCACGCCCACACAGGGTAGTTTCAGAAATGATTTTGAATTCAGGAGCGTATTGGTCGGGAACATCCATTTATAGGGAGTCGCCGGGTCATCGGTGAAACCGACGTTGGATAAATCGATCGGATAATCCGAGGGATTATAGAATTCGACATAATCCGCCGCTCCTCCGAGAGACATCACTTCATTGAGCTGAACCACACTCGCGCTTGAGGCGACGATGTTGGTGGTCAGTTGTGAGGCGGTCAGCGCCATACCCCAAACGAAATCGGTGCTGCCGCTGTTGACCTGGTGAACTTCGGCCGCAATCACGTTTTCTCCCTGATTGAGAGAGATGCCTCTCAAAGTGACACTCTCCTCGTCCGCGTTGCCGGCGCCTGTGTCCGCGTATGTTTCATATAAGGGAACGCCCGGAGGCATTCTATTCGTGTAAATGGGAGCGCCGTTCAGATAAATAACGGCACCATCATCCAGCACGGTCGTGATGTCCAATAGGGCATCGGTCAGACTCTTCTCCATCGTGAAAGAAGTTCTGAAATAGTAGGTTGATCTGCCGAGTGTCATCGGAGTCTGCAAACCGGGTGAGGGTAGGGAGGAACTTTCTACACCCAGGAGCCCGGGGCCGCTCATCCATTGAGAGTCATCGAACTGCGTGCTCATCCAGTCGATTCCGTCGAGGCTGCCCTCCTGATAATAGCGCCACTGATCTCCCAGGGCTAACAACGGGAAGGTATCTGAGACGACGACAGTACTTTCATAACCCCCGGATTCCATATTCGGATAGCCGGGTGTGGGCTGGCTGAACGAGACGATCCTGTTATGCCCATCCGGGGAGCGTCCCTCAGAAATATTGGTGAATTGGCTTCCGTACTGAACCCGATCAATGACGTTAGAATCGGAATCGGAAAGCAGGATGATTCCCATTTCCGCATTCAGTTTGAAGGGGAGATGGTCTACTCCCAGCTGCGTTTCCTCATCCGCATAAAAGAGTATCCGGCTGCCGGCCGCGACGAAACTCAGTTCCGGAACGCGATAGTGCATGGGTGAGCCGGCGGAATTGGATAGATAACATCCTCCAAAATTGATGGGCTGAGAGGTCCTGTTATAGAGCTCGATGAAGCTCTCGGGCGCGATAAAATTCCCGTCGCACATCCACTCGTTGATACATAAACCGGCGGCGGAGCTGAGAGGAACTTGCGCATTAGCCGCACCGAAGGATGGCACGCAGAGGGTCCAGGCCGATTCATTAATTCTGCCTAAAGTATAGTTTGCCGTCTGAATCCCGTAGGAGACGCTATCGAGCAGTTTACCACCATGATCTGCACGCCCATGAAGGTAGAGATTTCCTCCGTGCTTTTTGAGTTCAAAGCCCAGAGAGTCATATTCTCCAACTCTGGAAAAACCACCCTCCAGAACGATGAATTCACCGGCTCCCAACACCGTGTTCTCGGGGAAGGTGTACCAGTGAGGAATATCGAGCGAGGTGGTCAAGCCCATGCCGGAAAGATCCGCCGGTGCCGTCCCGAAATTAAAAAGCTCGACCCTGCTGTGAATTTTTCTTCCGGAGACATCGATAACCCCATCATCCGTCGAAATCTCGTTGATACGTACAGTGACCTCTGAGAGCGGATCGTACTGAGAATCGACGGTCCAGGTCGCGGAACGGGTGATGCACAAGGGTCCCCACAATTCGGGGTCATTCTGATAAAAGCCGACATCGCTTTTTCCAATGACCTCCACGTAATGGGGTCCATCCTGCAGGTCATTTATCTCGATGGGGGTATGGCTCGAATACTCCTGGCTCCATTCTCCGCCATCCAATCTCCAGCGATAATGCGTAAAGCCTGAACCCAGGGGGAAATCGGGAAGGTTCAGAGATTCTTCGATAATGAGGGGTCCGACATGGAATGTCGCACTCTTCTCATTCGTGATTTTATTGGGTGCGGGCGACAGATAAATTCCGCGTCCGACAACCGCTCCCATATCCGCACCGTAGATGCCTGTTTTAATCGCAGGAGAAATGGGGCTCAGGCTTAGCCAATCCCACATGACTTGCGCCTGATCGAAGTTCTCGAAAAATGTTTCCTCGAGAACCGGAACATGTTTGAAAACGGGATCAACCAACCTGTTATTTCCACCGGGGCCATCCCAGGCCATGGAGAGAATATTGTTCGTAAAAGTGACCAGACTGAAAGCGGGGTCGTAATCGCGGACCAATTGTTCGATATCAACAATGATATTCCCTTCCAAATAACATCCCTTGCCGTATTCGGCGTCAGGGTCTGCCATGTTAATCACGCCCGATTCTGAATCGCCTCCGCCTTCTTTGGTGGAATGCACGATCGTATTGCCGATCGCCGTGTAGTAATTACCTATCTTCGCCGTGATGGCACTGTCGCAATCATAGAAGATATTGCCAATGATGGTGATTTCAGAGGTGCCATAATTCCCCCTGTCGCCGCCTGAAACTCCGGATGAGCTGTTACTTGTCGAGGGTCCCTGATGTGCATGCAAAAAGATATTGCCTTCGACCCAGGCGTCGGTTCCATCCAAATCCAGCATATCGTCTTCGGAGCCAATAAAGACATTGTTGATAAATTGAACAAGCCCCTCGGAATCGCCGCGGTCTCCCCCCGTGTAATCAACCGTATCATTGTAGCCCCTGGGCATGCCGAAAAAACAATTCCGGAAAATTCCCCGGCCGCCTTGCTTAAGCCCTCTATCTCCGTGGACCGGCTCAAAGGTCGAGCCAGCTTCTACATTGGGAAAGAAGCAGCCATCCACGAGAAACGAAGAATTTTCCACGCTCAGATATGGCCGCCTGTTATTGGCAAATATCGTATTTTCCAATCTCAGTGTACCTCCGTCTACCTCGATACAGGTCGACGCATTATTATGAAAATAGGCGTACGAGATAACCGTTTCGGGTGAACCGACCGAACCATAAATCTTAATGCCGCCCCAACGGGTGGTGACTCCCGGCTCGGACAGGAAGGAAACCATTTTACCTTTCTCGCCTTCGACCTTCAAGATTCCGCCATCCTGGACAATCAGGTCAAAGCCCGGATTCATGTAGACGGTTGTCCCGGCTTCGATTCGCAGTGTAACGCCGGCAGGAACTGTTATGCTGGAGGTGACCCGATACGGTCCCTCGGCTGAAGTCCAAACCGTATTGCCTTGCAAAGTTCCTCCCCGTTGCTGGACAGAGGAAGTGTCGTACCAGATATCAATGGTCTTTCTTTCAATCTCCCTATTATTGAGGTCAAACGCGCGGATAATGAATTTATTCATACCGGGGTTCAAGGTGATATCGTCCTGCTTCCACTCGCACTTCCAGGGCGTCCAGAGAGACTGCATCTCATTCACGAAAACATTTCTTGTCCTGGTGCCGTCGCCTTTTCCGTTGAGCGATATCCTGGGAGTGGTGGTATAGAGGAAACCGTTATTGGTTGCAAAAGAGCTTTCCAGAGTCAGCTTTTGAGAGAACTGCCCAAGCACATAATGAACCTGGTTTGAATTAAACCTTTTCATCTTCGTGATCGCATCCTGAGGAATCTGCCCACCGAGAACTTGATCCAAAAACGGATTCATCTGCTCGGGAGAAAAAAGAGTCTCCGAGAATGTTTTCAGATAATTGAGGTAGATAGGGGTAAACTCGGGATTCTTCATGAAACGATTTAAGGAAACAAGGTTTGTCATGGACCAGATTCCTGTTTCGGAAAGTGATTCGTGCTGGCCCCATCCCATGAGGGAATCCGAGTCGTAGGCGATCACGCGAAAACGAGGATCGTTGACACCCCGATATAAACCGTAATCATCCCCGGTGCCATTTGCGAGGCATGTTTCGTCATTACGCAGCAAGGTATTGGCGGCCATGTAGCGCATCCACTCTTCGACATCGAGCACCTCGCGGACCCGGCTGGCGTAGGTTTCATCCGTCGAATACTCCGGGATGACGCTCAGCACTCCGCAGAGAGAAATCAGATCCGAGTAATCTTTTTCACGCATATTATTCTCTTTGAAGTAATAGGTAGTATAAGAGTCACTGGATAAAAAATCGTCTCCATGCCACGAAAAATCCGCTTTATAACCATAACCCCGATAGAGATTGCCCTCGGAATCATCAGGCCAATGGCGTTTGACGAGCCTGTTGTTGTACTGCTCATTGGCGGCATATAAACCGTAAGAGATTCCGATACCCGGGCCCATGAGATTGGTGCTGTTTACGCGCAACTCGACAAATTTTGAATTGGCGCAGAGGACTCCCGCTTTTTGGAAAATCGCGCTGCCCAACACCTGACTGAAAGAATATCGCGCATTCACATTAATCCCCTCCATCTCTTTCCATCTGCGGTCGGAAGGGATCTCCACGTGATAATTATGCGGCCTGTCGGTTCGCGTGCCGTTGCCCCGGTTTCTGACGCCGGC
Source organism: Verrucomicrobiota bacterium (assembly GCA_023230105.1). GTDB lineage: Bacteria > Verrucomicrobiota > Verrucomicrobiia > Limisphaerales > UBA1412 > UBA1412. The sequence continues at coordinate 16,492 of JALNXY010000035.1, forward strand.
ATTATACCTGTATTGGATTTTGCCATTATTATCTATGCCGTCCCTGCTGATCCAGGTCGCATTCATTTTTGCGTCACTCATCGCATCCGGAGATCTAGAGCCAAGCTGCTGAAGTTCCGCCCGTTCGATCTCCCGCATAATGATGTAATAGCGAGGATTGGGTCCCTCATAGGAATTTCCATCCACCTGGTAGAGGAGATTAGCCGTCCGCGCTGAATCCGTCGGCAGGATCACATTTGGGTAAACCCGTTTATTTTCCTGGAGATCTATCGACTGAATCCAAAACTCAACGATCGTGCCTTGAGCAAGCGGTGCCAATGAGGCTGCATACACCCCATCATTGGCCAATCCATCTCCGTGCAATCCATCATCACTCATCGGCAAGGATTGAAATTCGGATTGCCCATCCACGCGCCAGAATAATGTCGTCTGGACGCCGCTCAAATCTTCATCCAGAACCGCCGCCGTAATCGTAACCGGATCATTCGGGCTTGGCAGGATAGGGCGGTGTGCAACCTCGATGATGATGGGGGCGGCGTTATCCGTATCGGTGGAATTTACTTTGCCGGGAGTTCCTCCGGCTGCCGTGCTATCGGCCCAATTCAAAGCATACTCGTTGGAGAACGCACGATTTACCAGCTCCAGAGATTTTCCCAGGCCGTCATGTTCGCAATACCATTCCCATCCGCGATGTCCATTATCGACCTCGCCCAATCTGCGCTGCGCCCAATCGCCATCGGTCGCAAAATTGACATCATTGACCGTCTTGCCCAATTGATCAGTCAGGCGGATATGAGAGCCGATACTCCCGGACCAGTTCCCGACGACTGAATTTGCCTCAGGATATAATGAGCTGAAAATTTCCGTATTGGCGGCGACAACAATATAATCCCGGGCCCCAATCTTAGTCCCGGCAGGAAACACAAAATTGCACCCTTCGCTGACCACCCAGCCGCTCAAGTCCACAGACGAATCCTCCGTGTTGTAGAGCTCAAACCATTGCTCGGCATTATTGTCACTTTGCGGATGATGCATGATCTCACTAATGATCACGCTGCTCTGGGCGCTATACGCAAAAACCATTCCAGCACCTGCCAGGAATATGGAAGCGATTCTTCTCTTCATACTATTTCCAATGTCGAAATTCTATCAAAACAATCGGGATATAAACAGCTCTTTTAGGCACACCTCCAAGATCTGTCCCTCTGCGAAGTCTGTTTTCTCAAATCCCGGCCAATTAAGCTGAAACCTCGACATTAGAAACAGGCTAGCACATTTCTTGCCAAAGTGCTACAGAATGTCCGAAAAAGATGCGCACCGAAATGGGGGCGGAGAAGGAAGATATAAAATGACCCGGGGTGTTCAGTCCCGGGCCATCCGTTTCGAACATGTTGAAAAACAGGCTCTATCTCTCTATTTCTTTTCTTCGTAAACCCGGACGTAGTCGATCTCCATTCTTTGAGGGAGGCACTCAGGGTCAATTCCCTTGGAGGCACCCCAGGCGCCGCCGTAGGCGATATTCATGATCAGGTAGAATTTTTCTCTGAAAGGCCAGAATTCGAGTGTGTCCTCTTTTTTGGGGTAAGAGAGGAGTTTTTTCGCATCCACGTAGAAATCCAGGCGGTCCGGATACCACTCCACCACATAGAGATGGAAATCGCTCTGCGGAGTCTCCAGCTCAATGGATTTGCTCTGGCCCTCCGTTTTTTTATTCACGTAGGTGTCGTAAGTGTGGACGGTGGAGTGAACGCGTTTGGGTTCAAAACCTACCATCTCCATGATGTCGATTTCTCCGCCCTTGGGCCAGCCGTACTTAGCCCGATCGGTCGGCAGCATCCAGAGTGCGGGCCAGATCCCTTTACCCTCTGGGAGCTTTGCCCGGATTTCGACCCGGCCGTAGAGCCAATCGCCCTTTTTCTGACTGATGACGCTGGCGGAGGTGTAATCCATTCCCTTATAGGATTCTTTGTGGGCTTCGATTACGAGCTTCCCGTCTTCCACCCGTGCGTTTTTGAGGCGCGAATCGGTGTAGTATTGGAGCTCTTTATTTCGGATATATCCGACCTCGTAGCCCCATTTATTCGTATCGGGCAGGCCGGTGTATTCAAACTCGTCGCTCCAGACCAGTTTCCACTTGGGGTCCAGCTTCGGAATTTCAGGGGATTGAGCCAGACAACCTGCCCAGAATCCCAAGGCCAAAATTGCAGATAAAATGATCTTCATACGGTCCAAGAATACGCACCCGGATGAAAAGAGTCCAGCCTGAGGAAGGGGAGAAATAGAAAAAACACCCACCCGCTTCACTCGGAAAGGGGTGAGTGTTTTTAAAAGAGGCGCGCGGCCTCTCGAAAACCGATTAATACCCGGGGGTATTGCCCAGATTATTGAGCATGAAAGAGGTCACCACGCAGGCGATCGCCGCGACTGCCACCAAAATAGCCAGGACCTGATCTACCATCTGCACCTTGCCACCGGCAGCGCTACTCGCTGCTTTGGCTGATGCGGCACGCTGTTTGGGTGAGGCGGTCGGATTCTGGGGACCGGGAGTGCCGCTCATTTTGAGGGCGGTTCCTGCAGGGACGGCGGGAGCTGCCGGTTTGGCGGCCGCAGGAGCTCCGGCGTGAGCTGCAGGAGCGGAAGGCCTGCCCGGGGCTGCCGGCTTGGGAGGCAGACTGATGCGAATCGTCTCCTTCTTGGTCTGCGGCGCCTTAGGCGGAACTACAACCGGTTCGGGGGCACCCGGAGCCGGCGCAGGAGTGCCGGGCTGCGGTGTCGTAGGTTTATTGCTATCCAAATTTTCTGTCATACAAAAATCCTGTCCCAGCCTACTCTTTCAGGAGGGGGGTGTCAACCGAAAAAATGCCCTTAAAAAGAGGTTTTTTCAGAACGTTTTTTGAGCCTGAGAAAAGCGCTTCGGGGGCAGTGGCTCTTCGATTTCTTATTTGTAACTCATTTATAGAATGATTGTTACAAACTATTTAAGAAAAATTTCTTAAAATTCCTTGCCGATTCCGCTCTCCCCGTGCTACGTTTCCAACGCTGCTCCGGGAATCTGCCTGTTTCCGGGTGGTTCGTGAAGCAGCAACTTTCACCCATTAAAGGAGATAAATGCTATGAAACCTATAGAGAATACTTGTCTTGACCCCGGAACGTGGGCTGCCGGTCTTTTCAGGCCCAAGGAAGAAGACCTTCAGGAAGAGGGTCTTCAAGATCCGGAACTCGATTCGCTTCTGGACTACATCTGGGAGGCACCCCCGGAGCAATTGCCACACCAGCATTTCTTGCAGACTGCGGCCCTACTGCGGCGGAGTCTGCCCGAGTTTGCCCATGCTTTTTTGAAGGAGCATCTTAATTCGTTATGTTCGCGCGCCGCCTTGAGCGGCAGATTGCGACGATTGCCGAGGCGCACCTCGTTTTCGCGTTCCGAAGAGCTTGATTTCGTCGTTACGCCCCATGGATATAACGGCAAAGAGTCTTCACTCGATGGAAGCGCCTTACTTGGATTCCTGCGTTGCTATCAGCTTCTCTGGTTCCGGGGTTCGGCCCGGATAAAGCTCCGGTTTTCCGCGGCCCTGGGGCTTTACCACTACTCACTCCTGACGCTCTACGGGCGGGTCCGCATCTGGGTGGTCCCGCCGGAGCGCTTCGGGATCGCGCTGCTTCTGACGACGGGGCCGCAGCGGCATCTGGGCCTTCTCTCCCTGAGAGCCCGCCGGCTGGGATGCTCTGCGCTGATGCCCGAGGGTCTCTACACGGCCGCTCATCAGCTGCGCTCCGCCGAGGAAGAGGACATCTATGAGGCGCTGGGCTTGGAGTGGATCGCCCCGGAGAGCCGCGACGGAGAAAAGCTACCGGTTTAACCGTGCCAGTGAACAGGGAGGAAAAGAACATGAATGATTCAAATTTATCCGGGAAAACCGAGCTCCGGGAAAATACCAAGCAACCGCCGGAGAAGCCGGTGCTGCTCAAACGCAAGGAGGCCGCCCGGTTGCTGGGCGTGAGCATGATGCATATCTCGAACCTGATTGATGCGGGCCAATTGCGGGCGGTGAACCTGGCGACGCCCGGGAGCCGTTACCGGATGCTCAGGATACCGATCTCTGAGCTCAACCGGTTTGTCAGCGGCCGCGTGTTGTAAAGGAGGAATAGAAGAAGCTTTGAGAGGCGCCTTGGGGGCATTGAGATATTATCTGACCGACAGTGAACAGAAAAGAGCAGTTTCTTCCAAAAACTACTCTTGAATCTTTCAGGAAAAAACCAAAAATTCTCAATTGTTTTCAAGACATCTCTCGAGGCATTTTTTTATTTGCTGATTATTTCCGGAATCAGGATATTTCGTTGACAAAAAAGGCAGCAGACGCGATAATCACGCACGTTTGGCTGGCGACGAGGATTTTGAGGAACCTATGAGGTTTGGTTCTTTGTCGTCAGCGAAAGAAGCTAATAAACTATATTGTGGTTTGTATACGCTATCTGTGGCACACACTACAAACGGAACAAATTATGAATAAAAAATATCTACTGACAGCTCTTGCTGTATGCGTTGCGGTTTCGGCCAGTTCTTCGCTTGCAGCGACGAAGCTGCTGAGCTCTGCCGATAACGCCATCGCCGTCGGCGGAAAAGTGAAGAATAACAGTAACTACCCGGCTGATGAGGCCCCCGGTTACCTGACCGATCAGAACCCCTACACGAAATATCTCAATGGTGGTCAAATTTATACGGGCTTTATCATCACCCCCATTTACGGGGAGACGGTGATAAAGAGTATGCAGTTTAACACTGCTAACGACTCACCCGAGCGTGATCCGGCTACCTATGAGCTCTACGGTACCAACGAAGAGATCAAGAGTACGGATAACAGCTTTGGGGATCAGGAGGAGTGGACTCTGATCTCTTCGGGTACTTTGAGTCTGCCTGAAGAACGTCTGACGGCGAGTGAGTACTACTCTTTTGAAAACGAAGTCAAGTACACCTCCTACCGCATGATATTTCCGACGCTGAAAGGCACGGGAGTCAGCATGCAGATAGGCGATGTCCAGTTCTTTGAAGTTGCCAATCCGAATCCGGATGTGGATTGGGGTATTTTGAGCACAATGGATTATGATGCGACCATCGCGATTCAGCTGCCGGTCGGCACCGATTCCCGTTATGACACGACCGACTGGAACGGAAGTCCTCCTGCCAACGCCATTGACTTGAACTATGTCAACCGTTATGCGAACTTTGCCAAGACCAATGTCGGTTTGGCGATCTGGCCCGCGGCCGGTTTGACCAAGCTCGAGAGCTTTAATATTTATACCTTTACCAACCGTCCTTCCTGCGACCCGATGGCCTATCAGCTTTTCGGTACGCTTGATTTCCAGCAGAGCGCCGACAACAGCGCCGGAACCAATGAAACTTGGGTTCTTCTGGGTGAAGGTTCTCTGCAGACACCCGAGGCTCGTTCGACCTGGAGCCCTGAAGTGAGCGTTGATACTACTGAGTGGTATCGTGGTTACAAGCTGCTCTTCACCGAAATCCGCGATGCAGCGGCAACGGAT
>JALNXY010000053.1 GCA_023230105.1 Verrucomicrobiota bacterium
TAAAATAGGATTGGTCTTTGGTGGGGTCGATGCCGCGGGCGATCTCAAAGCGTTGGCTCGCGGGGTTAAAGCTCACGCGCGCATAGTGGCCTGTGGCGAACCGGTCAAAGGAGACTCCCTGTCTGCGTGCCTCTTCGCGCAGAAGACCGAATTTCATCGTTCGATTGCAGTGGATGCAGGGATTGGGTGTGCGCCCGGAGAGATATTCAGAGCGGAAGTAATCGAGGACGTTTTTGCGGTATGCTTCTGCCAGATTCAAACGCAGGTGAGGAATGCCGAGCCGCTCGGCTGCCTTGCGTGCCGCTTCGATATTGAGTGACTCGCGAGGTCCGAAGCAGCCGGAGCGCTCTGACTCCGGGATCGGAACAGAGCCGTCATAGATGCTCATGGTGGCGCCGACAACGTCCCAGCCTTCTTCCTTGAGAAGCCAGGCCGCGATGCTTGAATCCAATCCGCCGCTCAGGCCGATAAGGACGGTCCCTTTGCTCTTCTTCATTGCGGATTGTCTGCGTTTTTCATGGTTTCGGATTCCTCAGGAGCACTCTGTGGCGCTTCTGATATTTCCTCTTTTTTCTGAGTTGTTTTTATCATGTCGATCGGCACAAGAGGGGTTACAGTCGGGTTTGGAGTGCTCTGGATCTGTTGGACTGAAATAGGCTGACTGTATTTCAGGTCATGCACGATCTTGAATTCACCCACACCCGTCGCGATAAACTGCACGCCGATACAGACCATGATGAGGCCCATGATGCGCGTCATGGCGTCGATACCCTCGGGCCCGAGGAATTTTTTAATCCGGTTGGAAATCCTCAAGACCAGGAGGCAGAGCACGCCCACAATGATGATAGCCAGCGAAGAAGCGGTGTAGCTGTAGATTCTCTCTGACCAACTCTCCTTGGAAGCATTGATGGCCGAGATGGTCATAATGGTCGCCAGAGTTCCGGCTCCGGCCATGTTGGGGAAAGCCAGCGGGATGACGGCATAGTTGACGCCCGATTGACTGGCAGAACTGGGATCAATTCCGGTCGGTGCGGATGAAGGGAAAAGCATGCTGAAGCCCAGAAAAGAGACCACCAGGCCGCCGGCGACCCTCAATGAAGACACCGAGATGTTAAAGAAGTGCAGGAAAAGAGTCCCCAGAAAAAGAGCGACCAACATAATAATTGTGGCATTCCGACAGGCTCTATCGCCCAGTTTTACTCTCTCCTCCACCGTCATGCGGATCGTGAGAGATAAAAAAATGGGCACCGTACTGAACGGATTAACCATCGGGAAAATGGACCCGACACAAGCCAAGCAATCTCTGATGTACTCCATATTACACCGCAGTCTCTAATCTATCTGCAATCAGCTTAAAATCAAGGGCAAAAGTGTTTGGATGCCTTTTCCCGCAAGGCTTCGAAGAGAGCTTCCATGTTTTCGACTTTTGAGAAGCTCTCAGGAGAGTCGGGACTGAGCAGTCCGAAACCGAGACCGTAGGCCGGGCCGTTCATTACGCATAGATCGCTCCGGCTTTCCTCAAGCTGGCGCCGGGCTTTCACGAGAAGTTCGGGGAGAGTTCCCTCCACTTCGTATTTCCAGCCGACAATGAAACCCTTGGGGAAAAGCTCCCGGAGTTGCGGGAGAATTTTGGGTGTCGGAACCAGCTCCGCCAGAAGAGGACGCTGGTTGCGGCTGGAGAATTTGCCCGAGTGCAGCTCTTCCAGAGAGCCATCCTCACGCTTTTCGTAGATTTTCCCGAACCCAAAATCGTTCACCGCCGCGGCGTGGAAAATAGCGCAAGGCTGATCGGTCGCCAGAGAGCGCAATTTCTCGAGTAGATCCGATGGAGTGCTGAAGCTCTGAACCTCCAGTGTGCCTGCCGCCTGAAACGTTGAGGCCAATCCTCTCAGGAGGTAAGTCCGGGCATGCGGCATCCGCTCCTGCAGATAATCGGCCAGGCAGCTGCCCAGCCTCCCTGTGGAGAAATTGGTCAGGCGCCTGACGTCGTCGAGGGATTCAAACGTCGGGCCGGCCGTAACGATGCACTTCATCATGTCTTTTATTGTAACGTGTTATTCTTGGGATGCGGGGCTCACCAGGAAGAGTGCGCTCACCGGAGGCAGGACCAGGCGCACCTCCGTAAAGATCGAGCCCTCTTTTTCGAAATGGGTGAACCCAATTTTTTCGATCTGACCGTTGGAGGGATCCCAGATTTCCGGCGTGTGTTTGCCTGCCAGCGTGATGGGAGCCGTGATCGGTTCATCGGTGGAATTGGCCACGAACCAGAGGTGACGATTCTCCTTCACCTTGTGCAGGTAGGAGAGCATCCCCATGCCGCCGGGAGAGCCCGCGCGCAAATCGGCCGGGAAGCTGACATCGGGCGAGGCAAGGGCCGAATCGAGAATTTGCCGCAGAGTCGCCACGGTCGGCTGAGGCATGAAAAAGGCTTTTCCACCGCTGGGGTGGCTCATGCGCGTATAGGGAGTCACCTGCGCGACGGCGTCCGAGGTTGAGTCTCCAAATTGAACCGATTTCAACTTCTGCCAGGAGCCGTTGACTTTTTTGTGAGGAGCCAGAGTCCGTGTGTGGGTGGATATCTGCCACATGTAGGAGTTCTGGGTATCCGCGGCACGGAAGGTGATGCCTGCCACGCTGCTGCCTGAGTCAAAATCGCATTCAATCGCGTAGTCTTTCCATTTTTTTCCGTCCTTGGCGAGCAAGAGCTGGTTTTCAAAAACATGAAGTTCCCCGTCTTCGATATTCGTGTTGGCGTCGGGATTTTCCCACTGTTCAAGCCCCTGAGAGAAATCGTCGCGGAAAAGAATGCTCCCATCGGCCGCAGTGACTTTGAGGTTATCAAAGCGGGCCCGTTCACGGGTGGCCTGGCGGAAGCCGATACTCCCGGCGCTGAAGCTCTCATCCTGAGTGGTGTCGATCAGTGTTCCATCCAGATAGGTCCGGATAGTTTTTCCCGAGACCTCAATTTTCAGGTGGTGCTGTGTGTTCTCTTTAGCGGGCTGGCTGAGGGCATCGCCTCCGAAGATGGAGAGAATCGTTCGCTGCACATCGGCGTCGTGTCCCGGCTCGGCAGAGAAAGAGGGCAGTTGAGTCGTGGCAATTACCGTTCCGCCCGATTCATAGAATTGCTGAATTTTCTGCAAATTGCTCCAGTGAATCGTATTGCCTCCGGGGATCATGAAAACCTTATAATCTTCATAATTCACACGGTTGTTCATGTGGAGCGTATCGCCTCGGACCTCGCATTTTCCGTCCAGCACTTCCGGATGCACAAAGGTGAAATCGCGGCGCACCTCCTCCACGAGGTAGCGACTCAGTACCTGGAAATCGCATTCGGGATAGGTATAGAGCCCGAAGCGGGACCCCATTTTCTGCGGCTCATCCATGCGGTAATTTGCCTGGAGCGAGGCGATGGGGTAGAGGATGCCGATATCGGCAACGTGGCGTCCGCCCTGAAGCATCATGCTGATGCGTGCGGCCCAGGTGTTGTAATGCGGCAGCGCGGGACCCAGGCGCGGATTGCGCCAGGAAATTTCCGGGGGAATGTAGACCGACTTCTCATCAAGCCAGAGCCCGTGAGGCAGGAAGAAATTGGCACCGCGGATAAAGAGCTCCATGCCGCTGCGGTAGAGCATGGCCGCATCCACGGAAGCATCGGGATAATTGCCGTAAATTTCCACCACGGTTACCGGTTTATCGTAGTTATAGGCCGCCGAGCCGATTTGTTTAAAGCCGTCGCGTCCCTGCCCGTAGTAGTGAATGGAATCCATGAGCGGATAATCCATGTGCTCATAGAATTTCAGGTTATCGCCCGAGCAGTTCACCGCCTGCGGGTTGTAGTTATCCATCGGGTGGCCGATGGAGACGATCCCGTGCTTGGCGGCCCAGTCGGCGATCGGCTTCACCCAGTTATCGGCCAGCATATCAGCCCGGACACGATGCAGCGCAATTCGCGCGGTGGCTGTCTCAGGTCCGATGTCGTACCAGAGGGCAGGGTAGTAAGAGGTGGGACTGTAGCCGTGCTTCTCGATAAAGGCGTCGTTGTAGGAAGGTGTCCACATCCGGTAGCCGCCGTTGCCGCCGGTTTGCGGGAAAGCGACATCGTCAAAGAAGGACATGAAAATCGTCTCGCCGAAATACTCGGAAAATCTCCGATAACTTTCATCATAAGTGAGCGAGAGGAATTTCTGCACCGAGCCCGCGTCCATGAAGTCGACGAGGTTTCTGCCGCTGGGCACGCAGGTGAAATACATCAATTTCCAGGTGCCCTGCGGCGCGCTCCAGAAGAGCTTACCGTTGGCGACGTTTCCTGTGAGATCGATTCGCTCCAGAGTCTCCGTGTTCATCGCCACGACCGCCATGAGGGCACCCTCCGGCGCCCGTTCCTCCAGTGAGGCCGGACCCGTAACGAGCCGCTCTATTTTATTGAGCTGCTTGACGGTATCGTGAGGAAAGGCCTGAGCCATTTTGCCGCCGGCAGAGCCGGTGGGGAAATCGATATCATCATAGAAAACGATTTTCATGCCCAGGCGCCGGGCCGTCTGAAGCATCTGTCCATAACGTTCAAAGTATTCCTCCGTCAGGTAGGTCGGAGTCGTGTTCTTCACCGGCAGGAGGCAGAATCCGCCAAAGCCGCTTTCTTGGACGGCGCGGGTCATCTGCTCTTCAATAATCTCGGGCGTCAGATGCCCATTGAGATGCCAGAGAGGAAGCGGACGGTATTCTTTATCGGGGTGAGAGAAAACCTCTTTCAAACCGGCTTGACTCTCTCCGGTGGAGAAAAATAGGGAGGCTAAAACTGCCGCTGCAAAGAGAACCGTTTTTTTATTGCTGAATCTTTTGAACATTATAATCGTCTCGGTCGTTGTTGTGAAATGTTGTTACTTGCGGGGAGCAGGGAATTTACCCGGCATCCACATATCCTCTGGGGTTAACCCGCATTTTTCGATCACTTCCAGAGCATAGCCCAGGTGATCACCCAAGTCCGGAGAAGCATTATTGGTGCCCAGGGTGAACTTGAGTCCGGCGGCCTTTGCCTTTTTGATGAAGCGCAAACCGGGGAGTTTCAGGTTGCTGTTAATTTCAATGGCGACGTTATTCTTTTTGGCAGCGGCGACGACGCGGTCCATGCGCGCATCGGTCCAGAGCGTTTCATAATCTTTGGCCAGAGCCGGCGGCAGGAAAGTCGGGTTCGCATAAATATCGATCGGCTCGGTCATGATGCTCTCGATGCGTTCGACCAACATATCCATGAATT